>JAMXLL010000204.1 GCA_024281015.1 Candidatus Binataceae bacterium
ACAACGGATGTAGCCTGCATTACGCCGGCGATTTGCACGATTGCAGCTTCAATCGAAACCACTGGGGCGGTAATAGTCAGAGCCCCGGCGGCGGTAATCGCCACTTGTCCGGCTGCCGTAATGTCAACGCTTGCACCTGCTACTACGCTCATTGTGGTGCCGGACGTAATCGAGAAAGACGTCCCTGCAGTCTGCGAAACCTGGGTCCCTGCCGTCAGCGAGTCGGAAGTCGCTATAGTCGCGCTGCGGGATTGATTGATGGTGCTGGTCTGAGTGCGCATCACGGTCTCACTGTCGGTACCATTGATCGTCGCACTCCGGTTATTCTGCACTGTGAGAGTATCATCGTGCTGGATCGTACTGGAGCGGTCGTTTCCGACGCTGCGCTTCTCATCATGTTCGACTTCGGTAGTCAGGTTCTTTTCGGCGTGAGCGTAGAATTCCTCCTCGCCCATTTTGTCCTCGAACCGAAGCTCATTGAAGTTGCTGGCGGCGCCCCCTTGCGAACTACGCGTCTTGATTCCACTCTGGGTCTGATTGGCAGGCAGGGCGTAGGGCGGCATCTGCTCCGCATTGTAGACGCGACCGGTGATTATAGGTCGATCCGGGTCGCCTTCCAGAAAATCGACGATCACTTCCTGGCCTATGCGTGGAATGGCAACAAAGCCCCACTGCTTGCCGGCCCATGGCTGCGAAACCCGAATCCAGCAGGAACTTTGCTCATCGTGCTTGCCCTTGCGATCCCAGAAAAATTGCACCTTCACCCGGCTGTACTTATCAACGTAGATCTCGGAGCCGGAGGGGCCTACCACGACCGCTGTCTGCGGACCTTGAACTACCGGGTGAGGAGTGATGCGACGCGGACGATAAGAGGCGTCGTCAGGGATCACACTGAACGAATTCGCATAAGTGACCGATGACTCGTTGTCACTGGTGTAGCTATCACCCAGCGATGCTTCGTGTTGCAGCTCGGAAATTATGTAACCTCGATTCATATCTTGGCGATAGTGGTCAGCCAGGTCGAAGCGGAAACCCGGCATGAACGAACGACATGTACTATTCCCGGCAGCCACAGTGACTAAGGCTTCTTCTTCCTCCATTCGCAACTTTACTATCTGCTCTCCCTCAGGAATATTGGGATACACGCCAGGATAGTCGAAGACTTCGTAGTTCGTATTCTGGGCTATTTCTTTACGGGTAGCTAAGTTCTCGAGCAGATTAGTGCTTGGAGTCTCAAAATTGTAATCGTTGAGAGCGTATTTACCGGGCCGCACTTCCTGATCCAGTCGCCATCCGGTGATGACGTCTTCATAGTCAGGTAAAGCGCCGGGGCCGGCATCTTCGCGAAACGACACCCTCGATTGGCCGGGACATTGCTGATGGGCGTGCGCGGAGTTCGCGAGTATTAACGTGTGTTTGGTGTCGGCGTGTTCGAAAAAGTAGAAGATGCCGTACTGTTCCATCAAACGCGAAACAAAATTAAAATCGGTTTCGCGGTACTGGACGCAATATTCCCGCTTCGGAAAGTTGCCCTCGCAGCGATCCTCGAAATCGTTGAACCCGCGATCAGTGAAAACCTGCTTGATGATTTCTAGTACCGTCTTGTTCTGAAAAATCCGGCAATCAGCCCAGCGCGTCAGGAACCACAACCACGGAACGACTTGCGCGTGATAGTAGGTTAGACGGGCGTCACTTCCTGACTGAGCGAAGCGGCTGATGAATCCATTTAGATAGCGCCAATCACCATCTGGTCTTCTGACCGACACTGTTACACGCTGACCAACAATTTCATTAAAAGAGAGCGACGGATTTTCCGAGAGCATGACCAGGTCGAACGTGAAGAGCTGAGAAATAGCTTCGCGTCCTCGGAATGAGTGCAGCAGCAACACATCCTTGCCGAGCGGCGTGTCAACTGAGATTAACCGATTTTCCTGAGTATAAGTAGGCATTGAGCAATAGCCTGTGCGTTAGTAGTTCATTGTCAGTTGGTCTGGTGATTTGGAATGAGAGAGCCGCAGTTCACGTTATCTGGTATCTGAATTCACCGTTTTCGGCGACCCTAATCGTGGCGCTGGCAATCGCTTGTCCGACCGCCATCCTCGCAAGGAACTGGCCTGACATTTCCGGTAGCAGAGTTCGCGTCAGGATGTGGTCGACATTGCGGGCGCCGCTTTCGACTTCTTTGCAACGATTCGCAATTTGATTGACCACCGCGTCATCATAGCTGAACATGGCGCCGTGATTCTCCGCCAGTCGCTTCCCAATTCGCCCGAGCTGAAGTTTGATGATGGAACGCATCACCTCTTCGCTGATTGGGTAATAGGGGACGATCACCATTCGGCCCAGTAACGCTGGTTTGAAAACCTTCAGCAATGCGGGGCGAATCGCTTCAACGACTCCGTCCGGCTCAGGCCGGGTCTCCGGATCAGCCGAAAGCTTCATAACGATGTCCGATCCCGCATTAGACGTTAGAAGGATTACGGTATTCTTAAAATCGATTTCGCGTCCTTCACCATCTTCGAGGATCCCTTTATCAAAGACCTGGTAAAATAATTCCATAACATCTGGATGCGCCTTCTCGACTTCATCCAGCAGCACAACCGAATAGGGCTTGCGGCGAACGGCCTCGGTTAAGACACCGCCTTCTCCATATCCCACGTATCCGGGAGGCGAACCCTTGAGCGACGAAACGGTATGCGCTTCCTGGTATTCGCTCATATTAATCGTGATAAGGTTGCGCTCACCGCCATAGAGAGTGTCAGCTAATGCGAGCGCGGTCTCCGTCTTGCCCACTCCGCTCGGTCCGACTAACAGGAACACGCCAATTGGCCGCCGCGGATCGGTCAGATTTGCCCGGGCAGTGCGGACGCGCTGCGCGATTGCTTCGAGCGCATGCGGCTGGCCGACAACGCGTTCTTCGAGTTTCTCCTTGAGCGACAGCACGGCGTTGATCTCGTCCGTCTGCATTTTGCCTACCGGAATCCCGGTCCATCCGGAGATCACTTCGGCCACGGTCTGAGCAGTAACGCACGAGTGCATCAACGGTTCGTGATTCTGGATGGCCGCGAGTTCTTCGTTCAGCCGGGTCAGCTCGTCGCGTAACCTGACGGATGAACCGTTGATCCCGGTATCCTCCTTGTCGGCATGCCCCTCGAGTTTTGTCCGGAGTTCGCGAATCTTATTAATGAAGGTGCGCTCCTTATCCCACTGTTCGGTAAGTCGCGCCAGCCGTTGCTCGGCGGCGGTGCGCATCTGCGCCAACTCACCGAGGCGCTTGTGGTGATCGGCGCCAGTCGTTTGCTCGCGTTCAAGCGCTCCTATTTCGACTGTTGCGTGAGCGATTTGGCGCTGCTCATCTTCGACAGCTGGCGGTGTCGCAGCTTGTCCGATCGCGACCCGTGCGCAGGCAGTATCCAGCACACTCACGGCCTTGTCCGGAAGTTGGCGCCCCGTCATGTAGCGGTTGGAGAGCCTCACCGCGGCTTCGACCGCCTCGTCGAGCACCCGGACCTGATGATGCTGCTCGAGTGCATCGGTCAAGCCGCGCATCATTATGATCCCTTGATCTTCAGTCGGCTCCTCGACCTTGACAACCTGGAAACGGCGTGCGAGCGCGGCATCCTTTTCGAAGTACTTCTTGTATTCGGCCCAGGTAGTCGCCGCAATCGTACGTAATTCGCCCCGGGCCAGTGCAGGTTTGAGCAGATTGGCAGCGTCGCTCCCCCCGGACGAGCCTCCCGCACCGATCATCGTGTGCGCCTCATCAATAAACAGTATGACGGGTTGCGGTGAGCCTTTGACTTCTTCGATAACCGACTTGAGCCGATTCTCGAATTCACCTTTAATACCTGCACCAGCTTGCAGCAATCCCAGGTCGAGAGTTCGCACGGCAACATTCTTCAGCGGCTCCGGTACGTCGCCGGCGGCGATTCGTAAAGCAAAGCCCTCGACTATAGCCGTTTTGCCAACTCCCGCTTCGCCCGTCAGGATAGGGTTGTTCTGCCGCCGTCGCGTCAGGATGTCTATCACCTGACGAATCTCAAAATCACGCCCGACCACCGGATCGATATGCCCTGCCCTTGCTCGGCCTGTCAGATCGATCGTGAATTGGTCGAGCGCTTTGGTGCTGGTCGAGATGAAAGGTTGCCCGCCTGGTGCTATCACAGCAGGAGACGCCGCCGGTACAGCTTTGTCCTCAGCAGTACCGGCCGTGATCCTGGGCAAATCTCGCTTCAGTCGCTCGGGGTCAATGGCAGAGAATTCACGAGAGATCTCGCGAACCATCCGCCAAAGACTGTCCTCGTTCACTACGGCGGTCACCAAATGGCCTGAGCGAAGCACAGCTGCTCGATAATCTACCGAAGCCAGCAGCCATGCTTCCTGAAGCAACTTCAATATGTCTGGCGAGAAGCCCGGAGCTCGCGCATTTCCCCTCTTCAGCCGCTCGAGCGCGCCCGTAAGATCCCGGGTTAGGCGTGAAGCATCGATCTCGTAATGGCGGAGTATTGCAGGAACATCGCCATCGGGCAGCTCAATCAACTTCAGCAGGAGATGTTCGATCTCAACTTCGTAGTTGGTGCGAGTCTGGCACAAGTCCGCCGCCTGGTTAAAGGCCGTTCGGCATTGATCATTCAACTTGCTAATTAATGACTTTACCGATTCGATACTTAATTTCATTAGCGGCCTCCCAAACGTCTCAAACCTGTCCGCCGATTTATCCGGGTAGCGCGCCAATCCTGGTCAGCCCACCGGAAAATACCACCTGATCATCATCGCAATTGAATTCTTGGACTTTGAGCCAGGTCGAGAAACCAAGTCGCGCTCGCGCATCGCCGAGCCGGCACCACGGGACTTCAGGCGCTTTCAGCACCAGTTGAATATCGAAATCGAATTCCTGACCGGCAGAATAGCGAGTCATCTCTACCAAGGGGCGGTAGCGATCGCCGTCCGGCAGGAACTGCTTAAATTCGGCAAAACTCAAGGGGCCGATGCGCAACTTGAATTTCGATTGTTGATCCCAGATGCGCGTTCCTGCGACCGCACTTGTACCAAGCCCATTATTTGCCTGGCCCAGCCGGGTGCGATTCTCCGGTGTAATGTCGAGCCACTGCCCGACGAATTGCACAATTTTGAGGGGTGTTCCGAAATAATCACCCAGGAGACTACAGGTCGCGCTTGCTGAAGCCGGCTGCTGGCCGATCAGGCCAGCGTAGAAGAGCAGCGGTGCGTCACCGAATTCGAGCCGTCCGCGCAGACCGCCAGTGCCCATCCCGATCAGATCGAACAGATGGAGCGAGAAGGGGTCGTAACCGCTGCCAGACCTGGCATTGCGCTCGAATCCTATCTGGAAACGATACTTCTGCCAGGCACGATGGAATAAGGAGATCAGCCGATGATTGAAGAGGTCAAAAAATGCACGCGGCGCATCGTCATGCCGTCGCCCTCGTTCGATCATCAGTTCGGTGTAATGGCGCGGCAAAACACCTAATGGACCGGTCAAGCCCATGAATGCCGCCGTCATTTTTGCTGGCTCGCTGTCGCCGGTTGCGGGTTCGAGATCCTGGATCGCGCTCGGCGGAAAATTCAGCGAAACGTCGGCCTGAAATCGTACCGCCTCATCCTTGGGACTGGGGGAATATCCAACCGGCTTCTTCTCGGGATAAATCGCTTCGAGCAGCCGCACGGCTTGAAAAAAGTCGAAGCGGAAAAATTCCTGGAACAATCGATCCACTAAAGAAGGATCTGATCGCCCGCTCTCGGCGGCCATCGCTTAAGTGGCTCCTCACGTTGCTTGCTGATTGCGACGAGTTGGCTGAACGAGTTCAGCGAACTATAAAGTCCGAGGAACCGCTCGAGAACGCTGGCAAACAGGAAAGCTCCGCTGCCAACATATTTTTCTTCGTCGAATTCAATTGTGACTTCGATGCCGCGGCAGAACCCGTTCCAGCCCATCGAGGGCGGTCGTCCGACAACACGCCTGCTGCGGACCTCTGTGATACCCGCAATCTGTTGTTGGGTCGCCGCCGATCCCCAGAAGTCGTAGAGGCGTAGAATTTCCTGGAGTGCTTCTTTGCCGCCCTCGCAGATGGACAAATAGTTGAGAGCAAGATGAGATAGCAGGCGCCAATGGAGACCTCGATGGAGGGGAGGACGCAGGGTCTCGCTCGGCTTCTTCAGGCAGTATATACCGGACAATGGAGCAGCTTCCTCGAGCTGAAAATCGCCCCGTCCACCGTTCGGCTCGCGGCCAAATGGTAACTTGCCGGGTAGATCGCGGTTGGTACAGGTCACATGCACAGTGAGAGTCTCAACCGGTGGCAAATTCGGCCGAAAATCCAAATCGACCAGCGAAAGATAAACGTCCGTTCCGGGATCGCCTTTTCGCTGTGATGGGCGCCGGACGGCATACCAGAATGCCTGCTTGTCGCCATCTACGGCATGCATGGTCGAGTAAAATGGCTGAAAGCTGGTCGGCTCAGGCCGATACGGTGAAACGCTGGTTACCTCGTCGACCGAGTAGACCTCAGTAGCGTTTATACGTCGAAGATCTGGTATTAACCGATAGTCAGTCTGCGCGCGGTCAAGCCGAATCGGCTCCGCGATTTGAGTAAACAGGTTAATTATAGGAGTGCAGCCAAGCCGAAACGTTTTTGCGTCAAGTGGTTGCTCAAGGCGGGGGATTCGGTCGAGAAAGATCAGGACTTCCGCCGCGGCACCTACTCCAGCATGACCGATCTTCGCCAGTCCACTCAGGTCAAAGAACAAGAACTTCTCAGGGTAGGCAAAATACTCTTGTAGAAGACGATAGCCGAGAAACGATCGAGCGGTGTACGGGAGCATTCCCTCGTCCGCTTGAAAGCCTACTGGACGTATGCACGATTTCGGCAAGACGATGGAAGGAGCGGCCTTGGTTCCGGCCGCGCCACGAAGGTGCACCTGGCACACGTTCCTGCACAGCAGCTCATACAAGCTGAATACCAGCGAGCTTTCCCCATTGAGGAAGAACCGCAAGCTGTCTAGTTCAAGTTCTGCGAACTGGCTCCCGCCACGGCATTGCAACACGAGGCGAATGACAGACGCCGCCTTTGGTGGGGGGGAGAATTTATCCGGGGGTTCAAAGCTCGCCGAGGAAACTTCAATCGGCCACAACGTTATCGGGTAACATGTGCGAAAGCGGCACGGAGTCCCGTTGACCGGTTGAGAATAAACGGTTGTACCACGCTCGATACGGAATCCGCCGCTTTGCTTACCCTGATCAGGATCGAGCACACACTGCACAATCGAAAAGGAGGGCAGCGGCGCCAGATAATGCGGGTATAGGATCCCCATCAAGGCATCGGTGATTTCTGGGAAATCATCGTCCAGCTTGTACCGGATGCGCGCGGCGAGCAGCGCAAACGCCTGGATCAGCCGCTCAACGTGAGGGTCTTCGCAGCGGTTAGGCTCGAGCAGCAGACGGCTAGCAATCTTGGGATATGACGCTGCGAACTCAGCTCCCATTTGCCGCAGGAAACTCAGTTCCTGCTCATAATATGTCAGCAGCTCATCGGCCACGGGTGCTACTACGCTCTCACAGAATATTTCTGCGTATCCAACTGCAACATCGTGTCAAACGCCACCGGTTCGGGAGACGGTTCCACGCGCAGCTGGGCCTCAATCCGAAAATGTAATGCCCCATCGTTCTGCCCTGGCGGCATCATGGTAACGCGTACCCGCTGCAAGCGTGGTTCAAACGTCGCTACAGCAGTCTCTATCGCCCGGCGCAATCGATTGCGATCGTTCGGATCCAGCAAATTGTAACCAGTGACATCGGGCAACCCATAAAGGAGCAAAGACTTGTTTACCTCAGTGAACTCCTGTGGAAAGTCCCAAAGCGCCTCTCGCCTGGTATTGAGCAGATTCTCCAGATCGCGGACCACGCTTCGCTGCAATCCCCTTACGTCCTGAAAGCCGCTGCTGAGAAGTTCGGGATTGTCGTCGATCAGGCGGTCGAGTAGTGATGGCAGAACCTCAGTTCTACGGTCGAGCTTGGCCAATCGCACATTCCTCTGAGTCGGACGTGGTCGCCCGTACCTTTCTCGACGGACATGCTATCAAGTTATCAGCTCGATTCAGGCGAGCTGACGCTCATTGTCGACGAGAACCGGCGGCGTACCTTGCTTTGGATGCGGTGATCCCTCGCCGGAGCAAATCGAGGGCCGCCGGACAGCAACCCTCGGTTCAGCGCACTATGGCAAACTCAACGCTTTAGGCTTTTGCATTCTTTTCCAGGCTCCAGCCGAAGGTCCCTGCGGTTTGCACCGAGCCCTGCTCGTCGGTTTGCTTCTTATATTCTACCTTGACCTGCCCATAGTTGATTGTCACCGAATCGACAGGAATTTCTGAGCCGCTGGACCCCCCCGTTTGGTAGCTGGAAATGATGATGGGCGAAAAGGTCCAGGTCATGTAATCGGCTTGACCCCCATCGCCGGTGGACTTGCGGCAGTAGAGCACGGCTTTGGCTATGTGCTTCCCGGATGCACACGCTTCCATCAGTTTGGGAGTTGCCTCACAGGTCTGCATCGCAAAGGAGAAATCGGACATTGATACTTTACCGGCGGTTCCGCCAGTACCGTTGCCGAAAGTGCCGGGTTGGTGTGCGCCCCAGGAAAACGATAGCACGTCTATCTTGGAGGTGTGCTTTGAATCCTTGCTTTCACCCGGTACACCGTCGATATCAAGAAAATAGTCAACAGCCATTGGTTTGTCTCTCCATTTTACGGTTAGTTATTTCCTTATCACTGCTACCGGAACATCAGCGTGCCGATTGAGGCAAATCAGCTACCAACCGCAGGGAAGCGGTCAACTCGTCGAGCTGGAAATGCGGCCGGAGAAAGGCCACAGCCTTGTACGCACCCGGCTTCCCCCGCACTTCTGAAACCTCCACACGCGCATCTCTCAATGGGTACTTGGCCTTGTCTTCCTGGGATCCCGTATCGCTGGCCAATACGTAATTGGAGATCCAGCGGTTGAGGAACCCTTCGCAGTCCTCGCGCGACATGAAACTGCCAATCTTGTCCCGCATCATCGCTTTCAAATAGTGAGCGAAGCGGGAAGTCGCCATTATGTATTGGAGTTGCGTTGAGAGCCGCGCGTTCGCGTTTGCCGCGTCGGTATCGTATTTCCTCGCCTTTTGACATGACTGCATGCCGAAGAAAGCGGCGTAGTCGGTGCCCTTGCAATGTACCACCGGGATGAACCCCAGATCCGAGAGTTCCTTCTCTCGCCGATCGGTTATTGCAATCTCGGTCGGGCACTTGAGCGCGATCTCGCCATCGTCGGTGCGGAAGGTGTGCGTTGGCAGGCCCTCTACAAGACCACCGCCCTCAACACCCCTAATCGCTGCGCACCAATTGTACTTGGCAAAGGCGTCGGTGATGCGTGTGCCCAGTGCGTAGGCGGCATTGCCCCACAGGTATTTGCTATGGTCTTTCCCATCCACTTCTTCCTTGAAGTTGAACCCTTCAACCGGCACGGTGTCGGGCCCATAAGGTAACCGCATCAGTACATGAGGCAGCGTCAAACCGACAAATCGTGAATCATCCTGATCACGAAATGATTTCCACTTGGCATATTCGACCGTATCGAAAATTTTGGAGAGGTCGCGAGGTACTCCGATATCAGTGAAGCTGTCAAGGTTGAACATCTCGGGACTGGCCGCGGCGAAGAAAGGCGCATGAGCAGCCGCGGCAACATTGGCGACCCTCTCTAGCATGGCCAGATCCTGCGGATGGCGGCCAAATTCGTAATCACCGATCAGAGCACCGAACGGTGCCCCGCCGAACGTTCCGAACTCCTCTTCATAGATTTTCTTGAACAGGGCACTTTGGTCGAATTCGGTAGCACGTTCAAGATCACGCGCCAGATCTTTCTTGGAAGCGTTTAGCACCTTGATCTTGAGCATCGTGCTGGTCTCACTCGACATAACCAGGTAGCGCAGTCCGCGCCATGAAGACTCCAGTCTCTGGAAATCCGAATGGTGCATGATCTCGTTGAGTTGGCGCGAGATCAATTCGTCAATATCAGCAATCTTTGCGCTCAGAGTTTGTTCCAGATCCTTGGAGACTTTGACCGTCTGGCTGAGCACCGCCTGCACGAGAGTGGCGATCTGCTGGCGTGATTGTTCCGCGAGCTGCTCGTCGCGGTCCAGGCGGGTCTCGTGGATGATCTGGTCGAGCAAATTCGCTTGCGATTCAGCCGCCGCCGCGGTCGCGGCGTTCGGTTGAAGTTGCACTTGTTCGTCGGCCATCATCCTTCTCCTTGCGGCTTGTCTCCGCTTTTCTGGTCGGTGCCGGCACCCTGCTGGGCTTCTTTGGCGAGCTGCTGCAGTTTTTCGGTATTGCCGATCACTTCCATAAGGCGATCATTCAGCCGATCGTTACCATCGGCTTTCGCGAGCAGACCAGTGAGCTGGCGGCGCAACTCGAGAAGTTCCGCCAGCGGCTTGACTTGCTTGGCAACCTGCTCAGGCTCGAAGTCCTCAATGCTGTTGAAGCGGAGTTCAACCCCGATCTTCGTATCGTCGTTCTGCAGCTTGTTGTCGACCTGGTATGCCAGCCGCGGCTTCATTCCGGCCATCACGTCGTCGAAATTGTCGCGATCGATTTCGACGAACTTTCGTTCGCGGAGGCGCGGCAATGGTTGATCCGGCTTCCCCGAAAGATCCGCCAATACTCCCATCACAAATGGAAGTTCTTTCAACTCGATCGCCCCACCGAGTTCAACATCATAGGTGATGTGCACACGCGGTGGGCGCACTCGATCCAGCTTGTGCTGGAGACTCTCTCTCGGCATCGCAAGGTCCTCCTCGGCTCCTTAGGAGCCGTTCTGCTCCGGATTTCTGATCCCAAGCGTCTCACGGATGTGACTCAGGACGCTTTGATCGCTGATCATTTCATTCAGCCATTCCTCGAGCGGCATCTGGCCCCATCGTACGGCGCGCTGCACCAGGTAAGCCACTGGACTGTGCGGTTCCGTACGCCGGAAAAACTCGGCGATTCGTTCCAGGCGTATCAATGCGTCGGCGCGGTCCTGGGGCTCTATCGAGATTACAGTGGCAGAGTGAACTGGCGTTGTCGGAGAGCAGATATCGGACCCGTCGACGATTACACTTCCGTTGTCTGTCGCAGAGCCGTTTGCGCCGAAATCACTTTGTTCGGCACGCGGCTCGTTGGCTACGGAGTTGACTGGTTCGGTTTCGACTGGAGTGGCATCGGGCTCGAGCTCTCGCTTTTTGTTGACGATAATTTCAACCACTGACTGGCATTCTTCGAGCGTCCGCTTGAGGTCACGCAGACTAGGTGCTTGGCGCCCAAACTTCTGGTCAACAATGAAAGCCAGCTTATCGTACTCTTCTATATCTGCCTTGATGTCGGTGAGCAAAGTCTCATAAAAAGCTCGCCGGGTGGCTGCCACTGCCTTATCCCATTGCTCTCCCGTTATCTTCCCTTCATTGACAAGCGCATCGCGGTCCTGCGGACTCTTCAGCCCCTTCTCCTCGACTTGGCGAGATTCGCGCCATTCATTCAGCGAATATTCTTTGCCCTCTCCGGAGCCTGTCAGCTTCAGTTCGCTGAGAGCGGCCGATATGCCATTGTTGAATGACTCCAAAACCTGGGCGCGGAACTCGAGGTCGTCGTCTTCCGGAAGGGGGTACAATAAGTCCCAAAATCGATCTACCAGGCCATTGAGCAGCCTGAATCCCCAGAGGGCGCCGGCGAAACCCTCCTGCTTTATTAGAGCCTCGGTCAACCATGCCGCAAGCTGAAGGTCCTTGCTCTTGGTAGCTAACGCATCGCGAGAAAGCTTTCGAACCTCACGCCAGTTCGCTACCTTGAGTTCACGCTTCCAATCGCCCTGGCCTAATGTCGCATCGTCGGCGCGACGTGCCTCCCGGATCGCGTCGTACGTGTCCGTGTAGAACAGCGACTCACCACAAGGATTGGTCCCTGCGATTGGAGTCAACAGCTCACCAATATCAATGGGCGGTGGCGACGACATCAGAAATTTACCCTCTGAGACTAATTAGGGCATGGCTGCTGACACTTATTGGCCACGAATTGACCAACGATCATCAACTCGACCGCTCGGTTTTTCTCCGGGAGTGTGGCCGCACTTAAATCTGACGGCCGGATCGACACTTTCCCGCTACCCGGAAATGCGGACCGAAAAACTCCTCTAGCGGCGAAACAGCGAGTGCATTTAATTGATACTCCGGCCCCATAAATAAGGACCTTTCACGTCTGTTAACGTTGGTACGGACAAGAGGCCCCTATTCAAGAACGGTACCCCTCCAAGAACGAAGCAAATACAAATAGGAGAGAACTCGGGATGCTACCCCGCGTTAGCGCATGATGCAAGCGATTAGCAGCAAGTGCAAATAAGCGCTTCGGCATTTTACCCGAACCATCGTTACCGCCGATTACACCCGCCGACACCCGGGACGCGAGCCGCAGGGAAGCGATAGTGCGGATTCACAGACGAAGGGGTGTTCTTGGCGAATCTTGCGGCGAAAATAAACTAGCCGTTGCATACGGCGATAATTTTCGGTCCAAGTCCCAGCGGCCGAACCATAACCCCAGCCGGGACACTTTTCGGGAACGTACTCACCCCTACAACTCACGCGGCGCTTGACCTGATGGCTGAGCTTAGACCACGATCACGCGGCATTATTGATTCGAATAGATCACGCAGGAAACAGTGCGGGCCCGGCGGACCGGCGGCTGTCGCCGCGGGCGAAGCGATTCCTACGCGCCGCCGTAACAACGACTGCCGCGATTCCTGCTGATGGGTGCTCGAAATGAAAACGCCGCGCAAAAATGGTGTATGGTAGCGTATATCTTCGCCACTCAGCACTTCCAGGAAGACCTGAAGGCGCCCCGCAAGCATGCGAAATTCCTCAGGAAAACAAAAAAGCGGGCGCCTTAATGGGTCGGACACTTTGCCGTTCAGGA
>JAMXLL010000205.1 GCA_024281015.1 Candidatus Binataceae bacterium
TTGAGCTTCTTGATCGCTTCGATGTCTTCCAGAATGGTGAGTCGCCTTTCCATTTCTTCGGTAGTCATTGGGTATCCTCTTTGATGTGGCTGGGTACGCGACTAGTTACAGTCGCGCTGCTCACGCCATAGACCTAGTTTCTGTTGAACCGGCCGGTCAGAAAAGCTGAACAGCACCGATTCCGTATCCGTCTGGTGTTGATGCCATTCCCAACTCGGCACTACGAATACGTCATGGGCGTGCCAATCCAGCGTCTGACCCTGCAATATAGTCCGGCCGCTTCCCTCGATGACCTGGTAAATTGTGCTATCGGTAGATCGGTAACGCGCTCCACGAAATCCGCGCCGCAGCAATTGTACGAACGCGCCCATCGTCGGCATTGCATAGTCGCCAGTTACGGGATTGATATAGCGGCTCTTCACCCCGTGGCACGGGTCGAGATCTCCCGCCTGTTCAAGCGCATTCAACGCCTCCCGCGTAATTCGGTAGGGATAATTCAGCAGCGGCGTACTGGCAGGGGCGGCCTGGTAATCAATGGGTAAGATACCAGTGCCATAGCGCGCCTGCGAATCGCCGTCCGGACGCACCAATGGATGGGCCGTTTCCTCGTAGTCCTGGAAAAATGTGGCGTTGAGAAATCCGACCAGCGGGACGTCGAGGCCATCGAGCCAGACCACCGGACCATTGCCGCCGTTTCCATGATCGTGCCACGACCATGAGCGAGTAATCACGAGGTCCCCCGGCTGCATCGAGGTGCGCTCACCGTCAACTGCAGTGAATGCGCCCTCGCCTTCGACCATCAGACGAAGGGCGGTAGGCGTATGGCGATGACAGGGGGCAATCTCGCCAGGCATGACTATTTGCAAGCCGGCATAAAGTGATTGAGTAGCCCTGGTCTTTCCGGGGAGGGCCGGATTTTCCAGCACCAATACCCGCCGATCGGCTTCCTCGACGGAAATCAACCTGGCAGCTTCGAGTAAGAAGGGACGAACTTCCTCATAACGCCACAGGACTGCCGCTTCGGGCGGCTTCGGCTCAGCAGTTAACTGGCCGCGCAATACCTCCCACAGTGGCTTAAGGTTGCGCGCGCCGATGCGGCTGTAAAAATCCTTGCGGCTGGCAGTATCCGTCATCGCGCTTGCTCGCAGCGACTCCGTCCCGGCATCATCCACCATCCACTCTCACTGGGGCACCCGACAGTATGCGATCAGCTTGGATCGTCAGGTCAAGCACGATGCGTGGCTCTCTCACTGGCGGAGATGACCATCGGGATGTCATACTTTCGCGTACCTCAGGGAGAGGTGGCCGAGTCCGGTTTAAGGCGCACGCCTGGAGAGCGTGTAGACTCGGAAGGGTCTCGGGGGTTCGAATCCCCCCCTCTCCGCCACTGTCATGATCCTGATTTTTTGTGCCTTCGGTGCCGAACTCTGGCCTTTGCGGAGCTTGCTCACTGACACCAAGCCCTTGACCGGGGATGAATTGCGCGGCTTTCAGGGGCGCGCCGGCGGATCAGACGTTGTGTTGATCGCCAGCGGAATTGGCATAAGACGTGCCCGGCAGGCGGCAGCCCTAGCGCTTGACCGCTTGGATGGTGTGAATCGGGTCATAATGACCGGCGTGGCGGGTGCCTTGCGCGCCGATCTGCCAATCGGCCGTGTGGTATTGGCCGATCGACTCCTGGTCCGGCGCGATGAGGAGTTTGCGGTTGAGGCAGAGGTTGAAACGCCAGTCAGTCATCGAGAGCCCTTCGCGGCGGCGCTGCAGGCGGCCCAGATATCTTTTGCCGTCGGGCCGGTGCTGACATCGCGGCGCGTGATCGCCAAGGTCGCAGATAAGAGGCGAGCGTATCAGGCGCTGGGGGCGATCGCGGTGGACATGGAAAGCGCGCCAATCGCCTTGGAGGCCGCGCGTCGTGAACTGCCCTTCATCTGCCTACGAACTATAATGGATACGGCAGGTGACGAGATCGAAGGAGCGCACCTGGCCGACGAAAATGGCAGGGTCCGGCTGCTGCCGGCTGCCGCGGCTTTAATAACGCAGCCTCGTTTGCTCGCAGCATCAATCAGACTGATGCGCAATCTCCGCTCCGCTACTCGTAGCATGACTGAAGCGTTGGCTGCCGTTCTTAATTCCAAACCCTGATTCGCCGATGCTTTACT
Organism: Candidatus Binataceae bacterium; assembly: GCA_024281015.1. Lineage (GTDB taxonomy): Bacteria > Desulfobacterota > Binatia > Binatales > Binataceae > JAMXLL01. Next base: position 2,160 of record JAMXLL010000205.1, read on the forward strand.
GCACGGGCCGCACTAGCGACTCCCCTGAGCCGGCAAGAGCAGGCATTTACAGAGTTCTACACCGACCCGAGAAAGGAATAGAGAAAGATCTCCCGCCGCGTACAATTCCGGGCCGCTTTGCAGTGTGGTGGAGCAATTACGACCTCAACGATCGCGGACTGTTGCGTCTGACAACTCACTGACATGCCCGTTTCGATCGATAATCTATTTGATAAGCGGCTAATCTGCAGCGCTCGTCACTGATGCTGGGCGCGATCAGGACTGCCTTTTGCCGGAAGATCGCAACGTTGAAGCGGTGTGCTGCGCTTCGGCGCGGGCAATGCGTTCGACTAGCCCGACCACCAGCCGGACAGCACAGCGGTGGCACAGCAGGACGATAGTTGCGGTGCGGAATCTAACCCGATAGTTCGCTCGTCGCTGGCAATCGTCGCAATGCTCCGATCCTGGTCTGAAGAGCGTAATCCTCATCGTATTCACGAATCGGCCGGTCCGACGCATGAATACGCATTCGCTTGGCCGATTGTTGATTATCTCAGCAAAACGCCAGATTAGTAGCAATAGACTATTTTCGCTACAAACTGTTGCTTAACACCTTAAGCTTTCGCGATAGACTTTTAGCGAAATGCAAGGAAACAGCGAGGTGAGGCGGTTTCAGCTCACCTGAAATCAATGCCGAAAGCGGCTCGAACTATTGCCGATACTGGAGAGATATGCGTCGAGGGTGCCCCGTAGGCTTACCTGGCGACTACCACCCGACGGACATGAATTGCTGATGATCCCAATTCTATATCCGTTCCGCGGAGTTGCTACCCGATAGCAGAACACAGGCTGGAAGCCTGTGCCACTAGACACTTTCGGCGATTGCTACGAAGCAGCTACGGCTGATTTGCTGATGACGCCCTCGACGCTGTACGCGCGCACCGGTGCCGTGCGTCCGCGCACCGCGATCGCTCCGGCGTCCTTCCATTGAAATAGCGGCCGTATCGCCTCGTAGGTCTGTTCGCTCACCACAATATCCAAGCCCAGCTCCTTAGTGGCAGACTCGAGCCGCGCCGCCAAATTCACGGTGTCGCCAATCGCCGTATATTCCATGTGATCGTACGAGCCGATGTTGCCGACAATCGCCGTGCCGGAATTGATCCCGATTCCCATCTTGATAAGTGGACGGCCGTTCGTCTGCCAATCATTGCACAGCTTGCTCAACTCGGTCTGCATCTCGATCGCGGCCAGCACTGCGTGTTGCTCCTGGTAAAGGTCGTCTACCGGGGCACCGAAAATTACCATCATGCCATCACCCAGGAACTTGTCGATTGTCCCCTGGTGCCGCATCAAGACCTCCACCATGCGGTCAAAGAATGCGCTTAGTATTTCGACCACTTCCTCGGGCATCATGCCCTCGGCCATGGCGGTAAAACCCCGAATATCTGCAAAAAGGACAGTGATACGCCGGCGCTCGCCTTTGAGTGCGGGGACTTCCCCGTTTTTCATAATGGCTTCGAGCACCTGGCGTGAAATATACCCGGAGAAGGCGCGCTTGATCGTGTCGCGCTCGCGCAGCCCTTTGGCCATTGCGGCAATGGCTTCGGCCATTTGTTTGAACTCGCCTGTCATTCGCGCCGGAGTCTCGAATTCCTCGAACTCTCCCCTGCCGACGCGCTCGATCTGCTTTCGCAGGATGTCCATGGGCCTGGTCACCGAGCGGCCCAGGATGGCAGCGAAGATGAGGGCCAACACGAGCGTGACCAGGAACGGCGCGACGACCGCGCTCCCGATCTGGTCTAAGGTGCTGTACGGCGCCGGAGATAAGCGAACGCCGAGCATCGCTATGAGGTTACCGGATGCGTCGCGAATCGGCGCAAACGCCGCATTGAAGCCGGCCTGAAAACCTTTAAGATTCTCGGCAAGCCGGTTAATTCCCACAAGGCCTATCGTGACAGGCTGTCCGTCCCGCCGGTAAATGTCGCCGACGTGATGTTCAAAGGCAAAGTTTTCCTCGGCATCAACGCCGTATTCGACGTAGCGCGAGTTCTGCGCCGCAGCGACCAGAGTATAGATGTCGGCGATCCAGACGTCTTTGCGGCGGTTGTAATCGCGGATCTCTTGCAATTGCGTTCTGAGTCGGGCGAATTCGGGCTTCTTCTCGTCTCCCGGTTTGCCAACCGCTGCGACCACGTTGGGGTCAAGCAGGGCCACCGCAGTACTCACGATTGAGCGTGCCTTGCGGTGAAACTCTGTCTGCAGGAGATCCTCGCATCGGCGATATTCGACGAGAGCGAGCAGCCCGTTTGTCACGATCACCAACCCAACCAGCAGGGCGGTCAGCCTGGTGCGATACGACATATTCCCCCCTCAAACAATGCCATTTTAGCGAAGATACCGCAGCTAACCTGCTCGTGCTATCGCCTCAAGCTCGCTCCAGCCGCCGTCTTGCCCCGGCACGTATAGTGCCCGCGAGACGATCCGCGGTGGGCAACCGCCTACCTGCCGTCACCCATCAATGACCAAACCAAAGACTAAGCTCAGGAAGAAACGCGGACTGAAACTAGAGGTGTTGAAGATTCGCGATCTGGATAGAGAAGGCTCCCTTCCAGAACCCCGTGGCCAGCGCGACTCCGACGAACAGCCGATCTGCGGCGGTATTTCCTAGATGCACAGTGATAATCGGGGCGGCGGTGCTCCGCACGGCACCGCCGTCGCTGCTCAAAGCAGTTATTCCCGGGAGAACGTATTATTCCCTGGAGAACTCAAAATAATCTTCGATTCTACTTCTCACCTCTTCCAGATGAGTGCAGTAGCGATTGAAGCCGCCGTTGTAATTGCCATCCTGGCGGCGCTGAAACTCACCCTCGAAGTTATAGTAACCAGGGGTGCAATCCTGATTACGAGTAGTCTTTCCACGATGCTCGATCACTTCCTGCACCCACCATTCTTCGGCCTTCGGCGTGGCATCGATGGTCTGGTAACCATGCCGGCGCGTGTAGTCGATGCAGGCGGCAATGTGGTCGCCCTGCGATTGCAGCATATCCGTCAAATTGAACTGGAATGAGGCCTGGTAGCCGCCCATGATGAAGAGGTTTGGGTAGCCGTGCGAATGGATACCGAGTAGCGTTCGTATGCCATCGCGATATTTGTCGTTCAAATCCAGGGCATTCTGCCCCTTTATCTGGTTATAGATGCCGGTCTTCTGCACTTCGAAGCCAGTCGCGTAAATCAGCAGGTCGAGCTCGTACTGCTTGCCTTCAAACACCGGTCCCTTTTCGGTGATCTGGGTGATGCCTTTGCCGTGGGTGTCAATCAAATGAACGTTGGGCCGGTTGAAGCTCGGGAGATAATCATTGTCAAAGCACGGGCGCTTGCACATGAACATGTACCACGGTTTTAGCGCCTCGGCCGTCGCCTTGTCCTTGACGATCTCCTCGATGCGCTTGTGGATGCGCATCATGTAATCGATATTGGCGTTCTCCTGACGGCGGATTTTTTCCTCGCGCGAGGTGCCGGCCAACTCACTGCCCTCCTCCATCCGGCGTGCCTCCATCCGCGCGCGCTCGCGCCGCTTGGCTTGCCATCCCGGATTGAGTTTCTTTGCCCATTCCTGATCGGTCGGCCAGTCATCTTTGAGGTCGATTGAGGATGGGGTGCGTTGAAAGATGTAGAGTTCCTTGGCCGCCTCAGCGAGGCGTGGAATCGCCTGGACGGCGGTTGCCCCAGTGCCGATGATTCCCACCACCTTGTCGGATAGCCGCGACAGGTCTGGTCCGCAGTAGTCGTAATCCCATCTTGAGGTGTGAAAAGAGTGGCCCTTGAAGGTCTCCATTCCCGCAATCTTGGAGAGCTTGGGCTTGGCCAGTGTGCCGTTGGCACAGATAACAAACCTGGCCTTGAGGTGGTCACCTCGATCGGTGCCCACGTGCCACATCTTTTCCGCTTCGTCCCAGACCGTCGCGGTGACGGTAGTCTGGAAGACGGCAAGCTCGTAAAGATTGTACTTTTTGGCGATTAACTGACAGTAGGCAAAAATCTCCGGAGCTTTCGCGTAGTGGCGGGATGGGACATAGCCGGTCTCGTCGAGACAGGGCAGGTAATCGTATGCTACCACGTCGCAGGCTGCTCCGGGATAGCGGTTCCAGTACCAGGTGCCGCCGACATCGGCGCCACGCTCCACAATCCTGATACTCTCGACGCCATATTGGCGCAGGCGCGCCGAGGTCAACAACGCAGAAAAACCACCGCCGATAAACAGGCATTCGACGCTGTCGCTGATGGGTTCGCGGGGATTTATCTCGCCACCGTACGGATCGATCTCGTAGTGACTCATCCAGCCGTTCAGGTCGGAGGTGTACTGTCTGGTGCCCTCGGGCCGGTAGCTCAATCTCAGGTCGCGCTCTTCGGCGAATTTCTGCTTTATAGCGTCGTAGTACTCTTGCGGTTGGCGGGGTCGCGCACCGGGCCTCATGGTCTGGATGAGGGGTTTTTCCTGCGAGTTTTCCATATTAGACCTGCTTCATTTTCGGCTCTGGTTGAGTCCGAATTTCTAATTTCGGGTCAGGTAAGGATCGCATCCGTGGCAGCTATTTGCAAATGATGAGCCGGGCACTGCGGCCATAATGACCACTGCTAATCGCTGGCTGGTCAGGGTTCCGCTCGCCACGAAGGTTTCAGCCCGCCTGCCGGCTGTGATAAAAGCGGGCTTATCGCGCCGGGGAGCCGGCAGCCGCCTCCGGCCGGTCTGAAAAATCCTAGCTGCAGACGCTGCCAAGGACAGATGAACTACTTCGATTATAGGGACGGGCGACTGTTTGCCGAAGAGATCCCCGTCAGTGAAATTGTCCAACGCATCGGCACGCCGGTTTATATCTATAGTGCGCGGACTCTCCGCCGCCATTTTCGCATTATACGACAAGCCTTCGAGGGAACCGACACGCTTATCTGCTACGCGATGAAGGCGTTATCGAACCTCAGTATCCTGAAGCTCTTCAGTGATCTGGGAGCGGGCTTCGATATCGTATCTGCCGGCGAACTGATGCGATGTCTGAAAGCGGGCGCCGATCCAGAAAAGATCGTCTTTTCGGGAGTGGGCAAAACTGACCATGAGATCGAAACGGCGCTGACCGCCGATATCCTCATGATCAACGTGGAGTCGCGCCCTGAATTGTACCGGATCTCGGAGGTAGCGCGGCGCCTGCGGCGCGACGCCCGGGTTAGCCTCCGTGTCAATCCAGACCTGGACCCCGGCACTCATCCGCATATCTCTACTGGGCATCGAGACAGCAAGTTTGGAATTCCATTGTCGCAGGTGCGGGAGTATTACGCTGAAGCGCGCAGCTTGCCGAACCTCGTACTGGCTGGTCTCAGTACTCACATCGGGTCGCAGATTACCGATACTTCGCCATTCGTCGAAGCTGGACGTAAGGTGGCGGGCATAGTGCGCGATCTCCGCGCCGATGGCATCGCATTAAAGTACCTCGACCTCGGCGGCGGTTTGGGCATACCTTACCAGGAAGAGCCGTCCGACCCGGCCAAGTACGCCTCCGCACTGCTCGGTCCGCTTCGCGAGTTAGGAGTAAAGATTATTATTGAACCCGGCCGTGTTCTGGTTGGTAACGCCGGGATTATGGTCACCCGCGTACTGTACGTGAAGGAGACCGACGTCAAGCGGTTTGTAGTCGTGGACGGCGCGATGAACGACTTGATCAGGCCGGTCCTATATGAAGCGTACCATGAGATTCGCCCGGTTGAAGAGCGCGGACATTCTGCACTTGAGACCGCCGACGTTGTGGGCCCGGTCTGTGAAAGCGGCGACTTTTTCGCCCGCGAGCGCCAATTGCCACCTGTAGAGGCAGGTGAACTGCTCGCCATAATGAGCGCTGGTGCCTATGGCTTCGTCATGGCCTCCAATTACAATAGCCGGCCGCGCGCGCCCGAAATCGTCGTTGATGGATCGCGCTTTCACGTTGTGCGTGAGCGCGAAAACTTCGACGATCTGGTACGAGGCGAGTCCATAGTTTCATTGCGCGAGGGGCCGGATGCGTAAGCTCCCATTCGTCAAAATGCACGG
>JAMXLL010000206.1 GCA_024281015.1 Candidatus Binataceae bacterium
TCGCGCCGGGCGGAGCCTGCCCTGACAGTCAACGCCGTATAGACCTCGTCGCCAGATATCTGGGTGACAGGCCCTGGATAAATTGGGAAGGGATAGACGCTAATGCCGATTCGGCCGAGTCTGCCCATCCCTCATCCTCGCCCTATAAGACCCAGGCTCAGCGGGGAGCCGGATATCAACGGATGGTTAGAGCCTCGTTTAATGCCAAGAGCAGCGTCACCGGAAGTCACCCGGTGGTCGGCTTTTATTGGTGGGGCGCCTTCGACCAGGATAACGAGCGACTCAACTGGGGATTAATTAGCCCCCTCGATAATCCCTATGACGGTCGAAGCTCGACGATTTCAGGCATTGATGGTACACGCGGCAAGGATCAGTGGGGCTACGGTAGTGGCGGAGAGCATAGCAATTACGGAGATTTCATTTCCGCAGTTAAGGCAGCCAATTCAATCCCAGTTCGCGAAGTTTCAGGTCAATAATTCAGTCGAAGTCGCGGAAAAGCGCAAAATGTGCGACTACCTATTAATGCTCCGACAGGTCTCTTCGTGCTTCGGTCCGGAGAAATAAGTTTACGGGAAAGTGCCGTATGGGAAGCGCTGGCTGGCTCCGGTTCACGGCGCCGCGAAGATTCGCGTTGCGGAGTATTCGCCGCACGCTGGCGTAGCCCTTTTTGCCGTCATTGATGCAGTCGAGCGGAACCCATCGCATTTGTGCTATATAGAGGACGGTCCTTCATGCAACGGAAATGTCAGGCTCAAGTTTGATGAGTTTGGCAACACCTCGATAGATTCACACAGATTCACAAAGACACACCTCGATGCACTATTCTTGAGCTGAGCCAATGGGTAATTCATTCCACATCGTACCGCTCGATGCCACGTTTGGCGCGATCGTCAGAGGCGTCAAGGTTGCAACTGTTGACGATGCAACCTTCCGCGACCTGTACGCTGCCTGGCTTAAATATGCTCTGCTGATCTTTCCAGACCAGCATCTGAGCCGCGAAGAGCAGATCGCGTTTGCGAAGCGGTTCGGAACTCTCGAGTTCGAGTTCGCGCCGATCAGCAACGTCAAGGCCGACGGCACGCTTCTCAGTGAGACCGACCATAGCGACGTCTTGAAGATCCTGCAGGGCAACATGGGTTGGCATTGTGACAGCACCTACATGCCGGTCCAGGCGAAAGGGGCGGTCTTCAGCGCTGTTACGGTGCCCCAGGCAGGAGGAGAGACCGGATGGGCCGACATGCGCGCGGCCTACGATGCGCTCGACAACGCCATGCGTGCGAAGATTGAGCGCCTCGCCGCGCACCATTCGCTCCGCTATAGCCAGGCTAAAATCGGCCACGTTCCGAAGGAAGGCAGCGACTATAATGGGTACGGCTTCCACAAGGGACCCGTGCCGCTCAGGCCACTGGTCAAGATTCATCCCGAGACCGGACGCAAGTCGCTTGTGATCGGACGCCACGCTTATGGCATTCCCGGGATGAACCCGGACGATTCGGAGCGGCTGCTGCAGGAGCTGGCCGATTTCGCGTGCCGTCCGCCGCGCGTTTATCATCACACCTGGACTCCTGGTGAGGCTGTGGTGTGGGACAACCGATGCCTGATGCATCGCGCGATGCCGTGGGATCTGCATGAGCCGCGCGTGATGTGGCATAGCCGTATCGCGGGCGATCCCGTCAGCGAAGGTGCGCTCCCGCCGGCATAGCTGGTCAGCAAACGGGCTTGCTGGAGTTCTGGGTCGCTTCGCACAATGTGCTCGGAACATTTCTTTGCCCCACCGGGATGTTGGGTGAGCCCTGCAATGGTTTTCAGGCGCTTCGCTGCCCAACATCCGTGTACGGGTGGCTCTGCAGCCGCCGCTTGGCTCTCAATCAGTACGTCGAAAAAACATTGGGCCTTGAAGGAAAAAGGGCGGCTTGTCAGCCGCCCCTACGAAGAAGTCATTGCTGGGATCGTCCGGATCTATCGAGCCCTGCACTTTATAGCGGCACTCTTGGTCCGGCGCGTTTACCTGCCTCGTCATTCACGCGCGCGTGTCTACCGTGTGCGAGAAGTCCGACATCCGGCGTCCGGGCTGGTTAAAAGACCGGAATTTCTCGCGCTCAGCTACACGCGCGAATGACAGTCTGCATTTCCTTCTCACCTTCTTCGCACGTTCCTTAATGGTGCAAGCACGGTGCATGGCGTCGTGTTGGTTGGATTATCGCTGTTGTAGCCGACCACTTGTAGGGGACATCTCTCTGAACCGCAACCCTGAACCGTGTAGCTATACGGGCCGGGCTTCAGGTCGTTATCAGAGTCGTACCATAAAAAGCCGTAATTTTGAGAATTGATAATATTGCTTGGATCTTGCGGGTTGAACTCCGAACCGGAATTCGCGGCCAGACCCACAGAAAACCCCTCAACATTGAAACAACTCTCCGTGATTGAGGCCGCAATGTTGGGCGAAGCGGCGCCGCCAGGAATCGCGTCAGTGTCCTGCAGGACTCCCGTCACATTGATTTGGCTTCCGATTGCAACGCTCAAGGGCAGCACCACGCAACTGGGTCCCGCGCTGCTTATGTATCTCGAAACCGGTCTGCTACCGACCGTGCTGACCGTCACGACCCATGCGTCGCTGATATTGCCCATGGCGCACGCCGCATTCTCCCCTTGAGAAAACATAATAGCGGCGGTGATTTTGGAGTGGCCGGCCTGAGCCGAAATATTCGCCGACAATATGAACGTCAAGGCGCCGGCTGCTGCGAGATAATTCGCGGTCTTCATCTCGATAACCTCTTCCTTTTGGAGGCACGGTCAGGCGTTCCGCGCGCAACATCTAAGATGAGAGCAAGGCCATCTTCTTGCTAACATTTTGCCTTCGCTTTCGTTTAGCTAAAGCCGAAAGGAACGGCAAGTGGTGTCGGTATCTCCGTGCCTTCGGTCCGTATGGCAGTTGCAGGGAGGTATCTCCATAGGGTCGGGTCTTGGCAGCCGCGCGTTTATCATCACACCGGGACTCCTGGTGAGGCCGTGGTGTGGGACACCGGATGCCTGATGCATCGCGCGATGCCGTGGATCTGCGTGAGCCGCGCTTTCGTGGGCGCCACCGGATGCCTGGCATGCACTGTAATCGATGCTGTTGGTAAACGCGTCTTAAGTTTGCGACACTGCCCAACATTCTTGTAGGGGCGGCTCTGGAGCCGCCCTCCGGGCTCTCACTTAGTGCGTCGAAAAAGATTCGGCCTTGAAGCAAATAGAGGCGACTCGTGAGCCGCCCCTGCGAAGAACTCGTTGCTGGGATGGTGGGCGTCTAGATCCTATTTGGGAGGATTCCTCCGGTATACCTCGAGAGCATTCTCCCCCCCGCGTGATCGCCCGCGTCTCGCTTATCACAGTGAACGAACTTTTTCACTTGCTGAGGAAAAGGCTCTGGCGGTGCAGACCTTCAGTCCGGATCTACTCCGAACACATACGGATCCAGCGACGATTGCGCTTCGATGCGGAATCTATCCCACTGGCGGCCTCCGTAATAAGCCAGGCTGCCCGGTGCAGCCTTACCTTCCCCGTTATAATAGGAGATGCAATCGCGGAGCGGAGCGGTCGCGATGTCAACGTCACGGCAATGTTCCGCGTACTTATCTTCCGGCTCCTTGCGGACATCGACCACAGTGATACCGCGCTCGCGCATGGTCTGCATCATCCATATGAGATAATCGGCGTGCGCGTAGATCACGTCAGTGAAGTTGAAGCTACCGCCGCCGCCCTGCGGACCGGTCACGATGAACATATTGGGGAAGCCGCGGGTATGCAGGCCGAGGAAAGTTCTGGTCCCTTCCGCCTCCCATTTCTCCGTTAGGGTACGCCCACCGCGGCCCTTGATGCGATTAAAGGTGGAAGTGCCCATCCACTGGAAGCCGGTCGCATAAATGAGCACATCAAGAGGATATTCCACCCCTTCATGGACGACGCCGCGCTCGTTGATTTCGGCCACGCCACGTGGTGCCGTGTCGACAAGATGGACGTGCGGCAGGTTGAAGGTGGGCAGGTATTCCTCGTGGAAAGTAGGGCGCTTGCACCCATAGGGGTAGTATGGTTTTAACGCCGCCGCGGTCTTCGGGTCCTTGACGATCGCGTCTACGCGCGCCCGGATCTGCTCCATCAGGCGGAAACTGGAATCGAGCTGCTTCTGCATCAGCTCTTCCCGGGTCAGTTGGCGATCGTGTTTCTTGCGCTCCTTGAAATCCTGAATCTTGCCCGCCAGGTAGTCATCATTGGCGAGGACGGCGGCGCGCACTTCCGAGATCCGGGCGAAGCGTGCGCGTCTAGCCTGCGCCCATCCCGGCTGATTCGCCCACGTCTGCCGCTCTTCATCGGTGGTCTCGCGCTGGTCGCGCACGTCGATCGATGATGGTGTGCGCTGGAAGACGTAGAGTTGTCCGACCACCTTCGCGAGTTCCGGGATCGCTTGCACCGCGGTCGCGCCGGTACCGATTATCCCGACGCGCTTCCCGCTCAGGTCGATATTGTAGTTCCATCGCGAGGTGTGAAACGAATCGCCCTTGAATTTCTCCATACCTGGGATGCGAGCCAGCTTCGGCGTCGTCAGGATGCCATTGGCCAGGATCACGAAGCGCGCACGCATCCTGTCGCCGCGATCGGTCTGCACGATCCATCGTCCTGAGGCTTCGTCCCAAGTTGTCGCCTCGACCGTGGTGTGAAACAGGCAGTGGTCGTAGAACCCGAAATGCTGCGCCATTCTTTGGCAGTGTTCCAGGATCTCGAAGCCGGAGGCGAATTTCATCGCCGGGATATACCCCGTCTCATCGAGCAACGGCAGGTAGCTGTAGGATTCAACGTCACATGCGATGCCGGGATAGCGGTTCCAATACCAGGTACCACCGACGTCGCCGCCCTTCTCGCAGAAACGTACGTCCGAGAAACCAGCCTGGCTCAGCTTCTGCCATAGCAGAAGTCCGCCAAAGCCGGCGCCGACCACTAAAATTTCGCACTCGTCGTCTAGTGCTTCACGTGGAATCGGCGGCTCCGAATACACGTCGTCCAGATACTTCTTGAACTCGCCGTCCATCGCCATATAGTCGGCGGCCCCTCGGCGTGCTTCCTTAAACGCGCGATATTTGGCCTGCTCCTCTGCGTTGAAAGTCGCGCCGGCCGGCATTTCCGGCAGTTCGGTCAGCTTCTGATCGGTGACGACGGAATAGCCTTTGCCTGTAATCTTTTCGGACGCCTTGCCGGCGCGCGTGTTGAAGACTTTCAGGCCTGTTTCAGGGTCGATTCGGACTGCTACGCTCATTCGAGTTCCTCTTTGGGTTCCTCGTCGCTCGACTGGAATAGTTCTTGTCGCAAAGGGTCGAAGCTTTTCTGGCAGCAGCCTCTTGACAAGTGATGTGCTGTGCTCAGCCAGCTCCGGGCGCCGGGACGGATCACCAATACTCGATACCATAGTCGCCGCACCGTTCAAAGCCCGCATCTTGAGGGAGATGCGGCGGAGGCGGTCTAGGCGTGAAATTCGCGAAACGCGTGGCCGAATGGGCGGTTTGCAAAACTGCCGGTTCAGGCGCGATGTTGCGTTCATGATCACGCGACTCACTTTCAATGAACCCCCGGCAATCGCGTTTGGCGGTGCTTCGTTCGGTAATGTTGGCAGCTTCGAGAAAATCCAAGGGCGGGCCCTGGGCGAACTCGATCCAGCCAATCCGCTGAACGCCGTCATCACCGATATAACGCTCGCGCCGCGCAACGTCAGAGGGATGGTCGAATATGCCGTTGACTTCTATATCCTGCGACCGGTTGATGCATCGCGCGGCAACAACGTGATGGTGTTCGACGTAACGAATCGCGGCAACAAGATGACCTACCTGCCGCTGAGCTTTCCCTTTCGCGCCCCCGGACGTTATCTGCCCAACAACGATCCGTGGGGGCCGGACGACGCGGGAACCGGATTGCTGATGCGCCAGGGCAATACGGTCGTCTGGACCGGCTGGGACGCGACGGCACCTCGGGGAGGTGGCCGGATGACATTGACGGTGCCGATCGCCGAGCTTGACGGTAAGCCGATCGTCGCGCCTGCGCTGGAAGAGATTATGGCGGACATGCCGCAGAATCCGTCGCCTACCGCAGAGCTGCTGAACTGGCCGCTGACATATCCGGCAGCAACACTGGACAAGTCCGAGGCCACACTCACAGTGCGTAAGTATCGCGACGATCCGCCAACGGACGTTCCTGCCGATGAATGGGAATACATCGATGCGTCAACGATCGCCTTAAATCCAGCCGGCAAGAAGTCATTCGAACCGGGAATGATCTATCAATTCGTTTATCCGGCGACGAATCCAAAGGTAATCGGTATCGGGTTTGCCGCCGTACGCGATTTCGCTTCCTTCGCACGTCGCTCAGCATGTGATGCGCTTGGAACGCCGAATCCGCTCGCAGGCACCATCCAATGGGCGATCGCGACCGGCCTGTCGCAATCAGGCCGGTTTCATCGACCGTTTCTCTATCTGGGCTTCAACCAGGATGAGAATGGACGGCAGGTCTTCGATGGGATGATGCCCTATATCAATGGCTCGGGTGGGGGCTTCTTCAATCATCGCTTCGGCCAACCGAATCGTACAGCATTCAAGCGTCTGAGCCACGTCTATCCCGAACAGGTGTTTCCCTTCGCCTACTCGCGTCTGACCGATCCCATCACGGGCAAGACCGACAGCGTGCTCGCGCGATGCGAAGCATCGGGCACCAAGCCGAAGATCATGGAGATTAACGACTCCAACAGCTGGTGGTTTAAGAATGCTTCGCTCTCGATCACGACGCCGGATGGATCGCAGGACCTCGACGATCCGGCCGGCGTTCGTTTCTATCTGCTGTCGAGCGTTCCTCACGGAGTTGGAAAAGGACGCGGCTTTTGTGAGCAACTCCAGAATCCCATTAGCCCGGGCCCGCCGTTGCGTGCCTTGCTCACGGCGATGATCGATTGGGTTGTCGCGGGAAAGGAACCGCCGCCGAGCAATGTGCCGCGGCTGCGCGACGGGAGCCTCGTCGCACCGTCGTCGCAAGCAGCGGTCGGCTTCCCGGCGATTCCGGGGGTCAATTACAGCGGCGCGGCGAATGTCCGCGAACTCTTCGATTACGGCCCGGAATTCGAGAGGGGCATTATCAGCCGTGTGCCCCCGGTTCCGACCGGCCGCGCTTACGTGACGTTGGTTCCGAAGACGGACCAGGACGGTATCGACATCGCCGGAATCCAGCTGCCCGATATCGCGGTTCCTATCGGTACCTACACTGGATGGAATCCGCTGGCGCGCGCGCCGAAAGATGAATGCTCCGCGATGGGATCATTCATCCCGTTTGCAGTGACCAAGGCCGAGCGTGTCGCCTCGGGCGATCCACGCCTCTCTCTGGAGGAGCGCTATGGCACGCATAGCCGATACGTGGAGATGGTCCGGCAGGCATCGGAACGTCTGGTCGCGGAACGATTGCTTCTGCAGGAAGATGCGGAAGCGTTTATCAAACTTGCGGAGGAGCGCGACCTCGGCCTGCCCCGCTGAGGAAATGCCCATACTACTTTGCAATTTGGGCACGGAACGGGTTATTGGGGAGATCTGTGTGTCAAATTGGTGAGCATCCGCGCAGACGTGAAATCAATGGATAAGCAGAATCCTTTCAATGCGATCAGGGTCGTCGAGTGTGGTGAGGGCGTTTCCGCGGCGTTCGGAACCAAGCTTCTGGCCGATCTCGGAGCCGAAGTAATCAAGATCGAATCGCCCGAGGGCGACCTGACCCGGCGCCGCGGGCCCTTTCCGCGAAATCAAACCGGCCAGGAAAAGAGCGGGCTCTTTATCTATCTCAATACGAATAAACGCGGTATGGTCGCCGACCTGCGAACCGACCAGGGAAGAAAGGTCCTGCACACGCTGCTCAAGAATGCGGACGTGTTGATTCATAACGTCACGCCAAGGGAACGCGGGCATTATGGACTCGACCCGGAGGAGCTTTGTTCCTCCTATCCTCAATTGATCGCGACATCGATCTCGATCTTCGGTGATTACGGACCGCACGCTAATTACAAGGCTTACGAAATGAATGCGGCTCATGCCTCGGGATGGGCCTTCCTGAGCCCGGGTGCGTCTCCCTGCCCTGAGCTCCCGCCGCTGAAGTGCTTCGGCAGTCAGCTCGATTTTCAAGGTGGGGCTCACGCCGCGATCGCGAGCCTCGGCGCCTATATTTTTCGTCTGCAATCGGGCAAAGGGCAGGCGGTGGATGTGTCCGGGCAGGAATGCGTCGCCGCGATGCTGGAACAGAATTTCGTGCATTACACTTATGCGGGACAACAGGCCTCCCGGTTAGGGCAGCGTCTGATCGGACCGTGGTTTATCGCGGATTGCGCCGACGGCAAGATTTTTGTCTTCACCGTCGAAGAAGATCAGTGGAAGCGGCTCGTCGAGTTCATGGGAAATCCTGAATGGGCCCAGGATGAGCTCTTCAGCGACCGTATTTCGCGCGGGCGCAATAATGACGCGCTTAAAGCGCTGATGGCCGACTGGCTCGGTGAATGGAAGGTCCTAGATCTTTATAAGGAGGCGCAACGCCGCCGTATTCCGTTCGCGACGATCAACACGATGCAGCAGCTTCACGAAAGCGAGCATCTCCGCGAGCGCCAGTTTTTCGTACAGCACGAGCAGCCCGGCGTAGGCACGCTGGTTTTACCCGGGATGCCTTCGCGGTACAGCAGGAATCATTGGAGTATCCGCCGGCCGGCCCCGCGTCTCGGTGAGCATTCCTCAGCAATCGCAAGCGGCGACACCTGGTCGCATGCTACGGACGATAGGGTGAGCCAACCTTCGACCTTCCTGCCTAAAGCGGGCAAGCAGCCGCTCTCAGGTATACGCGTTCTGGATTTTACCTGGGTATGGGCCGGACCGTACTGCACGCTGCAACTGGCTCATTTGGGAGCCGAAGTGATCCGCGTTGAGAGCACCAAACGTGTCTGTCCGTCGCGGCTGGTGGGACCCTTCCCTGACGGCAAATCGGGCGTTAATCGGGCAGGGTACTTCAATCAGTACAACCAGGGGAAACGCAGCATCGCTCTCGATCTATCAAGGCCCGAGGGAATCGAAATCGCCTGCGAGCTGGTAAAGCACGCCGATATCGTCGCCGACAATTTTGCCGCCGGTGTGATGGAGCGCCTCGGCCTCGGCTATGAGAAACTCCGCTCGATCAAGCCCGATCTTATCCAGATCTCGATGTCTGCGTTTGGTCAGACCGGGCCGTTCAAGAGCTTTATCGGCTACGGTCCACCAGCCGCGGCCCTGTCAGGTCTCTTTTTCGGCACCGGCTATGCGGGTGGCGATCCATGCGAAATCGGAATTTCCTATCCCGATCCGAATGCCGGGGTCTTCGGAGCGTTTGCGGTGATGGCTGCGCTGACACATCGCGCAAAGACGGGCGAAGGGCAATTTATCGACCAGTCGCAGTGGGAAACGGTCCTCGTCGAGATGGCCGAAGGCTTGTTGGAATACTCGATGACGGGAAAGGAACCGGTGCGCAAAGGTAATCACGATAGTGTGATGGCGCCGCACGATTGTTACAAGGCGGCCGGTGATTCCGAGCAATGGGTATCAATCGCGGTTGGTAGCGAAGCTGAGTGGCACTCTCTCCGTCAGACGATCGGGCAGCCGGGACTCGCGAAGGATCCACGTTTCGCGTCAGCAGAACTACGCAAGCGCAACGAGCCGCAGCTCGATGAGATCATCACGGAATGGACCTCACACCGCGATCGCTGGGAAATGACGAACCTGTTGCAGGGCGCAGGCGTCGCAGCCTTCCCCTCGATGAGCAGTAAAGATCTGACCGACGATCCACATCTGAAGATGCGTGGCTACCTTGTTCAGCTCGAGCATCCGGAGGTGGGCCGCCGCATTCATGCCGGTATTCCATGGAAAATGTCCGCCAGTCCATGCAGCGTAGCTAAGGTCGCTCCGCTGCTCGGCGAGGACACCGAGGCAGTTCTCACGTCACTGCTGAAACTGAGTAAAGAGCAGATCCGGGAACTACACCTGCGCGAAATCACGGTGTGATGCTGAAGTTGCGGGCCATTGTTATCCGCAGAGGGCCGGATAGCGCCTGACAGGGGCTTACGAACACCAAGCATGAGTGTCTTCGGTTTCCTTAAAGAGGTAGTGGAGACTTTGGCCGTCGATGAGGACGATGTCTGGGGAGAGACGCGTCATGCGTCAGTGGCGATCCTCATCGCGGGGCCGCGAAAAGATCCGAGCATCTGCTTCATCCGGCGAGCGAAATGGGAGCGCGATCCCTGGTCAGAACACATAGGCTTTCCCGGTGGTTCACGAGCGGCTGGTGAGGACGCGTTGCAGACCTTGCGACGGGAGTTAGAGGAAGAGATCGGATGGAATGTCGAGGATCTCCAAACAGCAGTGCAATTACCACAGCTCCGCATTCGATTGGCTGGGCGTGAGCGCCTGCTGCTGCTGGACGCGTTTGTCTACCGCGTGGAAGGAGCCCGACCCATACTGCGATGCGGTCCGGAAGTAGAATCGGCGTTCTGGATTCCAGTTGCTGAGTTGTGGAACCTCAATAATCTCCACCACCATACGCTGGCCGACGGCAGTGAAACGCTCGTCTATCCCGCAATTAAGACCGCGGAGGGGATAATCTTCGGTATAACCTTGCGCGTCCTGACTTTGCTCTCTGACCAGTTTGGAATTCCGCTGCGATATCTCGAAGAAATCCCGATGCTGCGACGAACGTCGGCGCGGTGACGGATCCCAGCAATCAAATCTCAGCGTGATACCGTTTGTGCGGCGGCTAATTCGGTCGGGCTCTGATCAGTGGGTTTACGCGCCTGGCTCTGCTTCGCTCGCTCGGGGTGACAAACATTGAGCGTGCGCAGCTTTCTGTCATCCCGCGCGCCGCAGCGGAAGCAAGGCGGCGAGGGATCTCGGACAACCGCCGAGGCCCGCGAGGCGGCCGGTACCGGTTCTTTTCTTGTCCGCGAAGCAACATTTGTACTGATATTGCGGACACCAGACCGGTAGTGCGCTTCGGAGCGCCAAATAACCAACGAGTCTAGCTTTTCCTTACGCAGGAACGATTTCGCCGTTCTTGATCTACGGTGAAATACGGTGCAATGCGGTAATGTTACTCAACGGATCGCCATCCACGAGAATCATCTCGAGCAGTTTTCTCGGCGCAATCGTGCCCAGGTCATCCACACCGAGATGTTGCGCCGCGTCACTGGTTGCCATCTTAAAAATTTTGAGGGGCGGAATGCCGGCGCGCTCGTAATGTTCCAATTCGATGTGCGCAATGTCGCCAAATTCACCGAAACCACAGAAAGTGTCGGTGCCCATCGGCACACGGACCCCCGCCTCGAATGCGCTTTAAATTCGAGTAGCGCGCCGCAGCAGTGTTCTCGTCGAAGGCAATCAACCAAAGAGTCGGGACGTACGAGGCGTGATTTCGCAGCAGAAGTTCGATGACGCGATCATTGGTAAGGGCCTCGTCTATAACTCCGTGTTCGAGGCCATCCGCGCCTGATTCGAGCGCTTCGACGGCAGTGTGCTCGTCCACGGTATGCACGGTCGCTTTGAGGCCCTGCTTGTGGGACTCGTCGATGATCGCTTCCAACACTCCGCGCTCCAACCTCAGGACCTGAACGTCGATTCCGAGGGCCGGAACTCTGAAGAAATACGGATCGCC
>JAMXLL010000207.1 GCA_024281015.1 Candidatus Binataceae bacterium
GCCTCTGCTGACCTTGTCGATCACGAGATCAAAAATTGGCAGGAACGGATTTGTCTCGCTCTCGATCTCGATCGGAGCGGTGTTTACCAGCGCGATGCGCCCGGCCAAAAATGCGGGTCTCGCACACGTGGGTTCGGAACGGGTTCCCCGCCCTCCCCCGGAACCTTCATCTGCAAAGGGTCAAGAATTTGACTGATTGGGTCATGGCGGGCAACGAGCTTGTCTGGTCACGCCCTGAGGAAATTCCGTCTGACTGGAAAGATCTTAGATCGTTCGTTGCGCGCAATGGTCCACAGGCTTCTGCTGTTTTTCCCATATGGGCTGGTGGCCGCGTCATCGGTGCGGTGAGTTTTGGCAGGTTCCGCTCGCCCCGGCCATGGAGCCGAGAATTGCTTCACAGGCTCGCGCTCGCGGTTCGCATTTTCGGCAGCGCGATAGAACGCAAGCAGGCGGAAGCAGCGGCACGCCTTGCTCAGTCGGAGCAGTCATTGGCCCAGCGCAGGAGCATGCTCGGCGAACTCGTAGCTTCTCTAACGCATGAGCTTACTCAACCGCTGGGTGCGGTTCTCAGTAATCTGCAAGGGCTGGCCAGACTCCAGTCGCAAGATACCCGGTAACCATCGATGACCTCCAGGATGTTAAGGAGCGGAATCCAGGAAGCCAAGCGAGCGGCAGAGATTACGCGGCAGGTCCGCGCCATGTTCAAAGGTGAAAGCTCTCGTAAAGCGATTCTCGATGTTAATTCCATAATTCATGAAGTAGTACAGCTAGTCGGTTGTCAGGGAGCTGAAATGCTTTTGCGGCGAGAGTCGATTGTTGTCAGCAAGGGCAAGCTACAGGTGGTTGCAGTTCTTTTCTGGCTGTCGCTATTTGCGGCTGTTCCAAAAAGAGCCTTCGCGGGCGGGTTCTTTCTTTACGAAATTGGCACTCCGGATGTCGGCCTGGCCTCCGCGGGTTACGCCTCGCGAGCCCAGGATGCTTCTACCGTATTTACGAATCCTGCCGGAATGACCCGGCTCGACCACTCCGAATTGATGATCGGTGTCCAGCCATACTATGGCTACCAGGTATTCAGTCCGAATAGCCGCACCACCAGGACTGGTACCGACGGCGGCAATGCACTGGTGCCGCTACCCAACGGAGGCATCTTCTACGTTTACAGTCTTACGCCGAAGCTCAAGCTCGGAATCGGTGATACGACCTACTTCGGTGGCGGCCTAGAGTACAACCTCAACTGGGTGGGCAGGTACCATCTCCAGGGTGCGACAATTGTCGGCAATAGCATTCTGCCCTCAGTTGCCTACCGCATTAACAAATGGTTATCGGTCGGGGCCGGCTTCAATGTAATGATTGGCTACCTGAAAGAAAAGGTGGCGGTCAACAATCTGCTGCCGAACTTGCCGGATGGTCAACTGAAGCTGAATGGTTGGTGGACGGCAGGTCTGGGCGGCGACATCGGTGTCCTGGTCGAGCCGACCGCGGATACACGCTTTGGTATCCAGTACTTGACGCCGGTGTCGCTAAATTTCGAGGGTACGCCGTTCTTTAGAGGGCTTGGGCCGGGTGTGGGAGCCCTGGTAAGGCGGCGCGGATTGCTTGGCGCGCCCCTGAGTATCGATATGACAGTGCCGCAGAGTCTGCTGTTCAGCGCCTTTCATCAGATCAACGACAAGATAGCTGTGATGGCGGACGCGGGATGGCAGAACTGGAGCGCCTTCGGCAATCCGGAAATCGGCATCAACAGCAACAACCCAAAAACGGAGACCGCCAACCTGCGCTACCAGGATACTTTTCACTTCGCGCTCGGAACGCAGTACCGCCCGAACCTCCGCTGGATGCTTACGACCGGCTTCGCCTTCGACAATTCCATGGTGAGCGCCCCCTCCAGGACTGTCTCCGCGCCAGTTGGCAATGCCTGGCGAATCGGGGCGGGGACTCAGTACGCGCTGACCGAGTCGTTGATACTGGGATTCGCCTACGAGTTCATGTGGCAAGGCAATCTCGGCTTGCAGCAGAGCATCAGAGGTGACCCCTCCCGTGGAACGATCGCGGGACAATTCCCCAGTGTGAACCTGAATTTCTTCTGCATCAACCTGACCTGGAAAGCTGCGCGATGACGCATTCGACCACCGCTTCGAGCAGTGGTTTTCCTCTGATTCAAAACATCAAACGCGACCCTTTTGAGCAGTCCGTGGACAATCAATTGGCGGCACAACACCTCGACCACGATCCCCGTCAGTTTAGGTTTGGGAAATATATGGAAGTCCGAGCAAGGTCCGGAGCTTAATCCGTGGTTCTCGTTCGAATGGACGGTTTATCACCAGTATGCAGGCATTACTCCGAAGTATACCTTGCGGTTCGGGCTTACTCTGCTGTTCCCTGGTTTGGAGATTTAAGAAATGCGCAAAAGAATTCCGCAGATGTCATTCCACAAGACACTTGAGGAGGAGCTGTGAGAAAAGCATTGCCGATCCGTCGCATGAAGCTGATCTTTTCCGCTTTGATTCTGTGCACAGGCTTCACCCTGTCCCAGGCACGAGGCGATGCAACAGCAACGGGCGGTCCGGCTTCCGGGCCCAGTCCATCTCCTGTCAGTGCGAGCTCGCCAACAAATTCGGGATCGTCTTCTGCTTCCAGCCCGGCGCCGATCATTGATCCGCAGTTCGCGAGGTATTGAAAAGGGCCTGTGATCAACTCTCGTCAGCGAGGACCGTCACCTACCACGCCCAAATCACTTTTGACTCGGTGCTGGCGTCGGGGGTCAAGATTCAGTATGCGGCCGAATTGGATACGGCGATCCAGCGGCCCAACCAACTCGCGGTCAGCTACAAGAGCGACATCGGGGGCAAGGCCATCTGGTACAACGGGGCGACATTAACTATCTATGACCCTACTCATCGGGTGTATGCGAGCACGGCTGCACCTGATTCGGTCGACGCGATGCTCACTGAGGTTTCCGAGAAAAAGAATCTCTCGATTCCGCTGGAAGGGCTTGATTTCAGTGATCCGTGCAAGAGAGCCTATGGCGATATCCAACGCGGCAAGTACGTAGGGATCAACGACGTGGGCGGGGTCCCCTGCGATCATCTCGCCTTTATTCAGCAAAATGCGGACTGGCAACTCTGGATCGAGCACGGCAGGTTGCCGCTGCCGCGCAAGATCGTGATCATTCACGAAAACAATCCGGCACAACCACAATGGGCAGCAGTTTTGTCGAAATGGCGCTTCAATGCAAAACTGCCGGCATCATTGTTCCAACCGAACATTCCGAAGGGTGCAACCAAGGCTTCCTTTATGGGGGCTAAGGAGAACAGGCGATGAAAACTAACCTACTTACCAGGAAAATAGCCCTGCAGTTGACAATAATCAGCGCGCTTTGGTGGCGCTCTGCCTGCTCACGGCCCCAGCCCAAGCCCGCTGGGGTGGGGCCGGTTTCGGGGGTGGTGGAGGTTTTCATTACGGGGGAGACGGGTTCGGCGGCGGTGACCCGAGCTACTCATCGCGGTCACAGGAGTATCAGAGCTACCACAGCACGAATCAGAGCGCGCGATTTAACGAAGCTAACTCAATGAATCAGAGCCGCTACAACGAAGCGCAGTCAATGCAGAACGAGCATTATCAGAACGAAAGTGCGCTCTCCCACCAACAATACAATCAGGCCAGCAACCTGCAGAGCAACTCCCATTATGATCCCTACGGCGGTTGCTGTGGTTCGTCGGGGAGTTCCGCCGGTGCAGCCGCTGTCGGGATGATGGGGGGAATGGCAATGGGCTCCATGATGGGCAGGCAACAGCAGCAGCAGCCCACTACTGTTGTTAATGAGTACGGCGCGCCGCCACCGTCATACGGAGAACCACCGCCCTATTCGCCATACGGAGCGCCTGCCGGCTATCCACCGCCCCCGAGCTATAGGCCATTCTTCAATGGCAGCCAGGTCGTTTATGGCCCACCGATGTAGCTCCTGATTGAGGGTTAGCGTAAGGATACTTATGAGAAAGGTCTTTCTCTTCTTGTTAGCGGTTGGGGGAACGCTCTGCTTGTCTGTTGCATCTGCCTCGACCGGGTGGCAGCACTGATTGCAAACAAAATGTTCGAATGCGGAATGATCCCTTAAGTGCAGGAAGCATATAACCAGGCGGTCGCCGATGCGACGCTGATGGCGTGTCCCCACTGCGACTTGCTGCAGCGCCTGCCAGATCTGACGTGGGCGGCTTCGGCTAAATGCCCGCGCTGTAATCACGAACTCTGGCGGCGGCGAGAAGACTCGCTGAATCGGACCACCGCCTTGGCAATTGCGGCGGCGCTGCTCTATATCGTCGCAAATACTGTCCCCATGCTCGGCCTGACAGTGGTCGGGCGGGGAACTTCGACCACAATAATAGGCGGCGCTGAGCTTTTGTGGCAGGACGGGCAAGTGACAGTGTCTATCCTCGTCCTGTTCACGGCAATCATAGCCCCTGGTCTGCAAATTCTGCTGATGCTGGCGATCGTGCTCGGCGCACGCCGCGAACCTATACCGCGATGGGTTGGAAACTTGCTGCGCCATCACGGGACCACCCAAACCTGGAGCATGCTGGAGGTAATGATCCTCGGCGTATTGGTTGCCCTGGTAAAGATCGCCGATTATGCAACGGTAATTCCTGGGACGGCCCTTTTCGTCCTTGGAGCACTGATCGTAATGCTCGCGGCGATGCAGGCGACTTTCGAACCGCGCGAGGTTTGGGACAGAATTCGATGGGTTATGCCTCCTGCCGACCCTGATGCCGTTTACCCGGCAGTGGCTGAAGATGATGTGAGCAAGGGTAGGGGGGCTACCGCGATGCAGCAGGAGCTGCAGCGCTGTGAAGCCTGTGGGCTGCTGTCCCGTCCAGCGCCGGGCGAAGAGGACGGCAAATGTCCCCGCTGCGGCGGCAGGTTAGAGTTCCGCAAACGCGCCAGCACCGAGCGCGCATGGGCATTCCTGATCGCCGCCGCGCTCTGCTACATACCCGCCAATGTCCTACCGGTGTTGACGACTACTACTGCGGCGGGCGCCGAATCGGACACCATACTGCAGGGAGTAGTGTTGCTCTGGTCACCCACCGGTTGGCCCCTGTCCCTGATAGTATTGATCGCCAGCATCTTGATCCCGAGCGCAAAAATATGTGCGCTCGGTTATTTACTAATTACTGTGCAGCGCGGCGGTGTGCGAAATAACAGACAGCGCATTCGATTGTACCGGACCGTGGATTTCATTGGACGGTGGTCAATGGTTGACGTTTTTGTCGACACTTTCACGGCCGCCCTGGTGCAGCTTCAGCCGCTGATGTCGGTGGAGCCGGGACCCGGCCTGGTCTTTTTTGCGGCGGTCGTAGTGCTTACGATGCTGGCGGTCGAATCGTTCGATCCAAGATTAATCTGGGACGCTACGAGCGCGATGGAGGCTCAATATGCCTGATGAGCGTAGTCAGTCCTCTCACGTTCCCGAGGCGCGGCCGCTCTCCAGAAGGCGGACGCGAATCTCTTTGGTTTGGGTCATTCCGATTATCGCGGCGCTGGTCGGTGTCTGGGTTGCAGTCACCCGAATTGAGAGTGAGGGTCCAAGCATCACGATAGTCTTCGACTCAGCCGAGGGACTCGAAGCCGGCAAGACCAAAATCGAATACAAGGGCGTGGAGGTTGGCACGATTGATTCCATCCAGCTTGCGCCGGATCACCAGCGGGTAATAACTACCGCGCAGATGGCGCCTAAGACAGAAGACTTCCTGCGGGACGATACGAGGTTTTGGGTGGTGAGACCGCGGGTTTCCGGAGCCAACGTAACCGGGCTGGGAACCCTCATCTCAGGTTCGTACATCGGGATGGAGATTGGTAACTCAAAGCGTAACAAGCGCGATTTCGTGGCGCTCGAGAATCCCCCAGTGGTCACCGGTGGAGTCCCTGGCCGTTTCTTTGTCTTGCAAAGTCCCAACCTGGGATCTCTTGACTACGGCACACCGGTCTTCTTCCGCCGGTTCCAGGTTGGTGAGGTCGCATCCTACGTACTCGACAAGGACGGCCGCCGCTTTACGATAAAAATTTTTATCAAGGCCCCCTACGATCAGTACGTTGCTCAGAATACTCGCTTCTGGCAAGCCAGTGGCATCGATATGCAGCTTTCAGCCAGCGGGCTCAGCGTCCAGACGCAGTCGCTGCTCTCTATCTTAATCGGCGGCATCGCGTTCGAGACTCCTGCGAGCGGTCCCGTGCTGCCGGCCGCGGACGAGAATTCCGTATTTCCGCTCTATCTCAGCCGCACCCAGGCGTATGAGCCGCCGCCTCGCAATCCCCAGATGTTCGAACTGATATTCAACCAATCGGTGCGCGGCCTGGAGCCGGGGGCTCCAGTTGAACTGCGTGGTATCAAGGTGGGGCAGGTTGTGGAGATTCGCTCGCAGATTGACGCCAGGACGCTTCAATTCTCGGCGCCGGTGATCATTGAGCTTGACGCGCAAAGGTTGGGAGTTAAGTTTCTTGGTGTTACGCAGCACGCGGACTTCGCCCCGCTTCGCCGTAGGGTCATCGATTCGCTAGTGGCGCACGGAGTACGCGCGCAGCTACAGACCGGAAGTTTGCTGACCGGCTCAGCCCTTGTCGCCTTCGATTTCTTTCCCAGTGCAGCACCCGCATCCGTGGATTGGTCGCAGAACCCCCCGGAACTGCCAACCATACCCGGACAGCTTCAGGCGGTTGAGGAGGGCCTCGGAGATATCGTCACCAAGCTGGGTAAGCTGCCGTTGCAGCAGATTGGTGCCAATCTGCAGAAGTCCATGGCGGATCTTGACCTCACACTGGTAACTGCGCGTGGCAGCCTTGAAAATCTGAACACTACGCTCACCAGCGCGAGCACCACTCTGACCAATGCCAACGGACTGGTGGGACCGCGATCGGAACAGATCCAGCAGATCGACGAGACTCTACAGGAGCTCAGGCGTGCTGCACGATCTATCCGCGTTCTGACGGATTACCTGGAGCAACATCCTGAGTCGTTGATTCGAGGCAAGCGAGGGTAGGCGAATGATGTCAGGCCTGACAACATGTCACTTAGTAACCGCGCTGGTCGCTATTGGTCTGTCGGGTTGCGGTTCGACTCAACCGCACTTCTACCGTCTCACTTCCTCCGCGACACCGGATGGAGCCTTATCGACGACGACTGCCGTAATAGTCGAGCCGGTGTCTGTCCCCGCCTCGGTGGATCAGCCCCAATTTGTCGTCCAGGTCGCGCCGAACCGAGTCGATGTAGACGAGTTCAATCGCTGGGACGCCCCACTCGGTGACAGCATCGCTCGTGCCGTCGCAGGCAATTTGAGCGTACTTTTGGCCAGCCCTAACGTCGCGACCGCACCACTGGCTAACTTCAATCCCACGTACACCGTGACAATCAATGTGCAGCGGTTCGAATCGGTTGAGGGCCAGGAGGCGCTGGTGGATGCGGTCTGGGTGGTGCGCAACGCTGCCGGAAGCACCCGGTCGGGACGCACCCTGGCTCGCGAAGCGCCTCAGGGAGACAATTTTGAGGCGCTGGCTGTCGCACATAGCCATGCCATTACCAAATTGAGCGAAGACATCGCAGCCGCAATCAGAGCTGACTCCGCTGCCAGCACTCACAACCCGTACTTCGGAAAGAAGACACCGGCATGACGGTGCTTGAGCTTGTTTGCGTCGTTAGCGATCTCTTGCAGGTCAAGTACGTCGCTCAGCTTTAGCCATTCTCTCTCTTTTTGGTCTAGAAGGTGATCCTCAGCTAGACCAACGAGAGGCGGGACAGCCAGTTTTTGGGGGACTGAGCATCATGAGCCCAATTCAAGTCAGCACAATTATTTTTCTTTGCATTTTTTGCAGTGCGTTGTTGGGGATGTGGCTAAGAGCCGTATTGCCTGAGCATCACTTGAATGCTGACACCAAGGACCTAGTGAAGCTCGGTGTTGGGCTGATCGGCACCATGGCGGCGTTAGTACTCGGTCTTCTGGTAGCCTCGGCCAAGAGTTCTTACGACGCACGGAGCAGCGAACTTACACAACTGGCTGCCAATACTATCTTGCTCGATCGCGCCCTGGCTCATTACGGTCCGGAGACCCGCGAAGCGCGCGGTATTCTGAAGATTGCGACTACTCGTACGATACATCAAGTCTGGTCCCAAGCTGGTTCAGCAGGCGCACTTCCTTCGCAAGAAGGCGGAGGAGCGTTATTCGACAAGTTGCAGGAACTGGTACCCCACTCCGATGCCCAGCGCGTTATTCAGTCGCAAGCCGAGTCGATCATGATCAGCATCGGGCAAACGCGATTATTGTTGTTTGCCCAGAGCGCGAGCTCAATCTCAAGGCCATTCCTGGTGGTTGTTGTGTTCTGGCTCAGCATGCTGTTCGTCAGCTTCGGCCTGTTTGCTCCGCGCAATGGGACTGCAATCGCTACTTTGCTGATAGCTGCGATATCCGTCGCTGGCGCTTTATTCTTAATCCTCGATCTCGATCAACCGTTTACCGGCTTGTTGCAAATTCCTAGTACCCCCATGCATATGGCATTGTCCGCGCTTGGAAAATAGGGTGTTTTCAACAAAGCAAATCCGAAGCGAAATTGAACGAGGTATCAAATTTACAGAACTGCCGGAAAACGAAGCAACATCGGACTATTTGCGCGAAAAGGCTGACCCCAGCAGCGCGGTCAAAGGCGCTTCCCAATTTTTTTAGTGCATCAGTTCGAGATAGGAACCAGTCGGTAGGGAGGTTTCGTGTTCCTAAATGGCGGATGCACCAGCATCGGGCCCGGTGCGTGTACCGCATGATCGGTAAACAGAGGAGTGACTTGGATTCGTGTTTTGTCCCTCGCGATATTAGTCCCCGGCGAGATTAGAAGTGGCAAAACGAACAATTTCGATGGGCGCAATCGCCAGGCTGATAGCCATCGTCCTGTCTCGGGTGAAATCGGCCGCGAAAACGCGCTCTTTCTTCTCGCCGAAGAGCCTTTACCACCAACTTGCTGCGGGAATCTTTGAGTTCTTGCTGGCATCGCTGCTGATATTGCCGCAAGCCCTCGCTTTTCCTCAAACACCGGGATCAACTGAAGCTCAGGAAGAGCAATTAGAACGCGACTTCGCCGATCCGCTGACTACGCTGCCGCAGGTGATCATCAGGGATAGCTACACGCCGGCCAATTACGGGATCGATGGTCAAACAAATCAGGCTATCATCCGGCCCTTGATTCCCCGCATCCCGCCCTACACCTTACTGCCGTTTGTGCAGCTCCTGCGGCCGACTTTCGCGTTAGTAACCGTGCCGAGCCGGCGCGGCAGTACGCGTACCGAGTTTGGCGACTTGCCGATGTTCGATGCAGGAATCCTGCCTTGGCCAGACCGAAAGAAGACCGGGCTCCTCATCGGTATCGGACCAACGTTTGTATTTCCAACGGCCACCTCCAGGAGCGCCGGTCAGGGTGCGTGGCAGGCCGGCCCGGCGTTTGGAGCGATTTTCGGCGGCATCCCCGGGCTGCTGATTGGATTCATCGTGCAGAACCCGATTGCCTTTGCGTACACCAACCCCCATCGCCCGCCGCAAAACACGCTGGAGATTCAACCCATTTTGGTGCTCCACTTATGGGGTAAATGGTATTTGCGCTCAGCCGAGGCAGAGTGGACGATGGGTTGGCATCGCCGCTCCCCGACGATGCTGCCACTCAGCCTCGGACTGGGCCGAACCATCGTGCGCCCGGGGCTGCCGCCGATGAGCCTTTTCGTCACAGGTCAGTGGATGATGTATCGACAGTTTGCCCCGATTGCACCGGAGGCGACGATTAATTTTGGACTAACGATCGCATTTCCCCGGCTGAGAGACTTATGGAGACATTAGACGTTATATCTTAAACAAGAGGCCAGCGTTAGCGGATGCTAAAGAGATTCTGCAAGCGAAGGATGATGCTAGTGGGGAGTGCCGGCCATCGGACGGTCGGAGCGCCATAATCTATAACCAGACCCAAAACGCATTGGTTGCATTTTGCGGTTTTCACCTGATGCAAGAGGAGGGCTTACGAGTGGAGGGTAGTCGTCTGGGAGATCCTGGCAAGATCGTGGCTCGCATTTTCGGAGCGGTACTTTTGCTTTTCACTGCAAATGGGTGCATCGCCACCCGGAGTTGGGTCGAAGATCAACTGAAGCCGGTCACAGGCCAGCTCAACGCCACCGACGCCAAGGCTAACCAAGCTCTTGCGGGACTGCAGAATCTCCGCATCGAGCGGCGGCTGGTCCTTAATTCAAGTGATGGACCGATTTTTGCCGTCGGATCATCT
>JAMXLL010000208.1 GCA_024281015.1 Candidatus Binataceae bacterium
TCGGCAATTGTTGAGTCCTCAGACGATGCCATCGTCAGCAAAACGCTTGAAGGCACGATCACGTCGTGGAATCGCTCCGCCGAAAAGATGTTCGGTTACAGCGCGGATGAAGCAGTAGGGCAGTCTATTCGCCTGATCATTCCTCAGGAGCGGCAGGCCGAGGAAGATTACGTTCTGGCGCAGATCAGAAGCGGCGAAAAAGTCGACCATTTCGAAACCGTACGCCAAACCAAAGATGGCCGCCGAATCGACATCTCGCTTACAGTGTCGCCGGTCAGAAATTCCGCCGGACGGGTGGTTGGGGCTTCGAAAATCGCGCGCGATGTTACCGAACGCAAGCGCCTGCAAGCTCAAACCGAAGAACTGCTGCGCCGCGAACAGGCGGCGCTAAAGGAACTGGCCCACGCGCTTGCTGCACGTGATGAGTTCATCGCCGTCGCGGCACATGAATTGCGCAATCCGCTCCATGTTTTCACGCTCACCCTGGACCTGCTCCGGCGTTTAGCCGCCGAGCCATCAAAGCTCTCGCAAGTTTCCAGGCTTGTTGAAAAAGCTCGTTCTCATCTTTCCCGCCTGACGACCTTGGTCGATCGTTTGCTCGACGTCACCCGAATACGGGCGGGCCAATTTGAACTGTCTTGCGAGTCGTGTGACTTAAGCCGGCTCGTTGCTGATATCGCCGCCAGGTTGGGCGGTGAGCAGGCGGCAATCCCAATTTCGCTTGAGCTCAAGCCTGACATCGTCGGTAAGTGGGATCCGCTGCGGATAGACCAAGCCATCAGCAATTTGGTTTCCAACGCGATAAAATACGGCGATGGCAAACCAGTCGTCATCGCCGCCGAAAAGACCGATCGTGAAGCGGTCGTCACGGTGCGGGACGAAGGTGTCGGAATCTCGCCGGAGAACCTGCCACGAATCTTTGACCAATTTGAGCGATTACCGGGCTATAAAGCCGGCGATGGTTGGGGTCTCGGTCTGTGGATAACCAAGCGAATCGTGGAAGCCCACGGCGGCACCGTCCTGGCTGAAAGCTGCATCGGAAAAGGTTCGCTGTTCACGGTAAAGCTTCCCCTCTGAGAGCCGCTGTAAAGATTACCGCCGATGGCTGATGGCAACGACGTGGTGCTGGTGGTGGAGGATGAGGAGGAGGCGCGGGATTTTCTGCAGGAGATTTTGCAGCTCGAGGGTTTCGAAGCCAGGGGATGCGCGAACGGGGCCGAAGCGCTCGATTATCTCAACCGGTCAGCGGAGCCCTGCCTCATCATCCTCGATCTCCGCATGCCGGTGATGGACGGCCCTCAGTTTCGAGCCGCAATGCTAAAAAACCCGCGCCTGACCGCAATCCCCATAATAGTCCTGACCGCGGCCGATCCGGCTGCTGCAGCGGGTCTTGCGGCAGTCAGGGTCCTGCGCAAGCCAATTAATGTTGAAGCTCTGGTAAACGTTGTTCGCCAGCATTGTTAGCGTGCCAAGAAAAACAAATGAGCGCTGAGATTCTTTGGTCTTTCAGCGAGCGTGCCGGATATCGTTGAGCCACAGTTTAAAACCTCTGACGCTTGCGCACGCCTAAGTGTGTGTTACAACTCGAACGCAGTCAGGCAACACACCTGAGGGATATCAAGGATGACACAGTCCAGATATGGCGACGTTTCGGTCGGGCTTGACAATCATGTGGCACAGGTCGAAATCCATCGGCCGCCTCACAATTATTTCGACGTTCAGTTGATCCGCGACCTGGCGGAGGCCTTCAACGCACTCGATACCGATTCGAATTGTCGAGTGTCAGTGCTATCTGCCGAAGGTAAATCATTCTGCGCGGGCGCCAACTTCGCCAACCGCGCTGCCACGGGAGTCGAACCGGGCACTGCCAAGGGCAATCCGCTGTATTCAGAGGCGGTTCGGCTGTTCAATTGCAAGAAGCCGCTGGTGGCTGCAGTACAAGGTGCCGCAATCGGGGGTGGCTTGGGGCTGGCGTTAGTCGCCGATTTTCGCGTGGTGACGCCCGAAGCACGGTTTGCGGCAAATTTCGTTAAAATTGGCATTCATCCCGGCTTTGGTCTCACCTACACACTGCCGCGCCTGATTGGCTTCCAAAGGGCCAACCTAATGTTTCTCACCGGCCGAAGGATTAACGGCGAAGAGGCCGTGGCCTGGGGACTCGCTGACATCCTGGCCGAACCGGAACGTCTGCGCGCCGCCGCCACAGGGCTCGCGGCTGAAATCGCAGAGAATGCCCCGTTGGCGGTGGTTTCGACCCGCAATACTGTGCGCCGCGGCCTGGCGGAAACCGTACAGGCGCAAACCGATATTGAATTTGTCGAGCAGGACTGGTTGATGCGCACCGAGGATCATCGTGAGGGCATCAAAGCAGTCGCCGAGCGGCGTCCCGGCAACTTTACCGGAAGATGAAATTCGTTCGCAGGACTTTTCTCCAGGTAACATTCGCGATTGCATTACCGGGAAGGTTCGTGCGCCTCGGCAAGTCGCTATCGAGATTCCTTTTACCGGGCCGCAGCGTCACAAAAGCCAAACGTCAGATATGCTTGCCAACGCACCGTAGTTGCCGAGCGACCTGATCGCTCGAATGGACCGGCTAAAAGCGACGCGCCGAGGAACGTATTCCCAGGAGGTACAACATGGTTCAACTCGACCCACAGATGAAGGCAGTTCTAGACCAGGCAGCTGCAGCGGGTGGCAAGCCCTTTCATCAGATGACCCCGGCCGAAGCACGTCGGGCAGCCGACGCGATGTTTGCGGCGTTTCGCGGCGAGCCGGCGGAAGTAGGCAAGGTCGAAGACCGCCGGATTCCCGGTCCAGCCGGCGAGATTCCGGTTCGTATTTATACTCCGGCCGGTAGCGGCCCGTTCGGTGCCTTGGTTTATTTTCATGGCGGTGGGTGGGTGATTGGTAACATCGAGACGCACGACGCGCCCTGCCGGCAACTCACGGCGGGGGCCGGATGCGTGACGGTTTCGGTCGATTATAGACTGGCCCCGGAGTTCAAATTTCCGGCGGGCCCCGACGACTGTTATGCGGCGACTAAATGGGTAGCGGATAATGCCCGTTCATTGAACGTCGATCCAAGCCGGCTCGCGGTGGGCGGCGATAGTGCTGGCGGCAATTTAGCCGCATCCGTAGCACTAATGGCCAGAGACCGGGGTGGACCGAAATTGGTCTTCCAACTCCTGATCTATCCGGCGACAGATTGCGCTGATGACACCCCCTCGCAGCGCGAATTCGCACAAGTCTCGCCAGATTACATTCTCTCACGCACCGACATGGAGTGGTTCTGGGGGCATTACCTGGGACCTGACGACAAAACCAACCCGATTGCCTGCCCGGCTCGGGCTAGCAGCTTGGCCGGCCTTCCCCGCGCGTTCGTCCTCATCGCTGAGGTGGATCCCCTGCGAGACGAGGGAGAGGCTTACGCCGAAGCCCTACGGAAGGCGGGCGTCAGCGTTAACCTCAAACGATACGATGGGGTTTGTCACGGTTTTTTCAGCATGGCCTCGATGATCGGTAAAGGCCGTCAGGCCATAGCAGATTCGTGTGCAGAATTACGTTCCGCGATCGGCAAATGACGGACCCCGAGAGTACTATGTTGCGAAATAAGCGATATACGCAGCTCTGCATACGGTGCTTTGATTGGGGGCGGCTGGCCCTGATCCAGAGCCGCGAGCGTCATTAAAGGATCCTTCGGCTGAGCGATACCCCAAGCGGAGCGTGCACAATGGGTGAGGACGAGCTCCAATTGCGCATCCTGGGCGTGGAACGGGCCGACGAGGTTGCCGGTGCGCGCAAGCTACAGCTTCACACTTCGCGTGGAAACATTCCTATCATTATGCATTCGGCCGAGAACGCCTCTCGTGCGATTCTCTGCGTTTGCGGCGCGTCCGGCGGCTTCGACGGACCGGCGATGCTTTATCCGCGGCTCGGGTTGAATATGCCTCATT
>JAMXLL010000209.1 GCA_024281015.1 Candidatus Binataceae bacterium
TCGCGCCGCGAAAGCTCATCACCGAAACCATACCGCTGGAAAAAGCGTTCGACGTAATCGAGAAGATGTCCAGCTTCGAAAATGTTGGTATGAGTGTAATTAACCAGTTCTAATAAGTTTCAGCTCAATCGAGGTAGGGGACGCGCCGCAACCTCGCCCGCTGCGCGGCGAGCGTCGGATCGCCGCGTTTGCGATATGCATTGTTATGGTTTCTTAAAGGATCTCGGCGTAAACGGCTTCCGTTGGCTGCGATTCGTCTCTGTTCCCATGCGCGGCCTTTATCGACAATCCGACACGGTGGCCTTCGGCTTCGACGGCTTCGAGGGGTGTTGGCGTCGACGTTCCTGGCTTTTGTGCCTATTCGGCCCGCATTCCACTTGTCCTTGGCGCAGCCAACAAGCTGCAGGAGGCCGTTGACACCGAGAGGATTGTTGCGCGAGCTCGCAGGTAATAGATCGGCGACCTTTCACCTCCGCAACGGCCGCTCTCCGGTAACGTCGTAGACGAAGATCGAGGCCGCTTTCGGAGCCACGCCGGTTCCCACCGATGATGCGCGCGCTCGCATCGCGGCCAAGTGAACGTCGAGGTCTTCCTGACGCGCCCAGCGCTCGAAGAGCATTACCCGGCCCGGGTCGGTCGGGTCCGCACTCAGAGTGTATTCCAGGCAGCCAGGCTCCGCCCGGGACGTCCGCATGCCATCAAGCCTACCGGCTAGAAACGCATCACGTTGATCGGGATCCAGCTCCATTGTTCCTGCGACGATGACCATGCTCGCCTCCTGATTCTGGTCGAAGTTGAGTGTTCGAATTCATTAGCATCGCATAGGTCACAAGGCGCCTGCTTCACGCTGCAACGCTTCACGGAAACGGGGGTGACTGATCGCAACCATCCGGCGAATCCGCTCCTCTAACGTCTGGCCGCGCAATTCGGCGGCGCCGAATTCGGTCACGACAATGTCTGCATCGCTGCGCGGCGTTGTCACCGGCACGTCCTTCAGGACCGGAACGATCCTGCTAATGGCGCCATCGCGTGCAGTCGACGGTAGCGCGATAATCGAATGTCCCCGCGCAGCCATCATCGCGCCACGCACGAAATCGCCTTGTCCACCTGTCCCGCCGACGTAAACTCCGGCTGCTATCTCGGCGTTTACCTGGCCCGTCAGGTCAACTTCAACGGCTGAATTTATGGCGACGAATTTGTCGAGGCGGCACAGTACTCGAGCGTTGTGGGTGTGCGCATAGCTGAACAGCCGGACCGCGGGATTCTTATGAGCAAAGGCATAGAGACGGCTAGTGCCTGCCAGGATGGCAGTGGTGGTGACGCCGGTATCGAGCGGCTTCTTTGCATTGGTGACAACACCCTGTTCGATCAAGCCGGCGACCCGATCGGTAATTAAGCCGGAATGGATTCCTAAATCGCGCCGGTCGCCGACACCCGCCAGGACGGCATCGGGAATTGCCCCTATGCCAATCTGGATGGTTGCCGCGTCATCAATATAGCCCGCTACGTGACGAGCGATATCTTGTTCCAGTGGCCCGGCTGGTTCCGCCGCCATCTGTGCCGGGCGATGCGATGTGCGGACGATTACGTCGAGCCGCGCCGAATCCACCGCCGGCTCGCAATATGTCCATGGTAACTGATCGTTGACTTCTGCAATGACTATGCGAGCCTGGCGCATAGCGGCCGGTGCATAGTCGTGAGCAGTGCCGAAACTGTATTGGCCATTGGCATCCGCCGCGCTTAAATTCACGAGCACGACGTCAGCGCGCAGGATTCCGCTCTCGAACCAGGGATTCAAAGCGGATAAATGGGCCGGGATGACCCGGAGCACACCGGCTTTCGCCAACGCCCGGTTGCCCATCGCGCCGAAACTGGTGAAGCCCAGGCCGCCTGTCTCATCCGGCCGGATTCGACCGCCGGCGAGAAACACCTCGGCAGGACCGATGCGGCCGCGTTGTTCGAGCAGCGTGGCGACGAGAGCCGGCGGCGCGGCGCCCCATACGATCTGGTCGCCGGGGCGAACGAGAGAGGCGAAGTCGAGCTCTTCAAGGCGAATCTCTGTCACAGGCGGCATTAGACTTCGGCCCCTCGCTGCAGTGATGCCACAGTGCAGCTCTCGCGCTCCTGGGCCGATGGCTGCACCGCGGACCAGCTTATCGCGCTGTCAGCGCGCGCGTGGCGGTTCATTCGAACGATCGGGCCGTTGGAATGAAGGTCCTGAGAAGCCGGGGGCGAAGTTAATCCGCACATTGCCGGTGTTCATACCGCCGTCGACTACCATCGCGGTACCGGTAATCCATTCCGCTTCATCGCTCGCCAGGAAGGTGGCCATCGCCGCGATGTCTTCCGGCTTGCCAGCGCGCGGAATTGGCTGCGACCGCTCCATGTTGCGGCGGGCCGCCTCCTCCCCACCGCGCATTCCGCGGTAGACGAGAGGCGTGACGATGCCGCCCGGGCAAATGCAATTGACCCTGATCCGATCGTGACCGAGTTCGATAGCCGCGCTTTGGGTGAGGCTCACCACGGCCGCTTTAGCCGCGCTATAGGCATGAAGCCCGGCCGCTGGCTTGAGACCGGCCACCGAGGCGGTGGAGATAATTGAACCGCCGCCTGCCTTGCGCATCGGCTCGATTGAATACTTGATGCCGAGAAACACGGCGCGGGTCAGGATCACAAAAGTCTTGTCCCAGTCCTCGGCGCCGACATCGGTCAGTCTTCCGGTGGCGCCGCCGATGCCGGCATTGTTGTAGGTGATGTCAAGCCGTCCGTATTCCTTCACTGCACGGTCGAACAGCGCTTTGAGTGCGCTGTCACTGCTGACATCGGTATGTTGAAACACGGCGTTTCCACCGGACGCGGTAATTTCCGAGATAGTTTCTTCACCGGCCTGCGAGTTCAAATCCGCCACGACCACCGCGGCACCTTCGCGGGCGAAGCGAACCGCCGTAGCGCGGCCCATACCACTGGCAGCCCCGGTAATGACCGCTACCTTTCCATCTAGCTTCCCCATAAATAGTGCTCCTGTTTGCTGACTGTCTCGCCGCTCAGCAAGAGCGTCGAATCCTATTACGAACGCAACACCTGGCCCGGGAAGGCGCCGGTGTGCTGCTGGTCTTCATACAAAATCTCGCCGTTGACTATTGCGTACTGCACGCCGTGCGCTGGCACTACGAGGCGGCGGCCACCGCCGGGTAAGTCGCGGCGTACCTCCGGGTGCGTGGCCGAGGAACCGACGGTGTTGAAATCAAAGATGGCAATATCCGCAGCCAGGCCGGTGGCGATCCTGCCCCGGTCACGGATCCCGAAGAAATCGGCGGGCTCGGAGGTCAGACGCTTAATGGCCCGTTCCAGGCTCATTAGTTGTTTTTCGCGGACCGCGGTGCCGAGCAGCTCAGTGCAGTAACCGGCGTCACACAACATGTCGACATGCGCGCCTCCGTCGGAGAGGCCGATCATGGTGCGCGGGTCGGCAAGCAGATCCTCGGGCACGTCGAAGCGCGCCATCGTATATATCAACTGCAGGTCATCCTCGAGCGGCAAATCGAGAAAAGTGTCCAGGCCGTCCGTGCCGCGTTCTTGCGCGATCTCGGCGACCGTCCGGCCTTCAAGTTGCTTCAGGCGTGGATTAACGGCCTCCTTGACCCACAGCAGCGACCAGATGCCGTGGAAGACGCGCGGCGTCTTAAGGTCGTTGCGAAAAGCAGCGCGAAATTGCGGGTCCGCATAAAGCCGCTTCTGTACTTCGATTGGCTGATTAAAGGCAGGCATCCAGGAAGGAAAGCTCGCCAGCATAAACGGGCTACGCAGGTCCAGCTCGTTGACCAGCTGCAAATTTGATATTTGCGGTAGACCGCCGCGCCGGATTAACGGGTCGGCCCGTCGTAGCGTCTCGTGATAGGCCTCGGGCAGATCGTAACGCTTCATCAGGGCCAGCCACGTCACCGGGCGGCCACTCTCGGTCAGCAATAGATCGAGTAGCGCGTATTCCTCGTCGTTCATCACCGCAGGGGTGCGTGTGAGCGCGATTTCAATTGCCCCTTTGCCGAGTTCGTTCAGCGCGTTGCAGTAGGCTTTCAGCTCATCGTTGCTGGCCAATCGAC
Source organism: Candidatus Binataceae bacterium (assembly GCA_024281015.1). GTDB lineage: Bacteria > Desulfobacterota > Binatia > Binatales > Binataceae > JAMXLL01. The sequence goes on from JAMXLL010000209.1 coordinate 4,101, forward strand.
AGGCCAGCGGCCGTCCCTGATACCCGATATGCTGCAAGATGTTGGTGGTGCTGAAACCGAAGGCGCCGGCCGCCACGGCCTCTTTCAAAAGCGACTTGATACGCAGGGTTTCATCCGGCCTGGCGGCGCGTTCCATGGATTCCTCGCCGATAACGAAATGGCGGAACGGCGTCAGCGGCGCGAGGAATGCCAGGTTGATTGCCTTGGGCCGGTTCGCCGCCGCATCCATGTACTGGGGAAAAGTTTGCCATTCCCAGCTAATGCCCCGGTTGAGAACGTCAAACGGAATAGCTTCTACGTTGACCAGGTCCCAGGTTGCGACCTCCCGCACCTGGGGCTGGCAAGGCGCTATACCAACGCCACAATTACCCATCATCACCGTAGTTATTCCGTGCCATGAGGAGCAACTGACTAACGGATCCCAGCAGATCTGAGCATCGTAATGGGTATGGGGATCGATGAACCCCGGGGCGACGATCAGATCGGACGCATCGAGCACCCGCCGCGCGCTGTCCCGGCAGCTACCGATTTCCGCGATACGTCCGTGCGATATAGCTATATCGGCAGTCCGGCGTGCGGCCCCGGTGCCATCTACGACGGACCCATTACGGATAATCAAGTCGTAAGCCATTACCATGAACCCTCGACTTATAATAAGTCAACATTGCGTTGGCGTGAAACTCTGATCGTACCAAGGCAGCATTGTTGCCCGTGCACGTCCTGCAGCGAAGAGTCATGATCTGGTCAATACCAGGTTACCGAACTGGTCACGTTCCACTGTCCAGTCAGGCGGCACTACAACTGTGGTGTCCGGCTCTTCAACGATTAGTGGTCCGCGCTCACGAGCAGTTATTGCGAAGCGGCTGCGCAAGGGAGTACTCAGCACTCCACGTGCCGGCCCGAAATATGCCTCGCGTTCAGCTTGCGCCCCGCCTTCCAGGGGTGAATCGAAAGCCGTGCTCAAGGCGCTGGCTGAGCGCTGGTTGGCCAAATCGGCAAAGCTGAGGGAAGCCGCCGACGCCAACGCCCGCAGCCGTATACTCATCAGCTCAATAGGGTCGTCTCGATGATAGCCATACGCCTGATTGTGCGCGGCTGTGAACGCGCCGGCGAGCGCCGATGAAAGCTTCGAAGCATCGACGTCATCGGGAAAAGGCAACGTCATCTCGTACATCTGATAGCCATACTTGAGATCGACCTGCTGCTCGAATCTGATCGTATTCGAGTTAACTCCTTCTGCGGTCATTTCGGTACGTGCTCGATCCCTTAGCTGATCGTAGCGCGCCAGCACTTGATCTGTGCGTACTGATGCCAGCGGCGATGCAATCGGAGCGATATAGTCGTGCCGATAATCCGCCATGAGCAGGCCCAGCGCGCTGAATAGTCCCGGGTAGAGCGGTACGACCACCCGGGAGATTCCCATATCTTCGGCGAGCGCCGCCGCATGAATCGGTCCCGCCCCACCAAATGCGAGCAGCGTGAACTCCCTGGGATCGCGCCCGCGCTCGGTACTGACCGCACGCAGCACCCGCGTCATCGCCGAATTGGCGACCTGGGTGATACCGTAAGCGACCTCCAGCCTGGTTAACCGCAGCGGCGACGCCAATTGATTGTCAATCGCCGCGGCGGCCGCATCGCTATGAATTTTGAGCGTCGCTCCCGCAATCGCCCTCGGATTCATGTACCCGAGCACCACATTGGCGTCCGTCACGGTTGGTTCAGTACCATCGTGGCCGTAGCAGACGGGTCCGGGCTCAGCGCCTGCGCTACGCGGCCCTACGCGCAAGGCACCGCTGTCATCGAGCCAGGCGATGCTGCCGCCGCCAGCGCCGGCCTCGACGATGTCGATCGAAGGCACCCGCACGACATGACCGCCTCCGCCGAAGAGCCGGGTTGCATTCACACCCGCGCCGATTTCGGCACCAGGCTTCTCCAGCGGCTTTCCGCGCTCGATCAGGCAGGCTTTGACGGTAGTGCCGCCCATATCGAGCGAGAGCACTTTGTCAAGCTCACATTCCGCGGCCAGGCGTGCAGCAGCCAGCACGCCGGCTGCCGGGCCTGACTCAATCATGTAAGCGGGACGACGGCGGGCGGCCTGAGCCGACATGATGCCACCGTTGGACTGCATCACGAGTATTCGGCTACTGAGTGGAGATAGAGTCTGCTCCAGGCGAGTGAGGTAGCGATCGACCACCGGGATCAGCGAGGCATTGACCGCGGTTGTACTGGCCCGATCATACTCCTTGATCTCCGGATGAATCTCGGATGAAAGGCAGACAACCGTCCGGGGCGCCATTTCCGCCAGCAGGCGTGCGAGTTGCCGCTCATGGACTGGATTGAGGTAGGAATTAATGAGACAAACCGCAATCGCTTCAACCTGATCCGCCACCAACTTCTGGATTGTTGAACGCGCGTGTTCGAGATCGAGCGGTTGTTCGACCGAACCGTTCCCCAGTATTCTCTCGTTTACTTCGAGCCGCAGCGAACGCGAGATGAGCGGTGGAAGACGATCCCAATTAACATCGTATATATTAGGACGCCGTTGTCCGCGCATTTCCAGCTCATCTCGAAAGCCATGCGTGGTGATTAGAGCAGTACGCGCAGTGGTGCCCTCGATGACTGCATTGGAGGCCACCGTGGTGCCATGGACGAAGTTTTCAATTTTTTCTCTGCCGGCTAGCGCACGAACAGCCCCGGCAACATCCTCGCCGACACGGTGCAGGATTGACAGCACCTTCCGGGTAAAAACGCGACCGTCGTCAGCGCGAATAATCACATCCGTAAACGTGCCGCCGATATCAAACGCTACTCGCATTTCTCACCGGCCTGATATGTGCGCTGCTATGAAGCGCATCTCTACAGAGCGGACACCTGACTGAGTTCGCCGCGCAGCCGCTGGGTTGCCGGCTCATCTACCACCATCGCCGCCGGGTCAATTACTACTCGATAGCGGTTGTGTGCTTGTTGAATACTCACTTTACCTTCCCGGACGTCAGCCAGTACCAGCCCGGGATCGCGCTTCGCGGGTTCGCCAAATCCGCCTGAGCCTGAAATACGATGGTAAATGCGGTCACCGGCGCCAACGTCGAGATGAATGTGCGACTGGCAAGGAAGGACTTTCTCCACCCCATGCGAAGTCAGGATATTGGTGGACAACTCACCCGGACCACCACCGGCCAGACCATCGGACCGCCGCAGCAGCCGATTAGTGCGGACCATTACCTTGCCCGGCTCAAGAAACCGCCATTGTTTGTAGATTCCAACAGAGCCGCGGTGCTTTCCTGGTCCCTCGCTATCGGGAACATAGCCAAATCCGTCGACCACGATGGGAAATTCACGTTCGAGCACTTCGGCGGGCACCGACCCGTACGACCCGAAGCTCATCGGTGCTACTCCGTCGATCCCATCCTTGCCGGGCCGCCCGCCCCATCCGCCGAAGAACAGATCCATGAAGGAGAAGTGGCTGCCATCGGGCTTGACCCCGCTGAAATGCAGGACGTCCCCGCCCTCGCCTGAAATCCCCACCTTGTCAGGCAGGGCCTGCGCCAGTACGCGGAACATCATGTCGAAAATCCGGAAAAAAAGCGGCGCGCGGCCACCCACCGCGGCGGGATGGCGCGGATTAACCAGCGTACCTTCGGGGGCGATAATGGTAATCGGGCGGGTGAAGCCGACATTGGTCAGGACGTCCGGGCTGACGATGCTCTTGACGGCACCGTAGACGGTGCCGCGCGTCATTCCGAACGGCATGTTGATGGCCGAATGGGCCTGGGGCGCCGTCCCGGTGAAATCCACAACAAGTGAATCTCCGTCGACCCTTAGCGCCACACGCAACGGCATTGCGACGTCGGTTCCGCCGAGGCCGTCGTCCTCGAAGGTATCCTCATAAACGTACTCGCCCGGCATAATCCCGCGAATCGCCGTCCGCGTGGCACTTTCGGCATAATCGACAAAGTAGTCACAACTCGAGTTGAAAACTTCGAGCCCATATTTCTCGACTACTGCGCGCAATTCCTGCTCGCCCCGCCGGCAGCCGGCAATCTTTGCCTCGACGTCACCGACCCATTCGTCGGGCGCGCGCACGTTTCCTTCAATCAACTTCAGCAATGCAGTGTTGCGCTTGCCGGCATCGTCCAGCTTTACCGGTGGTATACGCAGCCCTTCCTCGAACGCTTCGGTGCATTGACTGCTGAAACCGCCAGGGAAGCGGCCACCGATATCTGTGTGATGGGAATAAGCGAGGGTGAAGCCGACTAGGCGGCCGCGCCAGAATGCGGGTGCCACAATCCCCACGTCGGGCATATGCCCCATGCCGGAATAAGGATCATTTACCAGGATAACGTCGCCAGGGTTGAAGGAGCCCCCGAACTTCTTAAGCACGGTCTCCAGCACCACCATGAAAATTCCGACCTGGAACGGGGCGGCGCCCTCGCCAACCACCCTGCCCTGCGCGTCGCACACCGCAGTCGCGAAATCGCCTACCTTAACCATCGCCGAACGGCCGGTACGATAAACGGCTATTGCCATTTCCTCATTGACCGAGGCGAGTTCGTTCTTGATTACCTGGACCAGAATCGGATCGAATTTTCGGTCCACCTTTCGCCCTCCGCAGAATGAACGCTGAAAAAATGGTAGCGCGCGATGTGTGATGATTAGGACGTTTTGCTCTGGAGCGCAACGACTCAAGCAGTTGCCCGGCGCTGATTAATACGCCGGAAGATCAGGGGGTTCCATAGCTTGCTGGCGGCATTTCACGTAAAGGGGATCCGCGCGCGCCCAGCAATGCACATGCGGAATGACAATACGGAGAGCTAAAAATTGGACGCGTCGGTCACACGCGGCAACACCTTTGTCCAAAACAATTCGATCATCTTCATCAAGCGGTCGTGCGGAGTCAGACCATTATACATCCATGCGAATAGCCACCGTACCGGCAGGCGCTTGAGCAGCCGCTCCATCTGGCGCGTAACGGTATCCACGGTACCAACCAACGCCAGACCGTTCTCGAAAAGGTCGGGCGGCTCATGAGTTGCCGGATCTTCGAGGCCTTTCGAGAAGCCGAACGGCTCGAACCATTCATGGCCGCAAAAGTAACCGCTGCGGCGCCAGATGTCCTTGGCCTCCGCATCACTGTCCGCAATGATCACGTCGCGCAGCACGCCCATTCCCTCGCCGAGACGCTTTCCGGAAACCTCGGCGTATAGCTCGCATAAGCGGTATTCGTAGTCAGGAAATAAAGGGGGCAGTACCGCTGTTGCGTTTTCTGTAGCGCACCAGCGAATGCTGCGCTCCGACGACGCAAAGGGCTGAAACACTGGCGGATGCGGCTTCTGCAATGGCTTGGGCACTACGCTCACCGCTTTGACGATGCCGTCTTCGACCCCGAGGCCCCACTTTTGGGTGGCGTCGATGTTCCATGGAGTATCTCCGGGCGGCACACGCCAATAACGTCCATCGTAGGTGAGAGCTTCTTCGGTCCACGCCTGCTTGATGATTTTGTAACATTCTTCGAAGGCGGCCCGGTTAGCCGCATCGATTTGATCATGCTGATGAGGCTGCGCACCGTGAATTCCATGGGTCTGCTGCGCCATGATATCGACCCACCGGCGCTGGTAACCTCGGGCAAAACCGGCATTGGCGCGGCCGCCGGTCATATGATCGAGCATGGCAATATCTTCGGCGACCCTGATTGGATTATTCGCCGGCAATACCACGCCGAGCTGTCCCACGCGCAGCCGCTTGGTCTGCATCCCGATGAAGAGATCGAGCATCACCGGATTATTCGACAGCTCGAAGCCCTCGACGTGAAAATGATGCTCAGTAAAGCTGATCGAATCGTAGCCAAGGTCGTCGGCCAACCTGGCCTGCTCAGTTACTTCGCGAAGCATTTGGCCATATAGGTCGCCGCGCAGGCCGGCCTTGCCCTGCTCGATGTCTGCACGGCTGCCGATGCTAGGCAGGTAGAAGAGCGAAGTTTTCATCTCGTTCAGCGCCTCGTTGGCCCACGGAATTAAACACTAGTAGCAACACTACTAGCTCTGCACCGCCTTTGGCTACTGCATAAACACAGAGGAGTGGCGCTCACCGGCAACGAAGCTCGCCACGGTGATCCGGAACGTCCGCTTCGCCCAAAATCGCTCAATTTCTTCATAGCGTCCTACAGAGGGGTGATTTCTGGACGATGGATGACCATGGGGGGCATCTTAACCGGCTTTCAACGATTCCTCGTTCTTACGCAAGACATACCGCCTGCCTCTTTACCGATCGGATTCTCGTCAGTACCAACTTTCAAAAACCGGCAATTCGCTCAGCCGTCGAGCGAAAGCTGCTCGGACATGGGAGTTTCTGCGAAATGGCGGGCCATCCATGATCGCAGAGACGAGTTGTAATTATTGTATCGGGCCGGAGCGTGTCGCGCTTTGATACGTGAATAGTGACAGAATGTCACCCACTGTTCATGCTCTCTTCACTGCGGTTTCAAATCCCTCTGCTAGCTTCCGCGCGACGCTGAGCCCAATTTTATCGACGGGACGATCGAGCAGGGCTCGGACGCCGCGATCATTTCACACCCTAACAGGTCGTTTGATGAGCACGGGGAGGGGTAAATTCGATGAGGACCAGGTCTTGGAAAACTATGCTGCCCGGCTTGGCCGTGGCGACGGCGCTTGCAATGGCTGCGCCTGCTACGTATGCGCAAGATAATGGAGGCGACTTCGTGCCGGCGCTCGATCATGTGTTCGTGCTGGTCCTCGAAAACCACAACGCCTATACGAGCTTCGGCAGCAACGGCATCCTCGATAATCCGAACGCACCCAACATCCAGGCGCTTGCAAAGAAGTACAACGTTGCGACCGATTACAATGCGGTCTGGCATCCAAGCCTGCCTAACTACGTTGCTATGATTACCGGTGATTGGATTGGGACGGATGTCGTCGCGACTGGTCACACCTATCCTGCGGGGAGCGTGGTGGGTATCAGTGATGACGACTCACCGTCGGTCGCGACTGACTACCCTTCGCCGCCGGCCAACACCTCGATCCATCGCTGGCGCATCAACAAGCCGTCTCTTGCCGGCCAGTTGGTTAACGCAGGCAAGGATTGGAGAGCGTACCTGGAGAACATCCCGGAAGCCGGCACGCATCTCGCCAATTGGCCGGGCGACAACAATACGGGCAACATCTATGCAGTTAAGCATAACCCGTTTCCCTACATTGCCGAGGTTCAGGACAACCCCAGCCAATTCGCCAAGCAGGTGCCGTACGAGCAGCTGTTCAGCGACCTCAACAGCAGACACGTTCCCGATTTCTCGTACATCGTGCCCGACCAGTGTCGCGATATGCACGGTTTGAGCAATACTCTCGCACCCTGCGGCGGCGCCGCCGATACCGATAACAACGACGTGAAGCGCGGCGATGACGAGACAGGCTGGATCGCGAACGCGATCACCGGAAGCCCTGTCTGGAAGCACGGCCGCAATGCCCTCTTCATCGTTTTCGATGAGGGCAATGGTCCGCTGACCTGCCCCGGCTATAATCCGGATCTCGGACCCTTGCTGCCGCCAGACCCGTGCTACGATCCTAAGAACTTCAACGATGTGGTGGTGTTCATCGCCATCACGAACTATGGGGTGCGAGGCGTGACAGATTCACGCTTCCAGTCGCACTATTCGATGTTGAAGACGATCGAGGCTGCCTTTGGCCTGCCTTATCTGGGTCATGCTGCCGATGCGACCACCAACACTCTCGCTCCTCTCCTCGCTCCTGCCGAGGAATAAGTAAGCACCGCCTCAAGGCCTGACGGGCACATAGCTGTCAGGCCTTCTTCTTGGCGCTATCGGGTCCTTTTTTCATATGGCGGCGCTGGCAGCCGTTAACCGCACCGCTCTGAGTCTTATGACCAGACTAAGCATATCTAATTGCGCAGTCGCCGCCGTCCGAGAGGATGTGGATGGTCGCTCGCCGTTCCCCCGCTGCCGTATGGACGGGTAATGATCTCGAGCAGATGACCACCGGGATCATCGAAATAAAATCCGCGACCACCGTCCCAGTTATTGAGCTGTCCGCTTTTCTGGCGGTGAGGATCGGCCCAATAGATCAATCCGCGCTCCTGAACACGCGCGAAAATCTGATCGAACTCGTCCTCATCCACTAAAAAAGCATAGTGCTGGGGAGTGATCTCATCGCTGACCTGGACGAAATCCAGCGAGGTATCGGTGCTCACTTGCACTGCGGCAAATGGGCCCAGTCGACAGAATGACGGCAGACCAAGGATTTCGGATAGAAAACGTGCCGCAGCTTCATTGTCATATGCCGCAACGATAGTGTGGTTCAACCGGATAGTCACGAGGCTTCTCCTTGAGAGTAATTGACTCTCCGATACTCATCGGGGTCCTTCTCTCATTCTAAGCCCGCGTCGCGTTTCGAGTAATGAGTACCTCCGAACGGGTCGGGCCCCACCATAGTGGCTTTTACTCGACCAGAGGCATTACGCTGCGGGCCGTCGCTCAGCTGATCCGCCGGATTGCTCGTGTCGGATAATCGGAAAATGCACTAAAGGTTCGTATTACTTAATACTTCAAGTCTGGAGGGACCGCGCCTTGAGCGCGTTGATTCAGGGATGCCTGAAGCGCTGCACGGACATGACACTCGGCGAAGCGGATCGCTCCTGTTCGGAGCGGCGAGCCTTCCAGTTAGTCGTGCCGTTGGGCGCAGTCCCACACCGTGGGAACCACCATCTGCTGGTGAGTGCAATTGAGGCGCGGGCACGCTCCAGAACGTGGGGCGCTCGCAGCTTCATCCGGAACACTCTAGAGGTGTTCCACGGTGGCGCGCTTCAGTCGGGGAATGGGTTCGCGATTGAGCGGCGGCTCTTCCTGGTCATCAAAGCGCGACCAGCGATAGAAGATAGCGGTGAAGACGAACATGATATAGACGCCTTGCCCGACCCACATTATCAGGCCACCGAGCACCTGGTCGGCTATCGGAGTGAGCCCCAGCGGGTGCGTGCCCCCCATGTAGAACATGTACAAGATTGAATTCGCCAGCGTGATCGGCGCCGCCACCGCAGTCATCGGGATCATCAGCAGAAATAGATACATGATCTGCATCGGGTAGGTCATGCGCGGATATTCCGGCAACGGGCTTAGCAGCGGAAACCAGAGCAGGGTGCCGGCGAACAATAGCAGCGCATGCAAGTCGCCATAGAGCGGATGCACGTGGCAGATGTGATCACACACCATCGGATAGTGAATCAGCGTGAAGATTGCCGCGAATAACAGAAATGCGAATAGCGGGCGGGTAATAAAGCGCGCTACCGGCTCGAAGAAACGATTCAGCATCAGGGGCCGCAACATCCATCCGGGCAATCCCAGGAGCAATAGCGGCGGAACTACGAACACCAGCAGCATTTGCTGAAAGATGTAAACCGCAAACGAGCGCTCCCTGGTCAGCTCATCGAGCGGTCCTGTGATCGCGATCAAAATCGCCACCATGGCGGCAATGAAAGCAGCCCCTTGCCGGACGGTTGGACGACACCTGAGCGCGAGAGAAGCGCCGACGTAGATTGCTGCCAGCAGGAACAATGCAATAAGAGTTGACGAATCAGCTTGCCACATAAACTCGAAATGATTGCGAGGCGCGGCTCAGAGCGCGCTATGTTCACCCAGATAGTAGAACAGCAAGATCAGTGAAATCACGATCAGCGCTGCCAGCGTCAGTGGAAA
>JAMXLL010000210.1 GCA_024281015.1 Candidatus Binataceae bacterium
CGCCGTCATTCGGGATGGTGGCGCCATCGTTCGGGATGGTGGCGCCGTCGTTTGGCATGGTCGCGCCGTCATTCGGGATGGTCGCGCCGTCATTCGGGATGGTCGCGCCGTCGTTCGGGATGGTCGCGCCATCGTTCGGGATGGTGGCGCCGTCGTTCGGCATGGTGGCGCCGTCGTTCGGCATGGTCGCCCCATCATTCGGCATGGTCGCGCCATCGTTCGGTATGGCAGCCGCCAGGCCCCCGGAAGCACCCAATTACCCTGCAGGCGACGGGGGATCGAGTGCTGAACCGGTCGAGGCGAAGTCTCGAGCAGGCTCAGGATCTCCCAAGAACTAACAAGCTCAACTAATCGGAGCGAAGGATAGTATCGCGGATTCCCCCACGGTCAGGGAAACCGTCAGCTATCCTTCGCAATTTGATCAGACTTCCGAACCCGCCCGCCTTGGTGGATCGGCTACCTGCACCATCCAAAGAGCCTGCGCTTCTTTGAACACATGAAGCCGGCGCTCGACATATGCGCTAGCTTGATTAATCCGTCGCATCGTCCCAGGCTGAGGATTTGCTTCATAGCGTCGGGCCTCGAATCAGTTGCCCGAATTCGCCAACGCATTTCTGACAGGCTGGCACATTCGATGAGCGCTAAATCCTGGGAATTGCGCGCAAGTACATCGCTCGCACCACTGCTGCACGACACCAATCACCGCGACGAAGCCCGAGCAATGCTTGCCGAGATCTACAACTGGTTCGCCGAGGGCGTCGATACCGCCAATGTGAAAGAGGCCAGGGCGCTGTTCGATTAGCTGAGTGTCTAGTGTGGTGAAACTGCGGCGTACGTTTCAGCTTGCCGCAGCTAGAGATGCAGCACCGCCTTGCCCGCGATACCGCGGCTGTAAAGTTTGTTCGCTACCTCAGCGATCTGCTCAAAGGGCGCCTCCAGCTCGATCTGCGGATGAAGTCGCCCCGCCGCGACCATCGCGACGAGCCGCGCCAGTCCGTCGGCAGCCGGACGATGCGGAAGCTCATGGAACAGGATAAAGCCATAGAGGCTGGCCCCGCCCGTCCGCATGAAGGAGGCCGCGTCGAAGCTTGCCTCTGACGCCGAAGACACGCCGAGCAGCACGCACATCCCTCCCGGCGCCAACATCTTAAGTGCCGCCGCAAGCGAGCCGCCGCCCACCGATTCGATGATCAGATCGTAACGCCCGAACCTGGACGCCGACGACGGCTCCTCGCCAACTACCACGTGGTGAGCACCGGCCAACTGCGCGTGCTTTTCACGCTCGGGCCGTCGCACGGCCGCAACCACGAACGCCCCCGCCTGCCTTGCCAGCTCGACCGCCAGATGACCCACACCGCCCGACGCTCCGGTCACCAGCACTCGACGGCCAAGGAGCGCGCCGTTCTGCTCGAGCGCATAGAGTGCGGTCAGGCCTGCGACCGGCAGAGTTGCGGCTTGAGCGAAGGAGACGTTGTCCGGCAATTGTGCGAGGGCATTGACCGGCACTGCGGCAGCTTCGGCCCATGCTCCGCCGGCCAGAAAGCCGACAACGCGCGCACCCGCTGGAGGTCCCGAACCGTCGGCCGCGGCCTGCTCCACCACACCCGCCAAGTCCCACCCGGGCCGCCACCCCGCCTCTGCCGCTGTGAGCGCCCGCCGCACCTCGCCCAGGTTGAGCGAGATAGCTTTGACACGCACGAGCGCCTGGAACGGCAGCGGCGCCCGCACCGGCATCGGCCTTATTGCAAGACGTCCGGCTGCCTGCGAATCGACAATCACGGCACGCGCCTGTTCCATCTCAACCTCCACGAAAGTGCTGATACTAGTAGATTCTCCGCCAGGTCAAAGTCTTGGGCTCGGTAGACAAAAGATAATGGGGCTCCGTGGCCATTGCCACACCGCCCAGTCAAAGAACCATTCGAGGAAGAATCTTTCAACGCACCCTGCGCGGCGCCCTGGCGGGTCTGGACGCTGTTGATTGTCAAATCGGCGGCCGATAGCGCCCGCTGGTGCACCGGAGTAGCAATAGTCGAGATGCTATACTCGGTGTAGCAGGAGAAATTGTGAAAACCAGCCCCGCCACGATGCAGGTCAAGTTGATCGATTACGCGCAGGCGCCCTTGGAGAAGCTCTTCGCGGCTTTTCGGACCTGCTACTCCTCGGAAACGCCGATAGAAATATGGGAACGAATCGAAGCGCAGAAGATCGGCCACGACCGCATTCGGGAGTTCGTTGGCGAGCGTCTCAAAACCGGCCACGCCTCACCTCTCGAACAGGTAGTGTTTTGGTTCGCGATTGCCGGGGTATCGCGCTCACTGTCGCATCAGTTCGTGCGTCACCGGATTGGTATCAGCTTCGAGCAGCAGAGCCAGCGCTACGTCAAGTTCAAGCAGGATCGGCTCGCGTATGTGATGCCGGAATCATGGACGCGCGCGAATTTGGATGACGAATTCGCCGCCCTTCTACAAAAGACTTCCGACCTCTATCGGCGGGCGCTCGACGCAGGAATCCCGGCTGAGGACGCCCGCTTCATTCTTCCAAATGCCGCTCCCACCAATTTTCACGTGATGGTCAATTTCGCGGAGATGCTGCACATTTGTGACCTGCGGCTTTGCGTGCGTGCGCAATGGGAAATTCGGCGGATGGTCGCACTTATGCGGGCGGAGATTAAGCGAGTGCTGCCCGAAATTGCGGTTTTCCTGCAGCCCAAATGCGGCGAAAACCGGATGGGCTATTGCGACGAATCATTAGAGGATTGGACCAAGTGTCCGCTGGGCCGCGTGCGGCCGCATAAATCTGCCCTTTTCGAGCTCTATGAAACTTATGGGCGGAAAAAAGCCCAGGCGCTTGGCGAGTCTGAATTTCGCGAAGTGGAGGAGCGGGAACAGTTGTAGCCCCCGCCCATCACACGTCGGCAAATCTGCTCCGTTCGTGCGAGATTTCTTTCAATCCGGGGCAGAAATTTCTATCATCCCCGGTAGACCGGAACATTCACGGGATGGAACGACAGTGGGTTTGATCGAAGCCACCTCTCCGGGAGCTGCCCAGCTCATTGACCCTTGCGCCTGTTGCCGGCGAGAAGAAGGCGTGTTCTGCGTTGCCTGGCCTGATATTCCATCCAACGAACTCTTCCTGGTCTGTGCACGATGCTTGTGGCGCAAGTTCCACGATGTACCCAAGGGTCCGAAGCGGCGGTCCATGCTGCGAGAGGTATTTGCTTACCGGATTTTCGGACCCAGTGTAGGGAAAAAACCGTCGCCCTGAATCCCTCGATGCTGGCAGCTGGCATGCGCGTCCCGCCGCCCACCGCCACGAATTACCAAACTAACAACACGTTGTCGCGGCTGCATAGCTCCATTCGAAGCTGTACACGATGCGAGGAACTGGTGCGCTGCCGGTCGCGTGTGGTGCCGGGGGAGGGGAGCGTCCCGGCGGACGTTCTATTCCTTGGAATCGCCCCGGGGCGGCTGGGCGGTGACCGCACCGGCATTCCATTCAGCGGTGATCGTTCGGGGCAATTGCTGCGACGGATGATTGAGCGCTCCGGACTCGAACGCGTCTTCATCACCAATCTTGTCCGATGCAATCCACGCGATGCCGGCGGGCGCAATCGCGACCCGACCCACACGGAAATCGCCAATTGTCGCGACCATCTCCGCGCCGAGTTCGCGCTTGTTCGGCCGCGAATCGTGGCCTGCCTCGGCCGTCTGGCATGGCAGGAATTGGTTGGACGCCTGATTCCATTTGTACCGCGGCAAGCTCGACCAATGGAACGCGATGGAGCGCTGCTTTTTCCGATGTACCACCCGGCCTTCGTGAATCGCGGCGCTTATCCGCTAAGGCTATATGCGAGAGACTTCGCCCGCCTCTCGCGCCTGAGCGCCGGGGCACTCAGACTGCCTCGCGGGTAAGAACAGTCGATACATTCGAACACTTCGTTGCGGCCGTGAGTTCGAATACTCCACCGGCTCTGATAGACGAGTTGGACTTTGAGCGCGGCGAAAAAAAACTTTCCGCCGCCGCGTTGTCCCAGCAATCACAAGTCGACCCCGTAGGCTTTAAGCAGTTGATCACGTCCGCGCACACTTCGATCGCGGCTCCCCCGATCACGGTAAAGCTGCCATCGTCGGCAAACAATCTACAACAGCAGCGGCGTCACCTCTCCAGACTCCATAACAGTAACGTTGTGATAATGCTTGGATTGCCAGCGGTCAGCTAGTGTGGTGAATCTGAAATTCGCGCAACAAATCGTATCTTTTAGAGCCGCACCGACCTGTCATTCCCGCGCGTCTGTTTTGTCTGGCGCGCGAGGAATTCCGAAAAGTAAGGCGAAAACGCAGGAGCCTTCGCGGCAGCCGCGCGCGGGTGACAAACAAAGTTATATCTCACTCAAACTTTTATGCAGCGAACTTCAAACTCAGGACACTAGCTCCTGCACGAGTATTTCCAGTGTCTTCGCTGCCTTATTGCTTGCCTCTTTAAACCCTCAGCTAACTTCTGAGTTTACTCTGACAACTCACGGCGCAATGCAGGCAAAACCTCCTTGCCCATTAACTCGATGCTATGCATTGTCAGGTCATGTGGGAGGCCTCCGTATTGTCCCTCAAACAGCAGATGGCCGACGCCAAGCCGTTTAATGATCTCTTTCAACCGCTGTACAACCTCGGTTGGAGTGCCGACCACGAAACCGCCGGCCTCGCGCAAATCCTCGATCGACATCTGGAACACGGGCTTGCGGTTGGCGGTTCCGGAGCCCTGAGAAAGAATCGAGGTGGTACCGCGGGTAGTCATGCCCACAGGCATGTAGTAGTTCATCGGACCCTTCAGCGAAACCTGCGTGCGCCACAGGAAGTGCTCGAACGATTTACGCGCCTCAGCTTCGGTGTCCGCCACGAAACATCCGGTCATATAACCAAGATTCGCTGCAGTGGCCTTATAGCCGGTCTGCTCTGCGGTATCGCGGTAGAGATCAAACCAGCGCTCGGCTAGGTCCATCGGCGCCAGGAAGGAGACATAGGGGTAACCGTGCTGTGCGGCCCATTTGATCGATTCAGTGCTGCCGATTCCAGGAATCCATACTGGCGGATGCGGTTTCTGGAGCGGCGCGGTCCACGGATTGACGTAGCGGAAGTGAAAATGCTTCCCCTCCCAGCGAAACGGGCCCGGTTCGGTCCAGGTCTTGATAATCAGGTCATGCGATTCCTGAAAGCGTTCGCGGTTCTCCGCCGGAGCGACATTTACGGAAAATTGCTCGATACCGATACCGCGCACAAACCCCGAGATCACCCGTCCGGCGGACATCAGATCCAGCATGGCCACCTCTTCAGCCAACCGCACCGGATTGTCCCAGAGGGCGATTACGTTGCCCAGCAGCAGAATCTTGCAATGCCGAGTGCGCTGAATCAGGGCCGCGGCGCTCAGGTTCGCTGCTAAGTGCATACAGGTCGGCGTGTTATGATGCTCGTTAACCATTAGCCCGTCGAACCCGACGATTTCCGCATAGGCATATTCATCCAAATAACGCCGATAGAGCTGCGCACCTAATTCGGGATTGAAGTACCTATTAGGATAGGTCAGGCGAATCGACGGATACCTGTCCAATTCGGGAGTGTCCGGATAAGGCATCTCGCTGAAGTAGTAATAATCAACCATCATCTTCCCCGCACCGGGCTGAGAACGAATATCTTTTCATGTTCATCTCGATCGCTGCACACGACTCAGATGCTATTATCATTAAGCCGGACTACCCAGAAAGTCGGTCAGGATTGCCGCCAGTTCGGCCGGCTGTTCCCATTGCGGCGCATGGCCACAACGCTCGATCACCCTGAGCTTCGCACCATTTATGGCTTTGGAGTAAGCCTCGCCATGAGCTAATGGTACGAGCCGATCTTCCCGTCCCCAGACAATCAACGCCGGCGCCTTCACTCTGCGCAATCGATGGATCAATTTCGGATTGTGCATATACGGCTTCCAGCAAAGCCGTTGCGCCATAATCTGGCTGTTCTCGTTGGCTTCAACCTGCTCGACGGTCAGGTTGGCGGGAAACAGTTTCTCCCGCTCCACGATCCCAGCGGGATCATGAAACGCCAGCTCCTGAAGCTCGGCAGGAGTCAGCAGAAATATATCGGCGACAGGTGCACTCTCCACTCGTAGCCCGACCGCATCGACCAGGACCAGCCGCGAAATCCGCTCCGGGCACGTGGCGGCAAGTTCCGCCGCCAGCCAGCCTCCCATCGAAAATCCTGCGATAGCCAATTGTCTCAACTCGAAGTAATCGAGGAAGTCCAGATAGAAGTCCACCATATCGCCCATTGAGTCGAACCATGGCGGGCGGGTCGAACGGCCGAATCCCGGATGGGTGGGGAGCAACAGGTGGAACTGGCCGGCTAACAGCTGGTGAAATTTGAGCCACCCCGGGTTGCCGCCCGCACCATGCAATAGCAGCACTGGCGGACCTTTACCGCCCCGAAGCAGATGCACCCTGGCACCGCTCAGCTCAACGAACTCCTCACGAAAATCTGCCATGCGCCTTGCTCCCAAGCCTTGCCGCTCCCTCTCCGCGTCATAGCGCTGAAGGTTTGTCAAGGTCTACGAGGTCTCAGCATAGTTGCAGCATTGCACCGGCGAGCCGCGAGAATACGCTCGACGCCTTACGGCGCTCCGCGCAAGCGCGCGCCTAAATCACACCGATAGTAGACACGCTCAATGCCGGTCCGCTGCACCTGCTAACGCGCGACCCAACCACCGTCGATCGTCATTGGGTGACCCGTTACGAACGAAGCTGAATCGGATAGCAACCAGACGACGCCTTGTGCAATCTCTTCAGGCTTTCCCCATCGGCCCACTGGCTCGGCAGCGACGGCATCCTGCTCGCTCATACCGCCACTGTCGATGATTCGTTCTGTCATAGGCGTGCGAATAGCGCCCGGGCAGACGCAGTTCACGCGAATATTCTTACTCGCGTATTCCAGCGCCGCAGTCCGTGTCAAGCCGACCACGCCATGCTTCGAGGCATTGTAGGCCGGCAGCCGTTCAATGCCCACGAGTCCCGCGACGGACGCGGTATTGACGATTGAACCGCCACCCTGCTTCAGCATCTGCGGAATTTCATACTTCAGGCAAAGCCAGACGCCCTTGAGGTTTATCGC
>JAMXLL010000211.1 GCA_024281015.1 Candidatus Binataceae bacterium
CTCGAATTGATGGCGGTGTATTCGCCGCCGATACCGGCGCCGGTGAAGAAGCGAAACAGCGCAAAGCTCGCGAGGTTCCACGACAGCGCGGTCGACGCGGTGGCGACGAGATAGACCGCGAGCGTGACGAAGAACAGCCGCTTGCGCCCCAGCCGGTCGGTAAGCCAGCCGAAGAACAGCGCGCCCAGCACCGCGCCAGCGAGATAGGCGCTGCTCGCAAGCCCGACATCGGCGTTGGAGAAACGAAGCTGCGGGCTTTCCTTGAGCGCCGGTGAGATGGCGCCTGCGAGCGTCACTTCGAGGCCGTCAAGAATCCAGGTGATTCCGAGTGCGACGACCATGAGGGTGTGGAAGCGTCCCCATGGCAGCCGGTCGAGCCGTGCCGGGATCGCCGTCTCCACGAGCGGAGGGAGAGGTGCCACAAGGTCAACCTTAAGAACTCGATAAACGCGTTTTTCATTATTGAACTGGTTTTCTCGCAGCTACAATGCGTCCGCATCTGCATTCGGCCCAAACCGGCTATCGAATCCACCTCAGGGGCCTCATGCGAATGAGCGCGTCGATTTCCGATACGTGTAGCGGGATGGGAATGTACCGCAGCCCCTGCCTTCGTTGCTTGCGGTAGCGGCGCATACGCAGTGCTCCGGGAGAGGATGAGCGTGTCGGGGGAATGTTGCTCATGGTCCTGCTCGATGCGTCTGTTCATCTCGCTTATGATTACGCTGGCGCCTAGCGCAGCTCGGCTCGCCCAGCTCACGGTCCCACATAGGGCGGACCGTGCCGCGCTCATTCTGAAACACGAGCCAACCTATTGATAAGAAACCGACAGGATTTTGCTTATTTTTCAGAATAGACGCTGACAGAACACGCGAATTAGGTGGATTTTGATGCCGCCATTCGGAGATTCGAGTCCTCCCGCCCCAGCCAGATAGTCCGGTCCCTGTACGCTGCGTCCGGAGTTGCGGAATTATGCGTTAGTGTCCGCAAGTTAGCGAGGCGTTACGCAGTCTCTGAGGGGTAATTTCTAAATTGTCGGCGGCAATCGGAGCCCCCAAGTTGGCGGGGGGAATGACTTCCCTGGGGGAACAAGTTCAAGATGCGACAGCGCCGACCGGTCACCTCTGCGTTTGCTTGAAATATCTCAAATCCGGCGGCGGCTGGTCCTTCTTGGCGGGCATCAAGAAGCCATCGGCGCTCAGGAAATAGTTTTCTTTGCCAATGACGATCTGCGCGTTGTTCTCGGTGCAATCAGTTTCGCGCCAGTTCGGACGCGGATGCAAATCACGCCAGTACCGTTTGTCCACCGTCCAGGGCCGCGTCAACGCATGATTGATCACAGTGATTTCGTCATGAAGAATGTTTGGATCGACCTTGTCGAGATAAAACCGCTCATTAAAAATTGACTGATTGTCGAAGTGCAAAGGTAGCCCGGTTGCGTCGTAAGCGCGGGGACCTTTAAACGGGCCGCGCGTTTCGACTTCGAGCACGTCGTAGCGACCATCGCCATCCTCATCGATCCATCCGCCGATGGAATACCCCGCATAGGTCGGCTCGACATCCGTTGGCCAGTCGCGTCCGTCGGTGAAGATTCGACGAAAGTGGTCTACGTCCCCGATCAAAATATAGGTGGTTTCCGGCGTGATGACGTATTCGTGGTCACCGAATGTTATCATGCGTGGCATACCGCCCGGGAGACAGCGGGCGGTAGGATAATTGCCCAATCCCCCCTTGGACTGATCCGCCATGCTGTCCTCTAGGACCTTTTGATACTCCGCCGTCAGCGGGGCTTGCTGTCCGAGACCCCACGGCTTGATCGGGTCGAAGCTAGGTTGGCCTCTCACCCCCGGCAACATGACTCGAGTCCACTGACCCTTCCAGTTGGGGTACTTCGCATCATCGAACGCGTGAACGCCGCCGACCGTCACCATAAGTGCCACGGCAAATGCAACCGCAACCGCCCCGGTGGAGCTACGGTTTAACATGTTATCCTCGCTGACGCGGACCGCTTTGCTCCGACCACTTCCGAAGTTCAACGTCGTAGCGAATCGACCCGCTACCGGCTTCCTTGCTTATTCGACCTCGTCGGCGCGGGCGAGCAGCTCACGCCGGTTGCTACTTCTGTGCCTTGGTGAAATATCGCAGATCCGGCGGCGGCTGATCTTTCTTGGCCGGCATCAGATAGCCATCGGCGCTGAGCATATAGCTCTCCTTACCGATACGCACATGTTGATTGCCCTCGGCGCAAATCGCCTCGACCCAGACCGGGTTGCGCTCGCGATGGTAGTTCTTAGTTACCGTACAAGGTTGGGTCAGCGCATTGTCGATCGTGGTAACTTCGTCGTGGAGAATATTCGGATCGGATTTGTTGAGGTAGATCCGCTTTTTGACGACAGTCTGATTGTCAGAGTGCAGAGGGATGCCGCTCGCGTCGAAAGCGCGCGGACCTTTCAGGTTGCGGGTCTCGACCTCGAGCACGTTGTAACGGCCGCGTCCGTCCTCATCGATCCATTTGCCGATTGAGTAACCCATGAAGGATGGCTCCGCATCCTTGAGCCAAGTGCGTCCGTCGGTGTAAATTCGACGGAGCATGCTCAAGTATTCGATCATGATTTACGTAATGTTCGGTTGGATGATAATTTCCATTGGGAAAATGACATTCATTGCCCGCGGCATGCCGTCGGGAATGCGGGTACAGGTGGGGTCGCTTCCCTGTCCGCCGGCGGCCTGATCCCTAAGGTTGGCCTCGTAGATAGCCTGATACTCTGGCGTCAGCGGAGCCTGCTGTCCGCGCCGCGGAGGCTTGCTCGTGTCCCATTGATTGCCGACGCCAGCGGGCCGCTTCCATTGGCCCGACCAATCGGGATAATTGGATTGATCAAGCGCCTGCGCGCCAGCAGCTGCAATGACCGTCACGGCCGCCAGCGTGATGGACCTGATCCCGCTTCGCACGGCTGTCCTCCCATATAGCGCTGAGCCGATCGAGCTCACTTCTTAGTTTGATTGAAATTTCTCAGATCCGGTGGAGCTTGTCCCTCTTGGTCCACTGGCCCGCCCAGTCGGGATACTTGGTTTCGTCATGCCCCCCCGACGGCGTCCCTCGTGACGATCACCGTCGCCAGGATGATCGCACCGATCGAGCCCGGAGTGGCATGTTATCCTCCCATTCGGCCATGGGCGGGGAGACAAGATAAATCTACTGCGAGACCAGAATCGGTTGTCCGTCCTTCAGCTTGGTCTTGCTCACGGACCAGGAGCCACCCGGTGCACCGCTGCGCAACAGCTCGATCGTGAGCCTCAGCTCGTCGCCTGGCTTGAGCGTCTTGCTCGACCAGCCGTCACGGACCAACGCGCTCGGAGCGGCGCCTTCGAGGTTCCATAGCTGGATGCCGCCGTCCTGCTGCTTGACCGAGAGGATGATGAACGAGTGCGGGCTGGTGAATTTGAACTCCTGCACCACGCCTTCGAGCTCGATCGAATTCTCCTGGTCGAACATCGCAAACGAGTGATGTGCCAGATTATGGCGACGAAGGCAAAGCTCACCACTGCAGTCAACTGCCGTCGCATGGCGTCTCCCTTTTTTATCGCTCCATGGCGCGCGTGCCACAGGCGTGGCACCATGCGCATCATGCAATGCGGATGTGGTCACTAGAGCCGGAAGAAAGCCCCGGCCATCAAGGATGCGATGCCTGCCGATGCCACCCTTCTCGCTGCCTTGGCGACGAACGGAGATACCGGTACATCCCGTTTTAAAGCAGCTTTTGATTGGTCGCTGTCCGACATTATCTTATATCAGGAGCACGCGGGTCCAAAAGATTGAGCTGGTTGGCAGGCGTGCCCTTTATTGGTCCGCGCAACCGCTACCGGTCATCTGGCTGCTTGCATATACGGGATTTTTATTATCCATGACCGGTATGCCTTAGAAGTGTCGCAAGTCATTTCGCTGCGCCGTGTCCGAGCACCGCGGCTATTGATCAGACTTGAGATAGAGCCCGTGGCACGAGTCGCACGCCACCCGCAACTCCGCCACATACGTCTTGAAGTCGCTGTTCTGCTGCGCGCGGCTGGCTCGGTAGGCGGTCTTCGCCGCCGCCGCCGCCCTGGCGTAGAAATCGGCGTAGTTGGTGAAAAGGTTGGGCGATGCATAGGTGTCGCGGCCGGGATCGCGATCGACGCCGGGCTTCCACTGATTTGTGGTCGCGGGGAAGAGATGCGGAAACGCCATCAGCTGACCGAGATGAGGTCGGCATGCTCGCGGCCCTCGGCCAGATTGACGCCCTTGTCCGATGCCATCATGGTCTCGAGCTCGTCCATGTTGGTGCCGATGGTATCCATCAGGATTTTGCGGGCGAAAATAACGTCCTTGGCAATCGTGGTGCTCTGTTCCTGGCTCGACCCCATTGGACTCATGCCGACAGCGAGCAGCGCGACGGTGCCGATGGATGTCGAAATCGCAATGGATAGCCAGATTTTGCAAAATTCCCTGTTATTTTCGCTGTTAGCACGGAATTTGCTGCGGAGACTGGTTCGCAGCTGACTGCATCGTCAGCCAGCGAGTCCGTTTCTGCTGGGCATATCCGCCCCGCAGCAACTCGCCCGCTGGAACGTTAGGGACCCTGCTTTCGCCCAGGCAGGATAGAACCGCATATCCCTGGCGCCAGTGGCGGTGCTTC
>JAMXLL010000212.1 GCA_024281015.1 Candidatus Binataceae bacterium
GATCCGTGAACTCGATTTCCTGCCCGCATACCTGGGCGGCAAAGCGCGCCTGTGCCAGGTAATCCTGGTCGAAGTCCATGGCAACTACTCGCCGCGCGCCGCGGCGCTTCATCTCTATCGAGTAGAAGCCGCTGCTGCAGCCGATATCCAGCACCGTCTTGCCCTCGAGAGTAGCCGGGAGCGCATGAGCGAATCGTTGCCATTTAACTGTAGGATAGTCTCCCAGAAAATGGTCGGGAGCAGTTTTGACACCGTCCAGATCGAGATTATGGAACCATTTCCCGAGCGCAATCACCCTTCGAGCAATCTCATCGCGAGACAAGCGGGGAACTTGCGGGTCAGATGAGCCGTCTTTTTTCGCTGGTATCTCCATTAGCGAACCTAATTACCAGACGACCGACGTCCTGCCCACCGCCACCTCACGAATTGACGCTGGCGGCCGAGTCCGAATCCGACTGGCACGAATGATCAAGCTCCGCAAGGTACGTCTCAAGCTGCAGTACACGCTTTTCAGCGGTATGCTCGGCCAAGATACGGGCGCGCGCGCGTCTGGCAAGCAGGTTGCGCCGGCGTTCCGTCACACGAGTCAGGTATCGCACGATATCGTGTTGATCGCGGGCAACCAGAATTTCCTTGCCAGGAACAAAGATTGTGTCGAGTCCGGGCCACCAGTCGCTTATGATAGCGCAGCCACAAGCCGCCGCCTCGAACAACCGGATGCTTGGAGAATAGCCCGCACGCCTCATGGGCTCTCGAGTCAGGTTAAGTGTAAATCTTTGGCTGGCGAAGAACCCCCGATGTTCGCCGGGCGGCAGATGTTCGAAGCGCTCGACATTCGGCGGCCAGGTCGATTCGGCGGGGTACTGCGGTCCTGCCACCACCATCCGAGCATCGGGCAAGAGTCGTGCAGGTTTTAGCACTAAGTGCTCCATTGCGGCGGCACGATCTGGGCTGTAGGTGCCCATGTAACCGAGGTCCCATTTAGATGGCTGGTGTTCAGGAAAGTAGCAGCTCGCGTCCGCTGAGCAGTATAGTGGGCGTGCCATACGCGCCCCTTTCACGGTCAAATATGAAAGAAAGGGTCCTCCGGTAAACGACAAGTACAAGTCATACCTACGCAGGAGGTTGATAGTAATGTAGTCAATCTTGCCCGAGCGCAACCCTTGTAGCGTTACAGGTGTGTCTATGTCATAAAAAGCCTTGATACCCTGCGCATTACGCATCACCCACTCGCCTACTTCGGCGCCTTGTGGCGTATAAGACCCGATAATCACCAGGTCCGCATCACGTATCGCTGGCGTGAACCGTCTCCTTAGCTCGGCCAAATTGCTATACAACTCCAGCTGCGCACCGATGGGCTTCGGCATGTCAACCGCACGTGCGTACCAGGGCATATCTCTTTCGAGAAACAATACCCGGTGGCCCCGGTCCGCCAGCGCGCGCACCAGCCCTCTATATGTAGTCGCGTGTCCATTGCCCCAGGACGATCTGATCGATAGCCCGAGAAGCACAATCGACAGAGGCTTAACTGGCGTTCGAGAGTTAATCGTTGAGTCCCAGCGCATTTTCGAATTGGCGGCCACGTTCCTCGTAAGTATGTTCCGCAATTATCCGCCGTCTCGCCGCTTCACCGATCTGGCGACAACGCTTGGCGCTTAAAGAACGCAGATGATCCGCCACCTGTTCTCCATCGACGGCCGTCAGGATCTCTCTACCGGGCTCAAGAAAGAGCTCAATGCCGGTCCATTGATCACTGATTATACAGGCTGCTGCTCCTGCCGCTTCGAAGATGCGGGTTGGCGGCGAATAGCCCCACTGCGCCATGCTGTCGCGATTAATATTGAGCACCGCTATTGCGCTTGAGTTGAATGCGTTGTGATCGCTCGTATAAACATGGCCACAATAGCAGAGATTGTTCGGGAATGGCTTGTCGTGCCAGCCGCTGCCGCCGAGTAAAAAACGTTTGGCCGCCATCTCAGCGGCAACTTTTACAAAAAACTGCTCAACTCGCGCTTCACGATCAGGCAATCGGTTGGCTAGTAACGCCAGATCAGCCCGGAACTGTTCCTGCGGCGCAACACGAAAATGAGTCT
Organism: Candidatus Binataceae bacterium; assembly: GCA_024281015.1. Lineage (GTDB taxonomy): Bacteria > Desulfobacterota > Binatia > Binatales > Binataceae > JAMXLL01. The sequence goes on from JAMXLL010000212.1 coordinate 2,094, forward strand.
CCGGATCGAGCGCATTGTAAATCGGCGTGCAGCGCCGGGCGCCAAACTTACGGTACTCTGCAACGACTGGATCGCCGCCGCCATACGTGAATATGTAATCATACTCCGGAATCAAGACACGAAATGGATCGAGTGGGTTGGCTGCAATGCGCGCCAGAGTCGCGGGAGCATCAACGTCCCAGAAGGCCACCAGAACCCCTCGTCTTTTCAGTCGTACCACCTCACGCTCGAGCAATTCGTCCAACACCCCAACACCGCTGCACTTGATTACGAGGTCGTGGGCGCTCGCCTCTTCCAGTGCGGCCAGCACTTCTGAAGTAGCGGCGGGGGAAAAGACCCGGACTCCCGCCCATGAGGGCGCCGCAATATCGCGGTGGGATTGCCGTTCGAACGCGTCAGGCTCATAAAACGTTACTCTATGTCCATTACGGCTCAGTGTCTTGATAATGCCGCGGTAGTAAGTTGCGGCTCCATTCCAATAGGCAGATACGAGGCTGGAGCCGAAAAAAGCAATATTCAGTCCATGCGCAGACCTTCTCTTCCTGGCCGGGTAAGCTACGTTTTTAACACTCTCCTTGGACGCACCTTGTGCTCCGGTCAGATTTTCGGGCAAAGCAGTACCGCTTGCTACCGCAGAAGAAGCGACGATTGCGGCGTGAGACCTTGAGGGCATCAACTCACTGTAAATCTCGAGCAATTGGGCGGCTCGATGCGCGCAAGTATGGTACCGATGAATCGAATTCAGTCCTCGTTCCACCATTTTTTGCGCTTTCGCCGGGTCGTCGAGAATTGCCCGCAGTTTGCCTTGCATATCGTGGCCGTTTTTGGCCACTTCGAACGAGCCAACGTCGAATAGGCCTTCGGTATCCTGCCAGGGGGCGCATACTAAAGGCGTTCCGCACGCTAATGCTTCAAACACCCGGATTGTCGGCACTCCGGGCAAATCACAAACATAAGGCCGGCGAGGCACGTGAACTGTGATCCTGGAGGCGGTCAGCACCAGAGGCACCTGATGATTCGGCAACCAGCCGCAATACTGGATCCCAGCAGAGTTCAGCTCGCGGACCGCACTCGCTGGATAGCGGACCCCGTACACCACCGCCTGCAGGCCGAGCGCGCGCACTGGATCGACCAGGAACTCGCGGAGTTCAGCGCTGCGTTCCTCGTCGCCCCAGTTACCGATCCAAACCAGGTCATACGCAGGTGCAACATCCGGCCGCCGATAAAATACTCTCGTGTCTGCCGCTTCATGCCACACCCAGGTACGCCGAACCAGGTTATGGCGCTCATAGAGCTGCGCCAGTGAACGGCCAAACAGCAACGCGCCATCGTAATCGTGCAAATCCAACCCGGCTATCGCTTTGAAACTGGACACAGCGCGATGATGCGTGTCGTGGAATAGCGCGATCATGCCAGGTGACTGCTTCCGCACTCGCCCGATGCGCTGGACTAGTTCCGGGTCATTCCATTCGTGAACCAACACGAGGTCAGCGCCATTGAGGGCGTGTTCGAGATTCAGTTCATCCGAATCGTAACGGGTGCTCTTTATAAGTGGGTACTGGCGCTCAAAAGCACAAAGAGCACTCTCGCCCGCCTCAGCGATCAGTCCTTGGACGCTCCAGGCATTGCGCGGTTCGTAGACGTCCACCCGGTGTCCTAAACTTATGAGCTCAGTGGTAACCCCACGCAGGAAATGGGCATTGCCATGATTCCAGTCGGAAATTATGGAATGGCAGAAAATTGCTATATGCATGGCACGCGGCTACCCTGAAGTAATTTCCGATACACAGCTGCGTATTGCTTTGCCATTCGCTCGATCCCATATCGGCGTGCACGCTCGCTGGCACGCGCGGCAAATTCCGCACGCATATTCGGCTCGGCGATCAAGGTCGCGAGTGCATCGCCCAGTTCCGGGATACCGTCAGGCGGCACGAACCAGGCGGCTCCGTCCCACAACTCGCGCAGGCTGGGAATATCGCCCAAGACCAGCGCGCATTCGGAGCGCGCCGCCTCGAGAATCGAAAGTCCGAAGGGCTCATAGCGCGCCGGCAGCGCGTAAACTGCTGCTCGTTGCATCCACTCTGATATTTCGCCGCCAGATAAATAGCCAAGTCGCGTGACGGAACCCCCGTGCGGAGATGCTTGGCCTTCACCGGCGGCGTAGATTGGCCATGCTAAGCGGGTTGAAACTGCTTCAACGGCCCGCAGATTTTTTGCTTCATCCCACAATCGCCCAACGGTGAGAATAAAATCTTCTTTGCTAAAGCCTGGGCTCCGACCGTTAGCAGGAAGGCCATTCCAAATCACCATCCCCTCCCCGCTCCACCTATAAAGCCGGCGTAACTCGGCAAGCATCGCAGCGCTCGGAGCAACCACGAGCTCGGCTGCAGCGAGACCCCGAGCCACGTGCGCAGCGTAGGTTAGCCACTGCTCGGGCGGTGATGCACCGCGGACGGCATGCCACCACGATAAGACGCAGGAGTGTGCTACCACCAGCCGCGGTCCATGCCATGGCAGAGGCGCATGGATATAGCCATTAAGGTGAACTAAAGCCGGTCGCCACTTTGCTTCAACTTCCAGTAACCAATCTCCCGCCAGCTTAACGTCAGTCCACGCATCGTCCATCCACTCAAGTTTAAAATCACTGTCGAGCAGGTATAGATTCGAAGTAGTTACTGCTTGATGCCGTTGATCCGCGGAAGGCCGCCGCCCCATTGCCGCCAGAATTACCTGAACGCCATAGGGCGCCAGGCCCCTGATCAAATTGATGGAGTAATTCCACACTCCACCGACCGTATCAGTGGTCATCAGGACGCGGATCGGAAGCTTTTCGTCACGGCAGCTCGGGCCCTGCAGCGAAGAATCAAATGACGTCCCGAGGCCGGCTATAGAGGATGACGGATGCAAGTCGATACCACTTAGAGACACGAACGCAGCTCTGGTCGGTAGATCGCGTCTACCACTTTGGCGACCTGCTCGATTTCGGCAGCATCTGGGGCAAATCGGTTGTTGAATCCCAGACGCTCGATCCAGGCGAGCAGTGCACGGCCATTCCAGTCGTCAGGCGCACTACAAAGGAGATGCTGTTCACGACCCCGATAATATTGGGCGGCAAAATCGTAGAAGGAGCCGTTAAGATTGTGGAATTCCGCAGCCCCATGCTCACCATGATATACGGCCTGGATCAGCGCGTCGCGACCCAACGGCCTGCCCCACGAACAAGCAAGACGGACCGCCGTCCCCTCCTGCAGCTCCATCTCGGCAAAGGCGAAATCTTCCACTCGTTCGCTGTTGGTCAAGTGAAACGGCCGGCCTTCGCAGAACAGCCGGCTGCTGACCTGGAGCACCGCAGGGAAATCGAGCGTCCATAATGCCAGGTCGACAAGATGAGTCCCCAAATCAATAACGCAGCCACCGCCGGAGATGGCGGCGTTGTAGTACCACGGTTTGTCGGGACCATAAGAATTATGAAAACAAAGATCCACCGCGTAGATCTTGCCAAGCGCTCGCCGCTGAATGAGAGAGTGGATAGACTGCATGGCTTGAGTGAATCGATAAGCAAAATCAGTCGCCAGCAAACGGTCCCCCCGGCGCGCCGCACCGATGACCTCGGCGGTCTCTTGCGCGTTGCGACCAACTGGTTTCTGGCAAAACACCGCAGCTCCTGCCCGCAGAGCCGAGATTGCATCACCGGCATGGACCCCACTCGGTGTAGCGATTACTATGCCGTCCAGTTCATACGTCAGAAGGTGATCGAGATCGAGTACAACCGCCGCAGTTGGTGCGATCTTGCTGGCTTCAGCAAGTGCATCGCGGGCCGGGTCAGCAATCGCAACGATTTCAGCCGTCTCGCTCGCCGCGACTGCCCGCATGCGCATCCTGCCAATCCAACCGGCGCCTAGAAAACCGAGGCGCGGCCGGCGGCCGTATGCTAGCTCTCCTGCGGATGCAGTCATGTTTCGATCACTGCTTTAACGAACTGGTCGGACCGCTGAATCATCGCCTGGCACGCCTGATTGATGCGCTCCAGCGGAAATTGATGAGTTATAAGTGGCCACGGCTCCAGCCGCCCATCGCAGACCGCCTGGATCGCTCGTCTCATTCCCTCAACGTAGACCAGCGGTTCGCGTTCGTGGGCGTTGATTACATCGATCCCGCGCCAGTTCCATTGCTGCATATCCACATGGCGCCGACCATCCTGGTGATAACCGGCAACTACCAGCCGACCGCGTTCGCCGACTAAAGCTGATGCTATGTCCAGGCTCTGCTGAGAGCCGGCGGCTTCGATTACTCGCTCGAAACCCGCCTTTCCGGCGATTTGCGGTGCCATGCCAATAGCTTGATCAACCAGCTCAACGACTTCTCGTGCACCATAGTGCCTCGCCCACGCCAAGGAGGATTGGCGGCGGGATATTGCCACCACCCTGGCACCGGCTGCACTGATTAGCTGGATCAATAAAATACCCATAAAACCGGCGCCCACGACGGCGACATCCTGGCCGGGCTCAATGGCCGCGCGATTGAAGATGTTGATAGCGCAGGCGAGCGGCTCTCCGGGGAACACCCTGCCCTGCAATTGCGAGGGCAAAGGTACTACGCATTCGGAGCGTACAATCTCGTACTGACTAAAAGCCCGCGTTGATAATAGAGTAACTGGATCGCCTTGCTTTAGAGCGTCGATCCCTTTACCGACCGCATCGATGTAGCCCCAGCCTTCATGCCCGGGAAAACCGGCCGGTTGCGGATATTGAAACCAGGCGCGCCCTTCCCACAAAGGAATATTCGACGCGCACATGCCACATCCATTAAGCCGCACCCGCACTTCGCCCGCGCCAGGTTCATGTTCTTCAACCTCGACGGCTTCGAATCGCTTGGGAGCGCTCAGGCGTGCCGCTATCATCGGGCTGACGTCGCGGTGCCGGCCGCCGAGGCCATCCCGTTGGCACGCGGTCTAAGCCATGCGCACAAGTGCTCAATTCCATCGCGCAAGCGGGTCTTTGGATGCCACTCGGTAACTTGGCGAAACGCTGCGGTATCCGAAACGTAGTAGCGCTGGTCCGCGACTCGCCAGTCGGCAAACGAGATGGCTGGGGCAACAGCCTGGATCTCGCTTAGCAGGGAAATGACTTCAAGCACGCTGCGAGCATTTAATGGACCGCCGCCAATGTTGAAAGCGCGGCCGGAGGTTCGATCAATATGGCGCAGCGCCAAAAGCATTGCATCGATCAAATCATCAACGAAGAGCAGGTCTCGCACCTGCTTGCCATCGCCGTAAACGGTGATCACCTGACGCCGGTACATCGAGGAAGCAAAATGAGCGACCCATCCTTGATCCTCATTGCCACATTGGAGAGGACCGTAGATACAACTCATTCTGAAGACCACCGCGGGCAAGCCAAAGCTGTGTGAATAGTCAAGCACGTATTGCTCGGCACATCCCTTGGAGCACCCATAGGGACTGTGGAAATCCAGTGGCGCGGTTTCAGCTATCCCGTCTTCGCACAATGTCGCATCAGTAGGAGTGTAGGCAAGGCGCCCCTCCCTCAGCTGCATATTGGCCATTGTGCCATATACTTTGTTAGTGGAAGTAAATAGCAGGGGAAGATGGCTGCGCCGCGTCCGAAGCGCTTCGAGTATATTAAGGGTTCCCTGCGCATTAACCATAAAGTCTTCGCGCGGCTGCGACAGACTGCTGGTAACCGCGACTTGGGCAGCAAAATGGAAAACCGCGCCGGCTTGAGCGACCACCCTCTCTACTGCGGCATAGTCCCGGACATCGCCAATCTCAACCGCTAGCCGGGTACCGTAGGCCCTTCTTAGCCATCTGAGATTATCGGCGACTCCCGGCCGCGAAAGATTGTCAAACAGGATAACGTCCTGACCTGCAGCTAAGAGCCTACGAGCCAGATTTCCTCCAATGAAGCCGGCGCCTCCCGTAATGAGAACCGGCTCTGCCAACGGAGACCATTGAGCCTTTTTCGTTGCGGGCTGCAGCGGGATGCCTGGCTCTCGCGGGCGTGACTGATTACTGTCACTTTGATGGCGCCGATTCACAGTGTTAACCCTCGTGCGGCGAGTTCTGCGCTTGCTTGAGGAACGAGGTCCATCGCGACCTGGCCATCGAGCCAACCTGCCAGTTCAGCGAGGCCTTGCTCCAAACTAACCTTGGGTTCATAGGCGAGAACTCGGCGTGCCCGATCTATGTCAGCAAAGCAGTGCCGCACGTCTCCGATTCGGTATTTTCCGGTTGTCACAGGATGGAGCTTGCTCTTGCCCAACACCGTTGCGATACGGCGGGCAAGATCCTTGATTGAAATTGCCTGACCTGAGCCGACATTGAAGACGAGGCCGGCAGCCTGAGGCACTTCCATTGCCAGCCGGCATGCATGTGCCACGTCGTGTACGCTGACGAAATCACGTTGCTGCAACCCGTCTTCGTACATGATCGGTGGGCGTCTATTCAGGATGCGCGACGCGAAGATCGCGATTACTCCAGTGTAGGGGTTGGATAGCGCCTGGCGCGGACCATAGGTGTTGAAGAATCTTAACGCTACGGTGGGAATCGCGTACGCCGCTCCGACGCAGAGGCACATTCTCTCCTGGTGGTGCTTGAGAAGGGCATAAACTGACTGCGGTTCGATTGGCTTGTCTTCCGGAGTTGGTAATGGCCGCAGCGGAGCCCCGTTGGTGTCCACCACTTCCCAAAGGCGCTGCCGAACTCGGTTCAGCTCTCGCTTAACATTGGGCACCACTCGGTCATTGACGTCCACATATAGCCCCTCGCCATAGATGCTCATACTGGAAGCAACTATGAGACGCTCAACAGGATGGTCGATCAACGCCTGGAGCAGCACCGCCGTACCCAAGGCATTATTCGAAGTGTAGTCGGCAATTTGGTACATGCTTTGGCCGACTCCGACTGAAGCTGCCAGGTGAAACACGACTTCTATCCTGTGGAGCGCACGCTCGACGATAGCGTGATCCCGGACGTCACCCTTCACGAATTCAGCATCAGCCGCAAGCTGCCGAGGCAGGGCGGTTATTCCATGTACTTGCGGATCGAGTTCATCGAGGATGCGAACGAAGTGACCCCTGGCCAAAAGATGATCGGCCAGATGTGAACCGATGAACCCCGCACCTCCAACAATCAAAACACGCTTGCTATTCATCTTCGGGTCCTGAGAAGAACAAGAGCTATCGGACGAAGCCCCGAAAACAAGTGTCGCCGAATATGGCTAAATCTATGAACGGCGGTTCGAACGACTCCTTGTGCGCATACTAGTGAGATCAGCACATACACTTACCTGGCCGATATCGCCGACCAGTGTAACTGCGCCTTTGGCTATCAGTTGAATGAAAGATGCACGAGGCTGGTGTTTATGGTGTCGGAAATGAACACGAACATTCGCCCTTGGGTGCACGGAGATCGCCGGACGAAGTGACTCCGGTTTTGTCGAATATGGCGATAAAACTCCCGATTCAGGCAAGTTCGTGACCTGACAGCGCCAAATCTCCTTTTTTGCCTTCAATGAAGGTAAGTACGATCAAAGAACGTGCCGGTTTTCGACCGTGCATCTCTTATAGGCGGTACGATAGCGTAAAGCCGAGAGAGTTCCTGTTAGATATTGATGACCACGAGCGTGCGTTTAGACACGCGACGATTTACCGGCCGCAATGTTACATACCGATGTAAAAAGTCACTTGTCAGCAAGGCGCGTAGCGTAAAGCGCCCAATGGCATATCGGTGGCACAATTCGATCTTCGATGTCTCGTTCTGGATGTTGCGAGTGTTTGTGCAGCGTTTTTGCCCAGGACTGCCCATTTGCTGCTACGCGCTCTTATGCGCCTTTACCATACGTGCTCTGACGCCAAGCTCGAATTACTAGATAAGGCGGACAAAGTAGCTCTAAATGCATGAACCTCATCGGAAGATTGTGTGCCTTGTTGGTGGTTGGTGTGATTGGG
>JAMXLL010000213.1 GCA_024281015.1 Candidatus Binataceae bacterium
CACCGCCTCTCTTCAGCGCTGCGCGAACTCTTCGATTTCCGCCCCGCCGCGATTATCAAGACGCTCAACCTGAAACGGCCAATTTATGAAGCCACCGCGGCGTATGGACATTTCGGGCGTCCTCCGCATGACGGCCTCTTCCCCTGGGAACGGGTCGATATGGTCGATCCCTTGCAGAGCGCGTTTCGCGTGAACGGCAACCGCTAGAGGAGGAGTTTATGGCTACAGATGGCCACGATGTTCGTGACCTGGGGCTCGCCGCCATCGGCGCCAAGCGCATCGAATGGGCCGATCGTCAGATGCCGGTTCTGCGGCTGATCCGTGAACGGTTCAGCCGCGACCAGCCGCTCACCGGCCAGCGGTTGGGCGCCTGTCTCCATGTCACCTGCGAAACTGCCAATTTATTGCGAGCGCTGAAAGCTGGCGGGGCCGAGGTGATTTGCTGCGCGAGCAATCCACTGTCAACCCAGGACGACGTTGCTGCCGCGTTGGTGAGCGAATACAAGATTCCCGTCTATGCTATTCACGACGAGAACCGGGACACCTACTATAACCATCTGCGCGCAACCTTAGCGCAACGCCCAACGATAACGATGGATGATGGGGCCGATCTGGTAAGTCTGCTTCACACTGAGTTTCGTGAGCAGGCGGCAGATGTCCGCGCCAGTATGGAAGAAACCACCACCGGTGTAATCCGCCTGCGGGCAATGCAACAGGATGGGGCATTGCGTATCCCGGTCGTTGCCGTCAACGATGCCCAGACCAAGCACCTGTTCGACAATCGCTACGGTACCGGGCAATCAACGCTCGACGGCATAATCCGGGCAACCGGGGTGCTGATGGCGGGCTCGGTGGTAGTGGTCGCTGGCTTCGGATGGTGCGGGCGCGGGATCGCATCGCGCGTGCGAGGCCTTGGCGCGGAGGTAATCGTGACCGAGGTTGATCCGATTCGGGCGCTGGAAGCCGCGATGGAAGGTTTTCGGGTGATGCCGATGCTCGAGGCGGCCAAAATAGGTGACATCTTCATCAGTGCTACCGGCGACCGTTCGGTACTGGGGCCGGCGCATTTCAACCTGATGAAAGACGGTGCAATCCTCTGCAATGCCGGCCATTTCGACGTTGAAATAGACATCGCCTATCTCAACGATACCGCCAACAAGGTCGAACGCGAGGTGACTCAACACGTTGACGCGTACGTGCTTCCTAACCGCCGGACAGTTTATGTTCTCGGCCAGGGGCGGCTGGTCAATCTCGCGTGTGCCGAGGGACATCCTGCCCAGGTAATGGACATGAGCTTCGCGACCCAGGCGCTGGCCGCCCGTTGGACTGCCATCGGGGAACCGCTACCGGTCAAGGTGCATGAAGTGCCGCAGGAGATCGAAAATGAGGTCGCGAGCTTGAAGCTGGCGGCGATGGGCATCAGTATTGATTCGCTGACTGAGGAGCAGAAGAAATATCTGTCTAGCTGGCGCACCGGCACCTGAGGGCCGGGTGGCCGATTACCCGTATCGCCGTGGTGAATTACTGGCCGACTCGAACGTCCAGAATTCTATCGAGGCCGGATAGATACACACAGCTGCAGATGAGAAGGCTCGCCGTAACGGGAGATTGCTGAATGGCTATTACCCTGAATCATACGATCGTGCCGGCTCATGACAAAGAAGCATCGGCGCGTTTCTTCGCGGAAATTTTTGGCCTCAAATACGAAAGTTCTGCCGGTCATTTCGCCCCGGTGAAGGTGAATGACACTCTCACGCTCGATTTCGACAATAGCCAACACTTCGAATGGCACCATTACGCCTTCCACGTCAGTGACGAGGAGTTTGATGCGATTTTCAACCGTATCAACGGCGCTGGCCTCAAATATGGAAGCAGTCCCTGGTCGCGGGAGGATATGCAGATTAACAATTGGCATGGCGGACGCGGCGTCTACTTTTCCGATCCCAACGGCCACATTCTGGAACTGCTCACCCGCACCTGACTCAGGCCGGAGTTGGCCAGACTTGTTGAATCAGCCGAACCGAAGAGCCACGGTCTATACAATCGCTGCATTCAGGTGACCATGAAAGCCGCTATTCACGAGCCCGGCGGGATTTCGTTACGGGCCCGGTGCTGCGCTGACGGGTACGGCGATACCGTGGCTCTCGCCGTAAGCGAATTGCCCGCCGGAACAGCCATTGATTCGCTAACACGGTATCAGTTCGCTACAGGCAAGCCGGCTGCCTTCCATTACGGATGACCATGCGATTCAAGAATGCCTATCCACGAGGCAGCGGTTAGGCTCGGAGCTTTCATTGGCGTCTTCACCGCGACGGCTTTGTGGGAGGCGGCGGCGCCTCGGCGGTTAAGGTCGTACCCAAGAGTCAAGCGCTGGCCGAGCAATCTGGCAATCGTAGTGCTGAATACTGCGTTGGTTAGGATCTTGCTTTCTGCCACCGCCGTGAGTCTGGCAGCGCTCGGTACGCAACGGCACTGGGGACTTCTCAACAACCTCCCACTCCCGACCTGGGGCAGGATTATCACATCAGTGGTTCTGCTCGATCTGGCGATTTATCTGCAGCACGTGATGTTTCACGCCATCCCGGCATTGTGGCGCGTCCATCGGATGCATCATGCCGATCTCGATTTCGACGTGACTACGGGCTTACGCTTTCACTCGATCGAAATCATTCTATCCATGCTGATTAAATTCGGCGTCATCGCGGCGACCGGGGCCTCGGCGGCGGGCGTCCTCGTCTTTGAGGTTTTGCTTAACGCCACCTCGATCTTCAATCATGGCAACGTTTGCATTCCAGTCGGGTTGGATCGATATCTGCGGTGGCTCGTAGTTACGCCTGACATGCATCGCGTCCATCATTCGAACGTCGTGGCAGAAACCAACAGTAATTTCGGGTTCAACCTGCCGTGGTGGGATCGATTGCTAGGCACCTATTGTGCCCAACCCGCCGCCGGCCATGAGGCAATGACCATCGGCATCGAGCAGTTCCGCGTCGGCCGCGAGTTATGGCTCGACCGGATGTTGCTGCAACCCTTCCGTGGACCGGTTGGGGCTTACCCGCTCACCTGGAAACGCGCAGCATGAAACTGCGGAGTCTCACCATTCGTCTGATTTTGCTTGCGGGCCTGGTGACTGCGATAGGATGGCTCGCCCTCCACCGCCAAATTATTCGGCCCGAAGTACTCCAACGCGAGTTGGCGCGCTTCGCACTATGGGCGCCACTTTTGTTCGTGCTGTTATACGCATTCGCGACGGTGTTGTTCGTACCTGGATCAATTCTCACCATAGCCGGGGGCGCGCTGTTCGGTCCGGTATGGGGAACGCTTTTGAATCTCAGCGGTGCTACGTTGGGTGCGACAGCGGCATTCGCGATTGCCAGATACATCGGCGCCGACTGGGTAGCGCGACGCGCCGGCGAACGGCTGACCCGCCTGATCGCCGGGGTCGAGGGGGAAGGTTGGCGCTTCGTCGCGTTTGTACGCCTGGTACCGCTGTTTCCGTTCAATCTTGTGAATTACGCTTTCGGTCTGACAGGCATTGGCTTGAGCGAGTATACGATAACCTCGTTCATATGCATGGTGCCGGGGGTGGTGGGCTATACCTACCTTGGCTATACGGGTTTACAGGCAGCATCCGGACAGGCCGGCATAATCCATAAGATTTTGCTTACCTTGGCGCTGCTGGCTGCCGTAGCTTTCCTACCGCGGCTCCTTCGGCGGTTCAGGGGTCGCCACTACACTGAAGCCACGAGCCTAAAGAGCCGATTGGAAAACGGCTAGCAGCTCCGCTGCTTGACGTGCGCCAAAGAGTTTCCGAACACCCAATGGCCATATCGGCGGGGCAACTAATCCTTCCGATAACGGCGAAGCACACTTATTCTTGAGATTACCCATGGATGTCGGCGCCTGTGGCGGGTGAGTGGATGATATGTCGAAAACAAAGCCGATGTATCCTGATAGTGCGTTAGCAGGACGGGGGTGAGCGGGTCATAGACAGTGTTTGAGATTCTGTCCGGATTGTTGCTCCTAGCGATTAGCGCCGGCTTCGTCGGCGCAATATCGGGCCTGGGCGGCGGTGTTTTTATTGTCCCAACGCTCGTCGTTGTAGCCGGAATGCCGATGCGGATCGCGGTCGGCGCAAGCCTTATCTCAGTCGTAGCAACCAGCGCAGGTGCCAGCGTCGCTTTTGTCCGCGATGGGTGGACTAATTTGAAAGTGGCGATGGTGCTTGAGTGCGCGACAGTTACTGGCGCGATCGCCGGGGCGTATGCGGCCGGATTGGTGCCCACCTACGTGCTCGAAGGGCTCTTCGCGCTGATGATGATCCAGTCCGCCTACTTCTCGCTGATGAAACATGATGAAACCCCGCTGGCCAAAGGCGGAGTGATCGCCCGCCGGCTGCGCTTGGCAGGACAGATACCCGATCAATCTGGCCAGCCGCAGCACTACGAGGTCATCAATGTACGTTATGGAGCACCGCTGATGTTGATTGCGGGAGTGATGTCTGGACTGCTCGGGATCGGCTCCGGGGCACTTAAAGTGATTGCGATGGATCAGGTCATGCACATCCCTCTAAAAGTCTCAAGCGCTACGAGCAATTTTATGATCGGTGTCACGGCAGGTGCCGGGGCGTTGGTCTTCCTCTCTCGCGGCGACATCGCAACGACGATTGCAGCCCCGGTTGCACTGGGTGTGACGGTCGGAGCACTAGTCGGCAGCCGCGTTCTGCCACTGCTCAGGGTCCAATATTTGCGCGCCGGCTTCGCGGCGATACTAGTTCTGATCGCGCTCGAAATGGGATGGCGCGCCCTTAACGGGATATGAAGTGGCGGAGTCAGTAACAATCCACCAGGCCTCGGTCAGCGCTGAGGAGGACCGTATCCTGCGTTTGTGGACGCCGATTCTGCTGCGCAGCATTGTAGTGATTGCGATGAGTGTGCTGGTCACGGGTTTGGTGCTCACCGCGACCATCGCCCCGAACTATTTCGTACACCGCTACCGGCAGATTCAACTGGGCCATGTGCTGGGTCGCGAAAGTCTCGCGAGCATCTGGTCCAACCTTGTTGCAGGTCAGCCGCACGCGGTTTTAACGGTAGGACTCTTTATTCTTACTTTAGTGCCGCTTGCACGAGTCGCTTTTTGCCTAGTGCTGTTTATCAAGACCCGCGATCTCGCCTACATCGGCTTTACTTCCTATGTTTTCGCCGCGTTGATTACCGGGTTTTTGCTCGGTCACATCGGTTAGCCTCGCTCTATGCATGGCTCCTGGGATGATGGGCCATACGTACATTGGCTACGCGGGTTGGCAGCTTGCGGAGACGCCGGCATAATCCAAGGTATTGCTTAGCTTAGCTTGCGCCGGTGGCCGCGGTAGCTTTCCTGCGGCGCCTCTTTTTGCATACCAATCAGGCGAGCCTGAACGCCGGTTAGCCAGCAGCGAAGCGGTTGCGCTGATTAAGCGCGCCGTAACAGGAATTTTGCGGACCAATCGGACACGAACCAGGCCGACTAACGTTCGATGCTCACCTGCCCGATGCGCTATCATAGGCAATCGCCATGGAAGTTCACGAACATCACCATCACGGTGCACGCGCCCGGTTAAAAATCGCGCTGTTTACGGCGAGCGACACGCGCACCGCAACCACCGACGAGAGCGGGCGTCTGATTAAGCAGATGCTGGAGGGCGCCGGCCATAGTGTGGTTCACTATGAGGTCTTGCCCGACAGTCCGGATCGGATCCGGCAGGCGGCAACTGAAAACCTGGCTGCGGTTGACGGCCTGATCTTTACCGGTGGTACCGGAATTGCCCCGCGAGACTCGACCATCGAAGCGCTTAGGCCGATGCTTAGCAAGGAACTGGAAGGATTCGGCGAATTATTTCGGATGCTCTCGTACCAGGAAATTGGCTCGGCTGCGATGATGAGCCGCGCGTTGGCCGGCATTAGCCATGGTAAGATCGTAGTGGCCCTTCCCGGGGCGCCGGCTGCCTGCCGACTGGCGATGGAGAAACTGCTGCTACCTGAACTCGGTCATATACACAAGCTGCTTAAGTAATGATGGCCTCCCGGATGCTGGCTGAGGCACTATAGTAAACGATGGTCACCTTGAGCAGCTGACTTGCGAATGAGAGGGATGCGGACAGGCTAGCCGGTCAAACGGGGGACATCTTGATTCGGTGAAATAGATGAATCGGTTGACCCTGAAATTCTTTGCTACGCTGCGTGAACGGGCGCGGACTGCAGAAATGAGCCGCCAATTTCCTGATGGTATTACGGTTGGCGAAATATGGGCCGGGCTCGGTAACGAGATTCCTGCACTCGCGGCTCATCGCGAACGCGTGGCGTTTGCTGTCAATCACGAATACGTCAAAGACGATTTCAGGCCACGTGACAACGACGAAGTAGCCTTCATTCCGCCGGTCAGCGGTGGGGCAGACGCCGTCTGGCTCGGACCTATCTCCATAGGTCGTGATCCGATAGATGTTGAACAATTGGCCGGCGAAGTTGCGCACCCGGCGGCGGGAGCCATCGTGACGTTTGCGGGTACAACACGGCGCGACAATGCGGGCCGGCATGTCCTCCGCCTGGAGTACGAAGCGTATGAACCAATGGCGCTGTCCGAGATGAGGAAACTTGCTTACGAAGCTGGCCAGCGCTGGGAAATCGTGCGCATTGGGATTCGCCATCGGATCGGCGTGGTCGAGATTGGCCAGACGTCGGTAGCTATCGCGGTGGCTGCTGCGCATCGCGCAGAAGCGTTCGAAGCCTGCCGTTTTGCAATCGACCGGCTCAAGGAAGTGGTGCCGATTTGGAAGAAGGAATATTTCGAGGGCGGCGAAGTCTGGATTGGCTGCCAAACTTCCCATCCGCCGGAACTGCAAGCTATTTAAATTCGTGTTTTACCCAAAGCCGAACTAAGTTTCTTCAAACGGCGCCACTTGTGGATATTCGCCACACCAGGCGGTCATCAAGCGCTTAATCTGTAAACGGCGTGCGTATAATTTGGGGGGCTGCGGCGTGTACACCGCGAGCGATAAACAGGGCGATTACGCTAAGTTCAAGCAAAAAGCTTCGGTGCAGAGTGCTCATTGTCAGGGTGCCTGGGCCGAGCGGCCAACCTACCTTAACCAGGTCAACCACATGCTCCCGAACGGCACCTCGATTGAAAAAGTGATCCTGGCTGAGCCGCGCGGCTTTTGCGCCGGCGTCGATCGTGCGGTGGAAGCCGTGCGTAGCGCGTTGCGAACCTTCGGCGCGCCACTCTATGTTCGGCATCAAATCGTCCATAATCGGTTCGTGCTTGAGGCACTCGAACGCGAGGGTGCGATCTTTGTGGAGGACTTGGACGAGGTGCCGGAAGGCCAACGGGTGATTTTTAGCGCGCATGGCGTGGCACCCCGTGAATGGGAACGTGCCCGAGCTCGCCGCCTGCGCGTCATCGATGCGACTTGTCCGCTGGTGACCAAGGTCCATTCGGAGGTTGAGCGCTACGCAGGCGAAGATCGGACAGTAATTTTGGTCGGCCATGCCGGTCATGAAGAAGTAAAGGGCACACTCGGTGTCGCTCCTGGCAAGGTCGTGCTGGTTGGAACGGTCGAAGAGGCGGAAGCACTGAACCTGCTCGATTCCAATCGGGTGGCTGCCGTGACCCAGACCACCCTCAGTGTTGATGACACCAGCGAGATCATGGCCACCCTGAAGCGTCGATTCCCGGCTATCGCCACGCCGAAAACCGATGACATCTGTTACGCGACGCAGAATCGGCAGAATGCCGTCAAGGAGTTGGTCGCAGTCACCGATGCCATCCTTGTAGTCGGGTCCAGGCAGAGCTCGAATGCCAACCGCATGGTCGAGGTGGCGCGCATGCGCGGTGCGCGCGCCTACCTGGTCGATTCACTGGCGGACGTTGAGCCCGCAATGCTGGCTGAAGTGCACGCGCTGGGACTCACTGCAAGCGCTTCCTCACCCGACTGGCTCGTCGAGGAAATCGTCGATGCATTTGTAAGCAGGGGCGCAGCGGTCGAATTGCTCAAGCTCAAAGAAGAGCGCATCCATTTCCCGTTGCCCAAGCCAGCCGACGCCTGACCTATCCAGCGCCTGCGTGGTTCTTACAATCCGATGAGTGGCTGTCAGCCCATGCCGTCTCGCGCGATAGCTGAATCAGGCAGCGTGCGACGCGAAAGCCTGCTCGATCTGCTGAGCGAGGCGGACATCCTTCTCAGTGACTCCCCCCTCGCTGTGGGTTGAACAAACAAAGCTCACCCGCGTGTAATTGACGTGAATATCGGGATGATGGTCGGCGGCTTCCGCCATCTCCGCCACCCGGCCGATGAAGCGAATCCCGTCCATGAATTCGTTGAAGCGAAAAAGTTTTCGGAGCGCTTTGTCCTGGTATTCCCAGCCGGCCAAGGAATTAAGCTCGTGGCGGATTTGTGCCTCGCTGAGCGTTGGCATTAGATGGCCCTCCAGCGGTGGCTTGTGAACGATTGCGACTTTATATTAGACAATCTGAGAAAAGCGTTCCATCAAGAACTCGCCAGGCACAACATAAGCTCGTCGCCGGCGAATCAAGCACTACCGACGGGTGAATTTCGTGGCAAAGGTGGATACCCGAAAAGCGATTAGAATGACGCAGGAGGAAGCTGCGGAATGGTTGCAACGGGGCGATAGTTGCTCTCTCGCTACTATCGACCGCGACGGCTATCCGCATGTGGTTGCGATGGCCTACGCAGTCGAAAACGGCGACATCGTGATGACCAGCTTCGCCAAGGCGCAAAAGGTGATCAACCTGCGGCGCAATCCCTGTGCGGCAATCATGGTCGAAAGTGGCAAAGCGTACCACACGTTAAAGGGCGTGATGATACGCGGCCAGGCCGAGATAATTGAGGATACCGAAAAAGTGCTCGACGTATTGACCCTCGTGGCACGTCGGACCTCGCAGGCCAACAGGAGTGCAACGCCGCCGAGTGGCGGCGATGTTAATGCTCAGATAACCGAGCAGGCGAGGCAGTTGGCGCCCAAGCGGGTGGTGATCCGCATTCATCCAAAGAAATGGGCGAGTTGGGATCATTCAAAACTGCCGGCTGGCAAATATTGATTTGGCGCGGAGTTGGGGAGCGGCGCGTAAACGATAGTTGAGGGTTTCTTAAAATGGCCAAGTACGTTAC
>JAMXLL010000214.1 GCA_024281015.1 Candidatus Binataceae bacterium
CGTGCAGCTCACCCGGAGTGCAGCCGCCGAATTGGGCAAGCACGACATCAACGTCAATGCAATTGCTCCGGGGATTACCGCCACTGGAATGACCCGCGTACTTGGCGATAGCGAGGCATTACAACGCGTAGCCTCGGCCGGCCCTCTCGAGAATCTGTTTCACCGGGTATCGATGCCGGAAGACGTAGCGGCCGTAATCGTCTTTCTATGTCTGCCGGGCAGCCGCCAAATAACCGGCCAAACTCTCCATACCAGTGCGGGCGCGGTTATTTAGGGTAACGTTCTGATGGAAGCGTCGCAGCGCGCTCCGGCTGAGAAAGCGGGATAGCGCGCGCGGCAGGTTTGCTCGAAGGACGGGATTAGCCCGCCGGCGGCATCTTGGGAAATTTCGGCAGGCCCGGATTCATGTGGTCCCATGGTTGGGCGCTGGACGTGTAGATATCCATCCCCGGCTTAAAGATACTCGGATCATCCAGGGTCGGCGCCATAATAACCATCAAATCGGGTGCGAAAGGCGGCAGGCTGAACAGACGGGAGCCACAATTCGGGCAAAATCCGCGCTTGGCCATTTCTCCGCTGTCGGCCTTTGATTCGTAGTACTTGACGTCTCCCGTAATCTTGACCGCACTGCGGGGCACGCCAATAGCAGGAGCGTAGGCGCCGCCGCTGGCGCGCTGGCAATCGCGGCAATGACAATTGCCCATAAAGAGCGGATCTGCACCGCATTCGTACCGCACTGATCCGCACATGCAGCCACCTTTGGCAGCAGCCATGATTCGTCCCTCCTTGCGTGCTCTTTGATGCAGGGTTCAGGCCCGAGCTCTCAGCGCCAACTCCCGCTAATGGGATGCTTGCTGAAACTCAATTACTGGGATCGAACCCGATTCACATCTTCCAGGCCCAGGGCGTTGACCGACAGCGAGAAGCGATCCTGCATTTTGCCGTCGTTGTCATTGAATTCGCGGGTAATGCAGCAGTACTCGAGTTGCAACCCGTTCGGATCCTTGAAGTAGATGGATTTGGCCCAGTCGTGGTCAACCACTTCACTTACCTTGACCCCCTTGGCCGTCAGTTCTTCACGCTTCTGCTCCAGCGCCGCCTCGCTGCCGGCCTCAAAGGCGAAGTGATAGAAGGCGCTCGGTACACCCAGACCACGGTTGATGCCGGCATCGTACTCGGCGGGAATGCCATCCACGCCGTTGGCCTCCATGAAGGCGATTAGCTGGTCGCGTCCTGTATCGAAGAAAATGTGGCGAATTTTGCCACCTTCCTTGACGCTGATCGTATCGCAGACGACTGGTTTGAAGCCCAGCACGCCCTCATAGAACTCACGCGTCTTGTCGAGATCCAAGGTCGACAGCCCGATGTGGGAAAAACCCTTGTGTGACACGCGACCGGCCTCCTTCGCTGATGGCGTTTCCAGTATTCCTACTTCGCACAACCCTTCGCGGTTAGCAATACTCGATCTCGTCACGTTTCCCAGCGGCGCTCCTATCTCGGGGGCGTGAATGCTTCGCCGATAGCACGGAACGGAAACAGCACGACATCTCCGATTGCTTTTCCGGTAGTCCCGATTACGCCACTGTTCTGATTCTCCGTCTGCGCAGGTCCCGTCGTTACCGTTCGTTTTTCTGTAGACGCATGAGCTGGAGCAGGTGGCGCAATCGTTCGAAGTTGAGGCTGAGCGGAGCAGCCAAAGGATGCAAGCAAAGCCGACAGGATAATGGTGGTCACTCTTTGCAGGCGAGGCATTTGTTACGCTTTCCTTTGAAACTATCCCTTAAGGTTTTGCCGAAGCCACCGCTTTTTGGTTGCCGTCCGGATTGTGCTATGCACGAGCTGGAAAAACGCACCCGATTAGGACTATTGGTGCTGGTTAGAGAGCGGTTGGGTCGCCGCAGCAGGGTTCGAGACATGGATTGACATGGATTGACGACCCAAGGAGGCGCGCATCCATGATAGCTGGCTTTTTCAACACTGTCGGCTATGCAGGGCTGTGGTCCAGCAACTCGTGGCCGACGCCGCCGGTCCTATGCGATCGCGCAGCAGCAGGCGTCACAATGCGCCGGGCGATGGACCAGGCGTTGATGGCGGATGAGCTGGGATTCGACTGGGTCAGCGTCTCCGAGCATCACTACTCCCCCCGAATTCTGACTCCCAGCCCAATGATCTTCGCCGCCGGCATCAGCCAGCGAATCAAACGGGCCAAAATCGCGATCCTCGGTCCCTTGCTCCCGCTGTCCAATCCGGTGCGAGTTGCCGAAGAACTCGCGATGCTGGATGTGATGAGCGAGGGCCGGATCGTAGTGCTCTTTTTGCGGGGCACGCCAAACGAAGTTCTCGTATATAGGGCCAATCCGGATGAATCGCGCGAGATAACCCAGGAGGGAATCGAGCTGATTCTGCGATCCTGGACCGAGCCGCAACCGTTTGGTTGGGAAGGGCGCTATTTCAACTACCGGGTAGTTTCGGTATGGCCTCGCCCGTTTCAGGAGCCGCATCCGCGCGTTTTTTCGTCCGGTAACACTCCCGATTCAATCCCATTCGCCGCGCACAATCGCCTGGGCCTTGCGCTCTCCTTCATGCCGCTGTCCGAAATCAAGCGCCGGGTCGAACTATACCGAAGCGAGGCGGCGAGTGCCGGATGGGAACCGACCGCGGGCGACGTGGTCTATCGATTTTTTGCCCATGTGGCTGATACCGATCAGGAAGTCCGCAAGAACGTCGGCGACACCCGGCTTGACCTGGGCCGCTTCTTTGGAATGAACCCGGCGGTGCTCAAGCGGCTCGTCGGTGATCGGCCGATGGACATTCATGCGATGGAGAGACCGTTTTTATGCGGTAATCCTGCCGCCGTTGTCGATCAAGTTGGTGAATTGGCCGAAGCTGGAGTAGGTAACCTGGACATGGCATTCACCTGGCCGGGTATTTCGTACGAGCAACAGCTCCGCGCGATGGAATGCTTTGCCAGCCGCGTAATACCGCAGATTCGTCCACTCTGAAGGCCGCCCGGGCCGCAGCTGGCACTTCGGCCCGTCGGGGCCGTTCGAAGAACGATCAGAGAACAAGAGGCGCATGAAATGCCGAATGAACGCCAGCGCGTCGAAAAAACACTCGAAATCGACGGAGTCAGTATTGGTTGTTTCGAGACCGGCGAAGGCGATCCGCTGATCGTGTTCCCCGCTGAAGACGACCGGTCACCTGATCCTGTAATAGGAAAGCTGGCTGAGTCTTATCGGATTATCTGTTTCGAAGTGCCGCATGGAAGGTATCGTAACCCGGCTGGATGGGCGGATAAATTGCCGGCTTTTCTAAGTAGTCTCCAAATCGGAGCCTGCAGCCTGATTGGTATCTCAGAGGGATCGCGGCCTGCAGTCGCGTTTACGTTGGCGGCGCCCGAACGTATCGCCCGGCTGATGCTGCTTTCACCGCTGCTAACAAATGGCACCGAATCTCTCGATCTCGCCAAGATCAAGACCGCCACCCTGGTCCTGGTCGGTACCGGCGACGCCCCGGCTGCAATCGACTCAGGAAGGCAGTGCCGGGAAAGCATACCCTCGTGTCATCTCTCGTTTGTTTATGGTGCGGGGCAGAAATTGACGCGTGACCGCCCGCAGGCCTGCCTGGATCCAGTGATTCAATTCCTGGAAGAAGGCGAGCAGTTCATCATCTTTCGCGAATCCCAGGTAATACGTCCATAAAGATCGCCCGAAGTTGCGTGAGATCGTCCCTGCGCGGTGTCCCGACCCCGCATGGCTGCGACCTATGAGCGAGTCGTCGCTATCAGCAGGTGGTAGGTCCTAAGTTTCAAATTCGATGGAACGCGGGACGTTTAGCTCGATTGGGAGCCCGGTGCATGGCTGCCAGAAGGGTCTCTCGTTTTTCGGGATTCCTTCGCGCGCCAGACAAAGCAGACGCACGGGAATGACACGGGCTAGGACCGGACCTCTCGGCCGGCCTCTGATTCAGCAGTTTGCGGATCCTAGGGGCTCCTCGTGACCAAATCGGCGGATAATGTTCAAGCGATAAATTATCGCTACCGTCGACGACAAGCGCTTTACAAATCGAACTCCACAAGCATCTCTTTAGTAAACAGCCTTCTGAGCAAGGAGACGCCGCCGATGGCCGACCACGATACGCTGTGCGGATGGGGAAACCAGGCTAAGGTCGCCTATTTCCTGGCGAACGCCGACGTTATCGTTCCCCGCCGCGCCGAACAGCTAAAGCTGATAGTCGAGCTAATGCCATACTCCCATGACGCGAGCATCTCGGTGCTCGACCTCGGAGCCGGCTTCGGCGCCGTTACTGAGCAAATTATCGAGCGCTATTCGCGTGCAACCGTGAACTGCATCGACGGTTCAGAGGCAATGGTGGTGCATGCGACTAAACGCTTGCGCAATTATCAAGACCGCGTGACAATCATGCAGGCCGACTTGGCAGAGCGTTCCTGGCTGGGGGTTCTCGAGCGCAGTGCCGGGACGGAAGTGAGTAGGGCCCAAGGCGTTAACTTCGACGCGGTCGTTTCCGCACTAGCGATCCATCACTTGAGCCACGAACGGAAACGCGAGCTTTATCGCGAAATATTCCGAATGCTTAAGCCCGGCGGAATGTTCCTCAACAACGACGTGGTGGCCACTCCGCCCGCATTGAAGGTCCCCTTCGAGGCACTCCATCTTGCCGCCATCCAGGAGCAGGAGAGGAGTCTGCGGGGGATTACCCGCCCCCTGGATCAAATCGCAGCAGAGATGCACGAACAGTTGCGGCTGGCCGGCGGTCAGCATCATAGCCATATCGCGCCGCTGAGCGATCAACTCGCGTGGCTTGTTGAGGCAGGCTTCAAATCGGTGGATTGTTATTGGCGGTATCTTGACCTCACAATCTTCGGCGGCATCAAAGAACCCGCCGGCTAACGGTATTGACCTTTTATGAAGCCTCCGTTAAGAAATGGCCGTTCATCCTACGTGGAGATCTATAGAATCAGGGGGTGATGCGCAAAGAGGCTTAATTTGGCCAAGAAATAGTGAGTAGATCCGGTTTTATTGGTCTGGTTCGGACAACGAGCAGGCTTTAATCAGCGCCCGGGGGATTTAGGCGTATCGGACGCTGAGCGGGGGAGTTGAG
This sequence comes from Candidatus Binataceae bacterium, assembly GCA_024281015.1. GTDB lineage: Bacteria > Desulfobacterota > Binatia > Binatales > Binataceae > JAMXLL01. Next base: position 5,122 of record JAMXLL010000214.1, read on the forward strand.
ATTGGCCGTGGGGACGGCTGGTCGTGTGGGACGGGCAGCCTGCGCCTGTCGTCGACGCTCACAGGAGGAGACTATGCGGATCGGACACTGGCTGTGTTCCGGCATCTTCCGGGGAACCGGGAGGATCTTCCCAACAATCACAGCGGCGGCTCTGATCATTGTGCTGTCGCTGGCGACCAGCTGGGCTGGCGATATTAATGCTCAGCCCGCCAATGGCTTAAACGTTAGCAATTCTGTTTCCACCGTCTTGCCCCAGGCCGCAGGAGCTCCGGCGGCTGGCGCGCCCGGAGCTCCCGCCGGAGGTGCAATGGGCGGGCCTGGGATGGGGGCGCCGCCAGGAGAAGAAGGCGGTGGCTGGCTGGGTGGTTTACACATCTCGGGTTACGGCAATCAAACTTTCGGAATGTGGCAAAACCCGCAAGCTCTGAAGGGTTATACGCTCAGCCGAAATAGTCTGGCAGTATCGCGGACGCTGCTTCAGGTCGACGAGAATTACCGCCTGAACGAAAATAACTCGTTCTTTGCGCGGGAATGGTTCGTTTATGAACCTCCCTATTCGTTCAACAGTGCCAATAACGGATTGTATGCAAATGCGACGAGAATGGTGGGTCCGACAGCTGCAACCTCCGGCAACCCGTTCTGCTTCGCAAATCCAAGTTGCGCCAAGACCGCGTCACACGGCCTAAGCTTCGGCCATTTCATGAACAGCTACTACAACACATACGAACTGCGTGACGCGTGGTGGGAGAACAAGACCGGCCCGTTAACCTTGTTCGTAGGCAATCAGCTGGTCGTTTGGGGACAGTCGCTGGCCTTCCGGGTCGGCGACGTGGTCAATCCGACTAATACCTGCTGGGCATTCGGGTTCGCCAACTTGGAGCAGTCCCGGGTTCCGCAGTGGATGATACACCCGATCCTGAACCTGCCGGAGATGGGTCCGCTCACTTCGAACTTCATCGAGTTGGTCGTTCAGCCGGGGTTCCAGCCGAATTGGCAGCCAGAGCAGTATCAAGACCCTTACCACAAGTACAAGAGTGCCCTGACCGCAGGTCGGGCGGCACCTTGCCTGCCATCGGCGGATCACGGGCCAAGCGCGCGGTTTGACGTGCAATACCCAACTCAGCCTATCTTCGGCGCTGATTATATAACCAGTCCAGTCGGCCCATACTCAGCGGCGCCCTCCAACCCGGGCAAAGGCGTTTTTGCCTCAACGCCAACAAGTCGCGAGCTTTGGCTCTGCCCACCATTCAGTAAGCTGGGCGTACCGGGTTTCAATCCATATAGGGCCTATCTCAAGCGATTCCCCTCCGGGTTTGCATGCAATCTCGGTTTGAGCAAGGGCAATAGCCGCATCGGCCCAATCAGCAACGGAGGCCTGCTTGATACCGGATACTGGCAAATACCCGGAATGCAACCGCAAAACTGGAACGAAGGAGTTCGCTACCATACCCTGTTCGGCGCCACTGAATGGACTGCGTTGTACTACTACGACAGTACCAACGGCGGTACCCCGGCACCGCTTAAATGGAAGCCCTTCACCAACCTGTGGTCCTATCAATATCCGGCCATTAACGAGTTTGCAGTGACCGTTGACCGACCCATGCCGATGCCGACATCGCTCGCCGAGTTTCTCCCTGCAGTCTTCCGCGGCGAGATGCTTTACCAGAATCACACGCCAATCGAGAGCCAGCGGTTTCAAGATATGAACGACCAGCGGTGGTCCGACATCGTGAAATACATGCTCGCCGTCGATATTGACCAGGCGTATGCGCCATGGCTGACGACGACAGGCAACCTGACCATGAACCTCGAAGAAGTTCAGACCACGGTGATGGACAACTGCAAGCAGTGCTACAACGGCAACGCCCTCGATGGGCATCAGCTCAAAAATGACGTGAGCCTGCTATTCAACGTCGGCACTTCATGGTGGTGGTCCGATTTCGCACCGACCTGGACGATGATTTATAACCCCAAGGGCACCACATTCGCCCTGTTTCCTTCGCTCGTGCTGAATCCGCCGTGGACCAAGAAGTACTTCGTTAAGCTGCAGGCGATCGAGATTTTTGGCGGCGATAAGATGCAGGGTATCGGATTGTTCAAAGGCCAGAGTTACCTGCTCGCGCAGTTGCAGTACAACTTCAACATTCTGTAGCCAAGCGAACACCCTGTCCGAGGGTTGTGCTTGTAAAGAGGCGGGAGCCCGGACCCGCCTCTTTATTATTATTTACGGGTTAGGACTTAGGGCAATGATGCGGAGTGGGTTAGCGCAAGCCGCGGAAGAATGCGCGTATATCTTCGACCAGCCGATGCGGCTCTTCCATCGGTGCAAAATGACCCCCTGATGGCATCACGGTCCAGCGCTTCAGGTTGTAGTAACGCTCCGCCCATTTGCGCGGCATCAGCATCACTTCTTTTAAGAAAACCGACACACCGGTTGGTGCTTCGACCACGGGACGGCGCTGGTGCGCAGGCTGCCAGAGGTTATGGGCCGCTTCGTAATAATAACGCGCTGATGTGCCATAACTCTCAGTTATCCAGTAGAGCATCATCGTAGTGCACAAATCGTCTTTGCTGAAGCGGCGCTCGACGTCGCCGCCGCAGTCGCTCCAGGTGCGGCGCTTTTCGAGGATCCACGAACACAGTCCGGCGGGCGAATCGTTCAGCGCAAACGCCACCGTCTGCGGTTTGCTGCACTGTAGCTGCATGTAACCGGATTCGTTGGAGATGAAATTGCGATTGCGCTCCAGCCAGCCCTGCTCGTCGGGACCGAAGTCCTCAGGTTTGGGACCATCGCTGCCGCCGAAGAACGAAAGTGCTGCCAGCAGATTCACATGAACGCCGATCATCCGTTCCGCGTATTTATGCCCCAACTGGGCGGTGACCAACGCACCCCAATCGCCGCCTTGGGCAGCGAATCTGTCGTAGCCCAGCACATCACGCATCAGGGCGACCCACAGGTCCGCGGTGCGCCAGTAGTTGACGCCGGTAGTTGTCAACGGCGTAGAAAACCCATAACCGGGAAGTGATGGCACCACCACATCGAAGGCATCGGCCGCGTCTCCACCATGCGCTACCGGGTCTGCGAGCGGCCGGATGACCTTGTTGAAATCCCAGAAGGTCCAGGGCCATCCATGCGTGAGAATCAATGGAATTGGACGCGGGCCTTTGCCGGGCTGGTGAATGAAGTGAATCGGGATACCTTCAATCTCGGTTTTGTAATGGGCGAATGAGTTGATGTCTCGCTCCACCCGCCGCCAATCGAACCGATCGCGCCAGTACTCGACGAGCTGTTTCAAATAGGCGAGATTGGTGCCATAGCGCCAGTCGTCATTGGCAAACTCGGGCGCGAAGCGAGTACGAGCAAGGCGCCCGTGCAGGTCGTCGAGAACTGTTTGCGGCACCTCGATTTTGAATGGTTCCTTACGCATAGGTCCTGCCCCCAAGATAATGATGGGCAGACGCCCGCAGTCACAAGCACTGCGGGCGTCTGCTCATTTGTCGTTATGCCCCGAGCCGCCTGGATTGGCCGTTCTACCGGCCAGCAGCCGCCAGGGCAGTCTCCTGCTCTGCGATTCGCTTATGCGGATTGAAATGGGGCAGGACATACCTGGCGATGAGCTTGAGCGAATTCATTATGTTCTGATGTGGAATACGGCCAGCCTGTTTGAACATGATGACCTGGTCGAGGCCGGCGCGCTCGAAATTCTCCAACTTGCGGCACACCTCATCAGGATTGCCGACCACCACCATATGATGCTGCTTGAGTTGAGCGTCAGGGACATCTTTCGGATCAAGATCCAATGACATCAGGTTGCGCAGATACTCGTAGGAATAGAGTTTGTTCTTGACCATCAGGGGTTCGAACAATTTGGCCACGTTATGCATGAACCAGCGTGCGCCTTCGAGCCCAATCGCCTCGTCTTCCTTGTTCTCCGCGACGTGACAGATAATCAGTCCCGCATAGGCTTCGTTCGGGACTTTGGGAATCTGATCGCTGCGGCGGGCAAAGACCCGGTGATAAGCTTCGAGTTGTTTCTGCACCTGTTCGAAATTGAGGCTGAAACTAAGTGCCCCAAGACCCCGATCGGCGGCCAGCTCATAGCTATCGGGAGCAACGCACGCCATCCACATCGGCGGATGCGGCTTCTGGATCGGCTTGGGGACGACCCGCCGGGGCGGCACCTTCATGAGCTTGCCATCGTATTCGAGGATCTCGTCGGTCCACGCTTTAACAATGATATCCAGTGACTCACGTACTTCCTCGCGTGTGCGGTCGTAGTCAATGCCGAAGCCGTCGAGCTCCTGGGACGTAGTTGAACGGCCGGTGCCAATATCGACTCGTCCATTACTCATGATGTCGAGTACTGCGGCCTGCTCAGCAACTTTAATCGGATGATTGAAATTAAAGGGCAGCAGACGCACGCCATGAGCGATTCGGATATTGCGGGTGCGCTGGGTTACCGCACCGTAAAAGACTTCCGGTGCAGGACTATGGGAGTATTCTTCGAGAAAATGGTGCTCGACCTCCCAAACGTAGTCGATCCCGATACGGTCGGCTAGCTCAATCTGTGCCAGCGCTTGCCAGTAAGTATTATATTCGCTAAGCGCGTGCCACGGACGCGGGGTTTCCATTTCATAGAGCAAGCCGAATTTCATAGTTTCCTCCAAGCGGGACTCGGGCCTATCGCCGAGGCTGCGGGCCAGTATTCAACAATTCGTTGATGCTTTGCAAAGCGATCGCTTCTTTCGCATGCTTAACCATCACGAATGCAGCGAGTTTCAGATATGCCCATAGAGAGACTAATCTTACTAGGACATCCCTTTGGACGGCCTTATTGAATCGACGCAAAGACTGGTCAAGTCGTCCACCATAGCGCCACTGCGGCCGATCAAGGCTGGTCCCATTCCGCCGCAGCATTCGTGGCATCGGACACAGTGTACATGAAAGTGCGATGGCCTTCGTTGATGTAAGATGAATTTGTCTGGGCCTGCTTTCTAATCGCAGGCCCGAAAACGGTATGTACCACTCCAAAGATGATCCGACCGCGTAACGATGCCGTCTTAGAGGTTTGGCAGCAGCAGGTTAGTGACTATTCCCTGATTTCCTCTTCGGCCTGCTTGATTGCATCCCAGAGCGGCACGCCCCGCGCTATCACGTCGTAGGCGACATAAGCGGCTGCCACACCGACTGCTAGTTCGGCGGCACCGACGAGCGAGGCTAACCCAATCCCGGCGGCTCCAACCACCGCGGAAACGAGATATGGCCACGATCGTTCGTCGGCGCCCACAGTGTCGCGGAGACGGGAGAGCCCCTGTGACCTGTAGCGATTGGGCTTGCTGCTCGGAGCCGTGCCATGTTCCGTATTTGCAGTTGCTGCATTGATAGCCATGTTTACCTCATCCACCGAACAGGCGAGAACAGATCGACAACGAGATACTCGTTGGAAGCTGCATATTGAATTGTCTGACTAACTAATTGGGTTTATCAGTAGCCCGGTCTGCAGTTTGGGATAAAAGTAAGTAGATTTCTCCGGCATTGTCGCCCCGGCATTGCTGACCTTTTCAACATCGTACACCGTTGGCGGAGTAAGCAGGAAGGCGGCGGCCGCGCCGGCTGACCCAACCGAGGCAAGGGCTGCTGCTCCATCAATCGTGTAGGCGATATTTTCTCCGCTGCGCACCATCTCCGGTGTGATGCCCAGGATTTCGTCAAAGATTAATGAATGCAGCACCGCGACATCGAGGCGGCGAACCTCCTCGTGCATGTCCGGTGATGCGATTGACATGTCATTCTGGTTGCGAAGATGAAGGATTCGCGGAACTGTATTCCTGACAGCCGCACCAATATATCCGCGTCCCTTGGACCTGAGTTGCGCGATCATGGTGCCTGGTTGTTCGAACTCCTCGACCTCGAACTTCTCGCGGATGCGTTCTTCAAACGCCTTGATCTGCTCGTCGCTGAGCGCGTTGATGACCCGATGGGTGGCCAAAATGAGCAAGCCTGGGTCATCGAACGCGACCAGGGTCATCATCACGTAGTCCTCGGGCCGAGGAGCGGAACTCTCACCATCTCGTGTTACGACGTTGACAGGCGCAGACCCCTGCCCCCCACTCAGGCAGCGGCGGCGGTATTCCAAGGCGGTCTCGTAGCGATGATGGCCATCTGCAATCAGCACGCGTGACGAGTCCAATGCCCGCTGGAAAATATTGATGTCGGCCGCTGAATGGATTGCGTGCACCTGGTTCAAAATTCCCAGGTCGTCCCTCGCTTCGAGTATCGGTGCACGAGCGGCGACCTCACTCGTCAGGGCCTTAAGTTCCTGATTGCCCCGAGGATAAAGACCGAACACTGAGCTGATATTCGCGCGGGTCGCCGCGAGTAAGCGCAGGCGATCTTCCTTGGCCTTGGGAAACGTGCGCTCATGCGGCAGAATCCGCCCATTGCTGAACTCCTCCAGGCGCATGCGTACCACCCATCCGCGGCGGACGAAGTTTTGCTGCTCCCACTCAAACGTCTGGGTGTAAAGGAAAATGGCCGGCGGGAGGCGTCGCAGGATTCCTCCAGCAACCCAGTTCTCCAACGTCGCAGCGGCTGAGGCATATGGATCGGGGTCGCTGTTCAATTCCAGACGTACGACGTTGTTAGGACTGCGCGCATAAAGCTGTTGCTGCCGGGCTTTGTCGATGAGGTCATAAGGCGGCGCGATAAGCTCCTCAAGCCGTCCGGCGCGCTGAGGATTGAAGACTAACGCCGGGAACGGTTCGATCCGCTGTCCGCGAGCGCTCATCCCAGTTTCCCCAGAGCCGTGGAAATCGCCTGCCCGTCGATGGCGCCGTTGCGCAGGATTTGCCAGCGATTGCCCGGCCCGAACTCTACGATCGTGCTGGGAAACTCGCTGCTAAGTAGGCCCCCGTCAACATAGGCCCTGACCCGCGCACCCAGCGATTGTTCCGCTTCAATGATTGTCCGCGCGGGTGGCTCGCCTGACAGATTGGCGCTGGTAGCAGTGATCAACCCCCCGGCCGCCGCTGCCAGACGACGCGCTATCGGATGCAGCGAGACTCGCACTCCAACTCCACCACCGGGTCCAACCAGAGCTTCATCCAGGCCGGAGCGGGCTGGTAGCACCAGGGTCAATGGGCCAGGCCAGAACGTTTCAGCCAGCAGGCGCGCTCCGGCTGGAATCTCGCGGGCTATCACCCAGGCCGAGGGAGGATCGCCGGCAATCAGTGCCACAGGTTTACCGGGCTCGCGTCCTTTCACCCGGCCGAGAGCGGCCAGCGCCTTTGCTTGCATCGGGTCGGCGCCAATCGCGTAAAACGTTTCAGTCGGATAGACAGCCAATTCACCGACGCGGAGTGCCGCCACCGCGTCGGCGATAATCTTTGCTGGAACGCTGCTTCGGTTAGCCGTGGGCTGCTTCAGGTTGGCGGTCGTCATTATTGTTGGCTGCCGGCAGATTCAACCGCTCGCCGGCCAATGTCGTTACGCAGTTGCTTGCCTTCGAAATTGATCATGGCTGCGGCCTCGTACGCCGCGCCGAGCGCGCGCTCCAGGCTTGCTGCCATTGCGGTCACCGCCAGGACCCGCCCACCGCCGGTGATCAATCGACCGTCGCGCAGAGCCGTGCCGGCGTGAAATGCCTTGACGCGAACCCGGTCAATCGCCCATTTGACCTTGAGTTGAGATGGTTCTGCCCCATCGATGTGCTCGAGTCCGGCTATCGGCAGTCCTGTGGCGTACTCCCCCGGATAGCCTCCTGATGCCAACACAACAGTAGCGGCGCTGCGCGATGACAATTTGACGGAAGCTTGCTCAAAATGCCCCTCGGTGACGGCGAGCAGAGCCTCGGCCAGATCGCCCTCGAAACGCATCATTAGCGGTTCGCATTCAGGATCGCCGAATCGAACATTGAACTCCAGCACCGTGATGCGATCACTGTCTAGCATTAAGCCGGCGAACAACACCCCCTTGAACGGCGTACCACGCGCTGCCATTGCGGTGAGGGTAGGGTGGACAATCTGGTCCATGACCCGCTGTTCGAATTGGCGATCGTAGCGAGGTACCGGGCAATATGCTCCCATACCGCCGGTATTGGGGCCGCGATCCCCATCGAAAGCTGCCTTATAGTCTTGCACGACACCAAGCGCGAGCGCGTTCTCTCCGTTGCACAGTGCGAAGAACGACAATTCCTCGCCTGTGAGCCGTTCTTCCAGTATCACCCGGGTACCAGCCTCGCCGAAGCATTTTTCTTCCATCGCCGCCGCTATTGCGGCGAGCGCCGAATCGGGGTCATCGCAGACGGTAACGCCCTTGCCGAGTGCAAGCCCGTCGGCTTTGACCACCAATGGGCGCCGGCGAGCTTTGACGTAGCGACGAGCGGCATCGGGGTCTTCGAAGCTCTCCCATTCGGCGGTTGGCACACCTGCCTCGCGCATCAGGGTTTTCGCGAAGCTCTTGCTCACTTCCAGTTGGGCGGCGGCTTTGGTCGGGCCGAATATTGGCAAGCCTTGCCGCTCGAACTCGTCAACGATCCCAAGCGCCAGGGGATTTTCGGGACCGACTACTGTGAGGTCAATCTTTTGTGATTCCGCAAAGCGTAGCAGCGCGCCGATATCGTCAGGCTCGATATCGATCGGTGTGGCGATACGGCTGATGCCGGGATTGCCACTGGCGCAGAACAGACCCCAGACTTTCGGGCTTTGGCTGAAGCGCCAGCACAGGGCGTGTTCGCGGGCACCCTTACCGACTACGAGCACCTTCATTGCGATTTATTATAGCGCTTCGACACCGCCTGGGCGGGGCGCTTAAGGCCGGCGGCTCCCGTCGAGCATTACTGAGCAGTTAGGAAAAAATACACCCAAGCGCCAAGAGCCGCGGGTCAAGCGAACTTGTCCGCGGCTCCTTTTTCAAGGTTAGGCCGCCCGGCGCGGACGGGCAACATCTTTTGCCATCACCTTTTCGGTGACCGGCGTAAAAATCAACGCTGCCGCACCCTTCAAGTCGATTGCATCGCTCATTACCATATCGGGGGTATCACGCCGCGAAGCGAGGTCATCGAGCGAGCCTTGCAGGTCGTCAGTTTCGATCTCATATAGCGCCAGATATTTGTGCGGCTTGTTCGTATCTCCACCCATCTGCGTATCTGCCAGCCGAAAGCGCTGGGCGCAGACGAACCCGCGTGCCTGCAAAACGTCAGGAATATGCTGTTCGTTGTACCAGCGGTTGTATTCCGCATCCTTGCCGGGTGTCGGGTTGGTGAGCACGACAAACGTGTACTTTGCCATGGCTTTGCTCCTATGGTTGGCGTGGCGTTATGAGTGACAGGCACTCTCAGGCTCTGTAGCACAGCTTTTGCCCGAGGTTCCACAATGTCAGGCCTCTGCGGCATCTCCCATGGGTGGACGAAGACGATGCCCGTTCCTGGTTTTTGGTTGACGCCGCACCGTTTATTTCCAGCAATATAGCTCGGCCTGATTAATGGCGCGCGACCGGCACGGGGTAGCCCATCTCACCTGTAATCGAGCATCGTTCTGTCTTGCCAGGCGGCAGGACTAGTTGCGAAAGAGCATAGTTTTAGCGGCACCTCACGACAGCTCGAACGCCATTAGCTGTGGGGACTTTTGTCTCAAGGCGAATCGGCGCGATGTTCCGATCTCCAGCCCGACTAGGCTATCTCCAGCCCGACTAGGCTATGTCCGGAATCCGGAATTTAATCAACTGATCATCGACGAAGACGATTCGACTGATATACAGGATCCGACGGCATGTTTTGATAAAATACCACGTTGTACGATGTCAAGACTAGCCGTATTATCCTAATGGCGAGTACCGACGCTGGATTAGGGAAGGCATTTTCCTGGCGATGAAGGTAGTGCGAAAGCTCAATCCGTTCCCGCCACTGCTACGCAGGATGATCAGATTTTCTATATCGCTACTGAACAAACCGGTCGCGCGTTACACGGTAGCGATTCCCAACGACATTGCATTACTGCGGCGCACGCTGCGTAAATGCGACGTTATCCTGGTAGAAGGGAATGAGCGGATTAGCGAATGTATAAAATACCTCACCCAGAGTTGCTGGTCGCATTCAGGACTTTATGTCGGTGACGAACCGCTCAGGCACGATCCCGAACTGGCGCGGGAGTTGGTCGAAAAATTCGGGGATGAAGCGAATTGGCTGGTACTTGAGGCCTTGATTGAGGGCGGGGTAGTGCTGACCCCGTTGAGCAGATATCGCGATTTCAACATCCGAATTTGCCGGCCTTACCGGCTTACCGCGTCCGATGAAAGCGCCGTTATCGATTACGCACTAAACCACGTTGGCCATCGATACGATCTGCGTAATATCGTTGATCTGCTGCGGTATTTGCTACCGGTCTCGATGGTCCCGGCGCGTTTGCGACGCCAGAGGCCCCATTTCGGCAGCGGGGATCCGACGCGGGTTATCTGTTCCAGTCTTATAGCGGAATGTTTTCATCGTGTGCGTTACCCGATTGTTGTCCGCTACGAGCCTTTTCCGCCGGGAGTCGA
>JAMXLL010000215.1 GCA_024281015.1 Candidatus Binataceae bacterium
AGGACGAATAATGGCTGACGTTCGCAAACGGCGTGACCGCAAGGGCAAGCCGTGGATTGCCGATTACCTCGACGCCAATCGCCGCCGCCATCGTATTGCGGCCGAGACCAAGGAAGCGGCGCAATTACTCTTGGCCGAGAAAACCAAGGAGTCGCGCGAACGCGGCCCGACCGTGGGCAATCCCGATATCACCCTAAAAGACTATGCCGCTAAGTGGCTGCCTCGTATCGAACCGGACCTGAAGCATAAGAGCCGGGTAAGCTACCGCTACGCGTTCGGAAAGCACATCATTCCGGACCTCGGCAAGCACAAGCTCCGCGACTTGAGCCGGCCGCTGGTCAAATGGTTTCTCGACCAAAAGCGCGAGGCCAAACTGGCGAAGGCCTCAATCAGTTTTCTGAAATCGGTGCTGTCGTCAATGCTGAGCGAAGCCCTGGAAGACGGCATCGTGACTCGCAATGTCGCGCTGTCGACCGGCCGTAAGAAGCGGAAGGCCACCACGCAGGGGCAAGGAGACCCTACGGCGAGCGTTCGGCCGTTGGCTGAGAATGAAGTCGCCGCCCTGCTCGAGGCCGCGCCTGACGAAGAATATCGCACCGTCTTCATGGTGCTGGTGCGCGCGGGCTTGAGGCCAGGCGAAATGCTCGGGCTCAAGTGGACGGATTTCAATTTCACCGATCGCCAGATTCTGGTTGAGCGGGCGATTGAAGACGGCCATATAGATACGCCAAAGAGCGGTCGCTCCCGGCTCGTCGACATGAGTCAGGGACTCGCCGCCGCCCTATCGCAGCTCTATATCCAACGTGAACGCGAGCAGCTCCAAGGGATTTGGGGGGAACGGGGACTGCCCCCGTGGGTGTTCTGCGGTTCGGAAAAAAACGGCGAGCCGTTGGATATCGACAAGGTCCGCTACCGTTTCCATCGGGCCCTGAAGAAAGCCGGGACCTCGGGCCACATGCTTTATGACCTGCGGCATACCTTCGCGTCTACCCTGCTCGCCAAGGGCGCGCCGATAACCTATGTCGCCGCCCAAATGGGCCACTCCAACGCCAACATTACCCTGAAGCACTATGCTCGCTGGATTCCGTCCGCCGATCGCTCTTTCGTCGATTCTCTCGACATCCTGGAGCACGAGGCGCAGCCTCGTTTGGCACCACTTTATGGCACCACTCGGGAATCCGAAGAAGAAAAGCCAAGTATCTTAAGGGGTTTTCAGTCGAAAAAGACCGTTTTTCCGCCTAAGCAATTCTTATACGAAACGCCCTGGTTTGCCAAACGTTGAGGCCGAGGGCATGGCCCCTTGTCGCAGGTGACCGTCGTAGCGAGCGACTAATAGGATCGCGGCAGCTTCAGAACGTGCTCGCTGAGCGTATTGAGCACCATCTCTTGCGACACCGGCGCAATCTTCACCATGCGGCACTCGCGGAAATACCGCTCCACGTCGTATTCCTGCATATAGCCGTAACCACCAAGCGTCTGCACCGCTCGGTCACAGGCTTCGAAGCCAGCCTCAGCGGCTCGAAGCTTGGCAATATTAGCTTCCGGGCCGCAGGGCTTCTGATGATCGAACAACCAAGCCGCCTTCAGCACCATCAATTCGGCGACTTCCAATTTGGCATAGATATCGGCAAGCGGATGGGCGATCGCCTGGTTTTGCCCGATCGGGCGCCCAAAGACGATACGCTCTTTAGCGTACTGGACTGCGCGATCGAGGGCCGAACGGCCCATTCCAATCGCTTCCGCAGCGACCAGGATTCGCTCCGGGTTAAGGCCATCGAGCAGCATATGAAACCCACGCCCCTCCTGCCCAACGAGATCGGCTGCCGAGACCCTGAGCCCATCGATGAACAACATGTTGGTATCCACCGCATGGCGCCCGAGCTTTTTGAGTTCGCGCACCTCAACCGCATGGCGGTCGAGATCGGCCAGGAACAATGACATGCCATCGGTTTTCTTGGTGACGTTCTCAATCGCCGTGGTGCGCGTCAGTAGCAGCATTTTGTCTGCTTCCTGCGCTTTGGTCGTAAAAACCTTGCGCCCGTTGATGACATAATTATCGCCGTCGCGGCGGGCAAAAGTCTTAATGTGTGTGATGTCGTTGCCGGCGTCTGGCTCGGTTACTGCAAACGAGAAGTGCAGCTCGCCACTGACGGCCCGTGGCAGGACACGGCGCTTCAGCTCTTCGGTGCCATAGCGAATGACCGGAGCCAGACCGAAGATGCCGAGGTGGACCGCACTTGCCGCATTCATCGCACCGGCATACGCGAGTTCACGCATTACCAGTGCAGCTTCGCTAATGCCCAGGCCACTGCCACCATATTCCTCGGGGATAGCGATGCCGAGGAAGCCCGCATCGGCCACAGCCTTGTAAAAATCATGGGGAAATTCGTGGCGGCTATCCTGCCCACGCCAGTATTCATCGGGGAAACGCTGACAAAGCGCTCGAACGCCCTGGACGATTTCATGTTGGGCTTGGCTGAGATCAAAGTCCATCGTTAGTTCTCCATGGCGGTTTGAGCGGAAGTCAGCCCCTTCGTCGGCTTACCGGTTTCCACTAAGCCATCCGGGTTCCAAGTTAGTACGCCCCCTCGAATTGGTCTAGCTTGCGCTTGCAACCGCTGGAAAGGCCGAAAGCAGGGCGGTGGCGAACGAGTCCACGAGGTGCATATCGGATGAATTTAGTTGTAACTTTGGCCATTCTCGCCGCCCTCCTGGCCGGTCCCCTGATCCTTGCACCGCTGGAGCACAATCTTGAGCCCTATTGTCTGACATTGGGCATTATCGCCGTGACCGCGGGAGGTCGATGGGGCTGGGCGCTTGTACGACATGCGTTGCTCGACGCTTTGCCTATCACCCTGACGGTCATTGCGGCGGGTCTGTTGTTTGGCGCATCGAGAGGACTGATTGATGGCGCCTTCGCCCAAATGCGCCGGCGCCTGCCAAGGCCGGTACTCGTAGCGATTACACTGGTACTGATTGCGCTTCTGTCCAGTGTCATAACCGCGGTCGTGGCGGCACTCATCCTGGTGGAAGGGGTAGGTTTGATGGGGTTGGGGCCACTCGAGCGGGCGAGGGTAGTCGTACTCGGCTGCCTGGCGATTGGACTCGGCTCTGCCTTAACGCCCATCGGCGAGCCGTTGGCGACTCTCGCCAGTTCGGCGATGCGGCTTAACTTCTATGGGATGTTCAGCCTACTCGCCCTCTGGGTCATTCCTGCCATCGCTGGATTAGGTGCGCTTGCCGCGTATTTTGCTCGCGGTCCATATGATCTGATTGGTGTCGGCGACCGGCTCCACGAAACGCCCATGCAGGCCGTCAAGCAGGGGCTGAGAATCCTGGCCTTTATAGTCGGGCTGATCTTCGTCGGGGAGGCCTGTGCCGAAGTCTCCTCCTTGTATCTCGGGAGGCTTTCGAATGAGGCCTTGTTTTGGGCAAACATCGTATCGGCTGCCCTTGATAACGCGACTCTGGTCGCTATTGAATTTCACCAGATCGAGCCAGCCAGGGCTCAGGCGGCATTGCTGTCACTTCTTATCTCCGGTGGAATGCTCATACCCGGCAACGTCCCGAATATCGTTTGCGCCAACAAACTCCGGATGCACAGCGGCGAATGGATGCGGATCGGACTGCCGCTGGGTCTGGCGCTGCTGGGTATTTACTTTGCTCTGCTGTTTATTCTTAGTTAACTTCGCGCCATAGAGCTGGGGGAGGACCTTGTGGCGTCAAATAAAAGGGATTCGGCGTAAGCTATCATTTCGGCCGTTTGGTAAAGCAACCACCGGAGGAAGGAAAACATTAGTTTTGCCGGTTAAAGAGGCATCAGTTGCTCCATCGGCGGGCATTCCGAATTCGATTGTGCCACAAACCTTTCATCCCGGCAGACGTGCATGTATTCGCACCGGCTTCGACGTTCTAATCACCCCTAATCCCTTCCTGTTGATAAAGCGTCAGCGAAGCCTGTTCGGGCCACCCGTCACTTGTCTCGCGAAACGAGGCCGGTGAGTGGCCCCCCAGAAGCAGTAAATGCAAATTGCGCCACGATAGAGTTCGCGATAAATCAAATTGGATGCACGGGTATGCCGCCCCTGAATGCGGCAAGGAGGAAAGCGCGTCAGATGACTCCGAAACAAGTTCTGCAAATGATCAAAGACAAAGGTGTCGTGATGGTCGATATCAAGTTCATCGACCTGCTCGGCACCTGGCAACACTTCGCCACACCGGTCAGCGAGTTCCGCGACGAGGCACCCTTCGATGAAGGGCTTGGCTTCGATGGCTCGTCAATTCGCGGATGGCAGTCAATCGAGAGCAGCGATATGCTGGTCATTCCCGATCCCGATACTGCGGTTCTCGACCCTTTCACCAAAGAGCCGACGCTTTCCTTGACCTGCAATATTCAGGATCCGATTACCCGCGCCGCCTATACCCGTGATCCGCGCAACGTGGCACGCAAAGCCGAGGCTTACCTGAAGTCAACCGGGATTGGTGATATTGCCTACTTCGGACCGGAGCCCGAATTTTTCATCTTCAATGGCATCCGCTACGACACCAACCAGCATTCCAGCTACTTCTATATCGATTCCAACGAAGGCGTGTGGAATAGCGGGAAAGAGGGACCCAACCTCGGCCATAAGCCGAGATACAAAGAGGGCTACTTTCCGGTCCCGCCCAACGACACCCTGCAGGACATTCGCTCCGAGATGGTACTCGAGATGGAGCGGGTGGGAATCCGCGTCGAGAAGCACCATCACGAAGTTGCCACCGCGGGGCAGGCCGAAATCGACATGCGATTCAACTCGCTGACCAAAATGGCCGACTGGCTGACCTGGCATAAATATATCTGCAAAAACGTTGCGCTGCGGCACGGAATGACCGTCACGTTTATGCCCAAGCCTATCTTCGGCGACAACGGCTCCGGCATGCACACTCATCAAAGCATTTGGAAAGGCGAGACGCCGCTATTCGCCGGTTCTGGTTATGCGGGGATGTCGGAACTCGGGTTGCACTACATTGCCGGTATTCTGCAACATGCGTCCGCCTTGGCGGCCTTTACCAACCCGGGGACTAATTCGTACCGGCGCCTGGTGCCCGGCTTCGAAGCGCCAATCAATCTCGCGTACTCCAGTCGCAATCGTTCGGCCGCCGTGCGGATCCCGATGTACTCGCCGTCGCCCAAGGCCAAACGTATCGAAGTGCGCTTCCCCGATCCGACTTGCAATCCTTATTTGGCATTTTCGGCGATGCTGATGGCGGGCTTGGACGGTATTCAGCGGCGGCTCGACCCCGGTCAGCCACTCGACAAGGACATCTACGCGCTGACCCCGGCGGAGCTTCTCGAGGTTCCGACCATGCCGGCATCGCTGGAAGCGGCGCTGGAAAACCTCAGGAACGATCATGAATTCCTGCTCAAGGGTGATGTCTTCACCGAGGACTTGGTCGAGACCTGGATCGATTACAAATACAGCCGCGAAGTAAGCCAGACCCGGCTGCGACCACATCCTTACGAGTTCGCCCTGTATTTCGACGGTTGAGCCGATAATCGGCCGGGTTCATTACACCGGATT
>JAMXLL010000216.1 GCA_024281015.1 Candidatus Binataceae bacterium
GTCGGGAGAATGCCTTTTCGTGCAAACGGCAAAGCAGTCGCGGTGAATCAAACCGAAGGTTTCGTCAAAATCGTCGCCAGTCAACAATATGGCGAGGTTATCGGATGCCAGATCATCGGCCATCACGCGACTGACCTTATTTCAGAAGTGGTGCTGGGTAAGACGCTCGAGACCACAACAGCCGAACTAGGCTACAGTGTTCATCCGCATCCGACCCTGTCCGAAGCGATCATGGAAGCGGCTTTAGCTGCCGATGGAGAAGCCATCAATTTCTGAACTGTCGCAGCCGCGGTACCATAGGAGGGACTCGCCTACCTTGGCCGTTGCGTGGCTCGGCCGGTGCGATTACCAGCGGGCGCTGGAGTTGCAAAACACCCTCGTCACTGCACGGTTGCGTGACACTATCAAGGACGTGCTGCTGCTGCTGGAGCATCCACACGTTTACACTCTGGGCCGCGGTGCCGATGAACGCTTCGTGCTCAATCCGGGCAATATTCCCGTTTACCGGGTATCACGCGGCGGTCAGGTTACCTATCACGGTCCGGGCCAGCTGATCGGCTATCCGATTATCAAACTGGAGGAGCGCGAACGCGACGTCATCCTCTACTTGCGCCGCCTCGAACAGGCGCTCATCGCGGCGCTCGCGACTGTTGGCATCGTCGCCCGGCAGCGCGCTGGATTGACCGGGGTTTGGATCGACCAGGAAAAGATTGCTTCAATTGGCGTTGGCTTCCGGCGCTGGGTGTCTATGCACGGGTTCGCGCTGAATGTCACTACGGATTTGAGTTTTTTCGATGCTATAGTGCCGTGCGGGATCGCGGGCTGCCGGATGACCTCCATCGCCGCACAAGGGCTCGATGTCGTCGAAAATAACTCGTTCCATCAGGTTCTAGTGAGGCACTTTGCCGCGGTTTTCGGTTACGAGAACCTGATTGCCTTGAGCGAGGCCGAAATGCTGTCGCTCGTTGATCCTGCTGCGGACCCCTGCAAAGCTGGAGACAAGGACGTACGCAAAATCCCGCGGAGCGAGTCAGCTGAGTGGGCGGGGCGCACCAGCGTAAACCAAAATGGAACGAAGGCATCCTGACTGGATTAAGGTGCGAGCCCCGGCCTCGCCCGAATACTTTCGCACCCGGGCGCTCCTGGCTGAGCTAAAGCTACATACGGTTTGTCAGGAAGCATGTTGTCCGAATATCGGTGAATGCTTCGGCCATCGCACTGCGACCTTCATGTTGATGGGTGACGTATGCACCCGTAACTGCCCTTACTGCGCGGTCACCCATGGGCGTGTGCGTCCGCTCGATCCTGACGAACCGCGCCGAATCGCTGAGGCAGTCAGCCGGCTGGGTTTACAGCACGTGGTGGTAACTTCGGTTGACCGCGACGACTTGAATGATGGCGGTGCGTCACATTTTGCTGCCACGGTACTCGCTATCAAGCAGTCTACCCCCAGCACCCGGGTTGAAGTCCTGGTGCCGGACTTCAAAGGCTCTCATACCGGGGTCGAGACCGTACTCCGCGCCCCGGTTGACGTTTATAACCATAACATCGAAACGGTGCCGAGCCTTTATCGCAAGTGCCGTCCAGGCGGCCATTATCAGATATCGCTCGAAGTTCTGGCCCATGCGAAACGAGTGGCTCGTGAATCGGGACGAGACGTTTTCACCAAGACCGGGATAATGCTGGGCCTTGGCGAGGAGCGTAGCGAAATAGCGCAGGTACTCGCCGATCTAAGATCCGTAGATTGCGACATTTTGACCTTGGGTCAGTATTTGCGGCCGTCTCAAGAGCATTTACCGGTAGTCCGTTATCTGCCACCGTCTGAATTCGCCGATCTGAAAAATGAAGCGCTGGCACTCGGCTTTCGTCACGTCGAGGCCGGACCGCTGGTACGGAGCTCCTACCATGCGTGGGAGCATGTGAATTGACCCGCACCGCCGACCGGCAAATCAGACGGCGGGCACAGTAGCAAGCTGTAGGCGAAGGCGGCTGCGCGCTTATTCTCCCGGCTCGATCATCTTTTCCGCACGGACTAGTCGTTCGAATTCACCGCCTTGGAGGAATCCAAGTTCTTCGCAGGCTTGGCGTAGCGTCGTGCCCTTTTCGTGTGCAAGCTTGGCCACCTTTGCGGCATTGTCATAGCCGATGTGGGGGCTCAAGGCTGTCACCAGCATCAGCGAGCTGGCCACATAATGCTCGATCTTTGTCCGATTCGGTTGAATGCCCTCGACGCAGTATTTCGCGAACAAGCCGCAAGCATCGGACAGCAGTGTCACCGATTGAAGCAGATTGTGAATTATCACGGGTTTGAACACATTCAGTTCAAAATTGCCCTGTGAGCCGGCAATTCCAATCGCGGCGTCGTTGCCCATGACCTGCACGCATACCATGGTCATCGCTTCGGATTGGGTCGGATTGACTTTGCCCGGCATGATAGACGAACCCGGTTCGTTTTCGGGTAGCCATAATTCGGCGAGCCCGCAACGCGGCCCCGAACCCATCCAGCGTATATCATTGGCAATTTTCATCAGCGAACAGGCCAGGGTTTTGAGGGTCCCGGAAATCATTACCAAGGCATCATGCGCTGCCAAGGCTGCGAATTTGTTACGCGCCGATTTAAATGCAAGTCCTGTAAGATCCGCAATACGTGCGGCGCATCGCTCAGCAAACTCCGGGTGAGTATTTAAGCCGGTCCCAACCGCAGTACCGCCGATCGCCAACTCCAGCACATCGGGCAGGGCTGCTTTGATACGTGCGACATCCTGATCAAGCTGCTCGATATAGCCCGAGAACTCCTGGCCGAGGGTGAGCGGCACGGCGTCCATCAGGTGAGTGCGCCCAATCTTCACGATTGTGCCGATTTCACCGCACTTCCGCTGCAGTGAATCGCGCAAATTCGCGAGTGCTGGAAGCAGGCGGTGACTAATCTCTTCAGCCGCGGCTATATGCATCGCAGTTGGGAAAGTATCATTCGAGGACTGCGACATATTCACGTGATCGTTAGGGTGAATAGGTTTCTTACTACCCATCTCACCGCCGGCCAACTCGATTGCGCGATTGGAGATGACCTCGTTGGCATTCATGTTGGTCTGCGTGCCGCTGCCGGTCTGCCAGATTTTCAACGGAAATTCGCTGTCCAACTTGCCGCTGATCACTTCGTCGGAGGCGCGCACAATCAGGCCGGCTTTAACCGCGTCAAGCTTGCCCAATGCCTGGTTCACCTCTGCTGCGGCTTTCTTCAGAATGCCGATGGCTCGTACGAGCGACCGCGGCATGGTTTCATTTCCGATGGCAAAATGAATCAAAGAACGTTGGGTCTGCGCGCCCCAATAGTGTATGGCGGGCGCTTCGATCTTGCCCATACTATCGCTTTCGATCCGGATCTGATTGCTTTCGCCAGCCATCCTTTTTTGCTCCCGCTTCTCGTTGGATGAAAATGCTTTTGCAGTCGGTTAAACTCGCAAGCCGCCTCCCGAGTGCACGTCGGCGGAACACGATCGGGCAAGTACACCGGGATTGATCTGAGTCATTTTACGCGAGCACTGCCGTTGGCATCCAATAGACTCCGGGCACGGGCTCCTTCCATGGTCAGCGATGGGCCATCACCGCTGGACCTAAAGCAAGCCGCGAGCAAAACGCCCGCGGTGCTTTGCTGGAACGTTCAGCCACGATAGATTACACATCTGGCGGTAAGAATGCCGGGGCGGCATCTGCGCCGCTGACAGCCCGTAACCCTCTCCAAAGCCCTGTTCGGCAGATGGAGGACGAGACAAGGACGCCTGTCCGGCTGCGAGGGACAAAGGAAGGGAGCCACATAGGAAGAGGATTGAACTTATGCCATGGACTATAACCCGGCTCTGCATCGATTGCGTCGATACCGGATGCGTCAGCGTCTGCCCGGTCGATTGCATTTACGAGTATGTTGGCGATGATAACGAGAATTTCCCCAACATGCTCTATATTCATCCGGACGAGTGCATCGACTGCGGCGCCTGTGAACCTGAATGCCCCTGGCAGGCGATTTTCGAAGAGCCCGCCGTGCCCGAAGTTTTCAAGGACGACATAGAATTGAACCATCGGACCGTCGATCAGTCCGAAGTATTCAAGGTGAAGACCTTCGAGACCAAAGAGCATCCGACCCCGGAACAAGTTGCGGAAAACAAAGTGAAGTGGGGGTGGACTGAGGGCTAACAGCTCAAGAGCCTCGAGACCGACGCTTGAGCGCTCAAGTGAAGCGCTGCCAGGCAGCGTGGGATTCTAGCCAACATAAAAGAGCCGGCGCGAAGACTGATCGCGCCGGTTCAGCGCACGGGAGTTAATCCTGCCTGTTCAGCCCAGCTCGTCGGTCCGAGCCTAGAGACTGCTTCCGGGCCATCCCAAAAGCGAACTGCAAGCGGATTGGCGGCGTCCACGACCCCGGAATCGCGCAATGGCGTATGGCGGAATCAGCGGCTGGATCTATACGATTCGCTTCTGGCCGTGCTTGAAGCCTCCCTGTTGTCCAGGAGGGGTACGCTCGCGATCCCGGCCGCTTCCTCCGCCGCGCTCGCGGCGCCGCTCACGTCCTCTTCCTCCTCCCTCAGTTCGCTCATTGACCGGCATTATCTCGACTGAGCGGAGGAATCCGTCCCCTGATGAGCGCGTCGTGACCAATGGATCATCTTTCAGTGCCAAATGGATTATCCGCCGGTCGCGTGGCGGCATTGGATCAAGCGCGACGGCCACATGCTCACGCTTCGCCTGCTCCCCTTTGGCTAGCGCCATCCGATGGAGTTGGCGGCGGCGCCGCAGCCGATAAGACTCTGTATCGAGCGATACCGGCGCGGCAGCATCCTTCAGTCTGCGCGCCAGGATGCGGTTCACTACATATTCGAGGGCATCGAGGGTCTGACCATGACGGCCGATCAACAGGCCCGAGCCATCGCCCTTGATATTAAGCTCGACATTTTCGGCACTGCTATCGTCGGCCACTTCGATTTTGGCTTTCTCTCCCATCAACTCCAGGATTTGCGCAATTACCGCGGTCGCTTCATTCGCGAGTATCGTTGGTTCGGCGCGTTCGCGGCGCTCTGACGGCGCTTCGGTGCCGTAGGGCGTCTCATCGATTTCGTGATCGCCGATGTCCGCGACCTCCGCTTCAGCTTGGGCCTCATTACCAGGGGCGAGTGACTCTTCCTGAGCCGCGATGACAGCGCTGCGTTCCGCCGGTGCGGCGGTTGGCGGCTCGCGTACCATCGGAGGCGCGGGTGGTGGTGAAGTTACGCCACTGCTGGCGCCCTCGGGCGCACGGCGGGTCACGCGGACGCGAGCCTGGCGCACACCGAGACCCAGAACACCGGCGCGGGGAGTACTTAGGACTTCGATCTCGACGTCATCCTGATCAGCGCCTAATTGGGCCAGCGCTTCGGTAATCGCCTTTTCGATAGTGGGAGCCGTTATTTCGATTGAGTCGGTAGAGTTCATGTTGTCGTCGTGACAGGGCTATACTGCTTGAACTCGCGGTTGAGAATAAATTGCTGGACCACACCAAGCAGGTTGGAAAAGAAATAATAGAGCGACAAGCCGGCCGGTAATTCGATGAAGATGACGCTGAAGACGACAGGCATGTACATCATCATCTTCTGTTGACTGGGGTCAGGATTGCGAGGAGAAATCCATTGCTGCACGAATGCGGTCAACGCCATTAAGATCACCAGCACCGGAATCCCGTGCAAATCGGTAAATGGTACGGTTATACCTGGTATCGGCAAGCAATCTGGAGCCGCCAGGTCGCGGATCCAACCGATGAAGGGTGCATTGCGCAATTCGACAGCATTAAGCAGCGCCTCATATAGCCCGATAAACACCGGGAATTGAATCGCCATCGGCAGGCATCCACCTAGCGGGTTTACGTGGTTGCGCTTGTACAACTCCATCATTTCGTGATGGAGTTTATCCTGCTCATTTTTATACCGCTCACGAATCCGTTCGACTTGGGGCTGCAAACGCTGCATTTTCATCATCGAACGCTGCCCCTTTATCGACATCGGCAGCGTCAACAACCGCACCAGGACCGTGAGGAGGATGATAGCAACCCCGTAGTTGGGCGCAATCTCGTAGAACAGCTTCAGCAATCGCAGGAAAGGAATCGCGATAACCCCCCAAAAACCCAGATCGAGCGCTTTACTCAGCGCAGGATTGACCCCTTCGAGGATCTGCAACTCCTTCGGGCCCATATACACCCGACTGCTCACGGTGGAGACCGCAGGGAAGATGAGGTTGGCGTTAGCCTCGCTGCCCACGTAATCCATCGCGACCGTACCCTGAGCAGGGTTAACCGGTAAAAATGCTGAGAGGAAATAACGATCACCGAAGCCGGCGAATGTGATGCTGCCGTTCGCGGCCTGGGGACCTTTTTGAAGCTGCTTCTCGCCTACGCTGAGAACTTTTCCGTTTACATCTGACTGTAGACTCGGATAATCGCGATAGCCAGACAACTCCGTCAGAGGCTGACTCATCGACAGTCCAATTGCATCAGGCCGCACGCCATTGTTACTCGTTACTTCGGCAGCAAGGCTGAACACGTAGCTCGAATCCTGGAAAATGAACGTCTTCTGAATACGAAAGCCGTCGCTGGTCGTGCCGGTGAAGATCAACGTTGCCGGATGAGTCGCCGTGGCCGCGACCGCCGAAGGCGCTTCCGTCGAATAGATGACGTTTCCATCATCAGTTGTTTTACCGCCAGAAGTGACCAACACTCCCATGGGTAACCGCTCGCCCGGGCGGACCATCTCGTAATTGGCGCTGCCGGGCTGGCTATTCTGCTTAAACTTTTTCAGCCTGAAGCTTTGCAGCCTTCCGCCGTAGCCTGTAAACAGCGCCTCATAATAGCTTGTATCGACCTTAATACTGCGTACAGGCGCGTTGCTTATCTCGCTCGGCTGCGGTATGGGCGTTAAGGACTTACCCTCAGCAGGCGTCGGAACGGCGATTGGCTCCTGTTGCCTGGCACTACTAGAGGCTTTGGCCGCCTTCTGGGCTTGCCGGTGATTCGGCCCGTAAAGGCCCGGGTAACGCCATTGGAGCAGCTCTTGATATAAGAATAGGATGCCAAGAACGACGACAATTGAAACAAGCAGACGATTGTTGTCCAACGAAAATACCGTTTATCGCGGCTCGCCATCCGGCCCCGCAATACCAAAGTCGTTTGTGCTGTGAGTCTGTGGAATCGGATCGAAGCCCCATCCACCCAGCGGCCGGCATTTGAGAAGCCGTTTAAGGGCCATCAAGCCACCATGGGCGAGCCCATAACGCGAGATCGCCTCCATAGCGTACCTGGAGCAAGTCGGTTCAAACCGGCAGGCTGGCCCCCATAATGAGACAAAGACTGGCGACACTGCTCGGTACAACACGATCATACCGAGCGCAACATCAGAGGCCCATCGCAAAGGCGTGCCACCAAATCTACTAACCATGGTCCCCATGGAGTCGCCGCTGTAGCTTAGCGGCTGCATCGTGAAGCTCGGCTCTTATCGATGGTACCGACAATTGCCCCGCGCCTGGGCGCCCAATTACTACTATCGCCGTACCGGGAGGAAAGCGGAATCGCAAGTCGATCCGGAAATACTCTCGAATACGCCGCTTGGTGCGGTTGCGCACAACGGCGTTGCCAAGCCGTCGTGAAATAGTCGTACCCAGTCGGACACCGGGAGCTTCGACAGTCGGTGCGGCATAAATTATGAAATGATCGGTTTGCCAACGCGCCCCCGTTCGCTGAACGCGCAAAAACTCAGGTCGCCGATGTAACCGGTCATCGGCGGTGAAGGTCAGAGGCGATCGCGGCGATGGTAGCGCACCGGCTATCCTGGTTGCTTCGGCGGGATTGTCACGGCCAGCCGTTTGCGGCCCTTTGCCCGCCGGCGTTTGAGAACGTTGCGTCCGCCTGGGGTTGCCATCCGCGCCAGGAAGCCGTGCGTGCGTTTGCGTCGGCGATTGTGGGGTTGATAAGTTCGTTTCATCGGTCGCGCCCAACTCCAGTCCCGAAGATCGTGCTGAGGCTTCCACCGCGATTCAACGTCGTTCTCAGGCCTGATACTGCGGAACCGCGCGGCCTTCGACGCTCTCATATCACCATATGGCATCGGTCCGGGCAAGCATCACCCAATTGAATTGAGCGTAAGGGGCATAGATAGCGGCGCGATGTACCTGGAAGACACCATCGTTGCTTCGGCAACTCCGGCCGGACGTGGAGCCGTTGCGATCGTGCGCCTTTCAGGACCTCAAGCTATCGAGATTGCCCGAACACTATGGCATCCCCGAGGTGACGGGGGCCACATTCGAGCCCGTCATCTGCATCTGGGCGAGATCCGAGACCTTCGAACCGGGAGGACGCTGGATCGGGCAATGTGCGTGCTGATTCCCGGGCCTCGGAGCCTGACAGGTGAGGATATTGCCGAATTGCATTGTCACGGCGGCCCTTACCTCGTTCGGCGAATCCTCGCTCTGGCAGCGGCCGAGGGTGCCCGAATAGCACAGCCGGGTGAATTCAGCCGTCGTGCTTTTCTAAACGGCCGCATCGATCTAACCGAAGCCGAAGCTATTGCGGACCTGATCGATGCGCGGGGCGCGAGTGCGTTGAATCAGAGCATTGCTCAGTTAGCCGGAGCGCTGGCCCAACGAGTGAAGAGCATGCGTCGCGAATTGATCGCGATTCGCGCCTATCTGGAAGCCGAAATTGATTTCAGCGAAGAGGAAATCGATCTGCCGTCACGTCGTGCGATCGCCACCGACATCATTGCGCTTAAGGAAAGTGTGTCCGCCTTGCATCAGAGCTTTGCCCGGGGTCGCATCATTCGCCAAGGGGCTCGCGCCGCCATTATCGGTAAGCCAAATGTCGGCAAGTCGAGCATTCTCAACCTGATCCTGGGCACCGAGCGTGCAATTGTCACCACAATCCCGGGCACCACTCGCGATCTTATAGAGGAGTCTGTGGATCTGGAGGACTATTCGCTGGTGCTGGTCGACACTGCCGGGATTCGCGATAGCTCGGAGGAAGTCGAGCGAATAGGCATCGGGCGCGCCCGCCAAGCGGCCGAACAGGCAGATTTGCTGATGCCGGTCTTCGATGCATCGCGTCCA
Source organism: Candidatus Binataceae bacterium (assembly GCA_024281015.1). Classification (GTDB taxonomy): domain Bacteria; phylum Desulfobacterota; class Binatia; order Binatales; family Binataceae; genus JAMXLL01. The sequence continues at coordinate 9,118 of JAMXLL010000216.1, forward strand.
GTCGAGGCCGAGGACGTTGATGTGATCGAGCTTGCTCGCGGACGCATGGGAATCGCATTGCTCAACAAGCGCGACCTCCCCCAGCAGATCGGGGCGGGAGACTTGTGCCGGCTGGGGTTGACGATGCCCGTTTTGAATTTCTGCGCGAGGTCTGGGGAAGGCCTCAGTGAATGTCGCGAAGCCCTGGTGCGAGTAATCGAGCAATTGGCAGGAGGCGATGTCGGTAACGAAATGGTCATTACGCGCGAACGCCATCGCGATGCGCTCGAGCGAACTCTTGAGGCTCTCAACGCGGCGCTGGAAGGAATGGTGGGAACTACGCCTCCCGAGATAGTCGCTGTAGAAATTGCCCAGGCATCGGAGTCACTGAGTTCGATAACCGGCGAAGTATCAAACGAAGACGTCCTCGATACCATTTTCCGCGAATTCTGCATCGGCAAATAGCCCGATGAGCAGTTTCTCGGTATAGCGCCGAGAGGAAAAGCGATCCGATTGGGTTTGTTTTGTCGTTTTTAGGCGAGGCCTACACGGTAGCCCACGGGCGGTCGGCGGAAGGCCTGTAGCACGTCTTCCGCTCGCTTTGCGTTTGATGAACAAACGATGCCTTATTATCACACAAACAGCTGCCAGGAAAATAACTACCCGGCTTTATAGCCGACCGCGCTAGTATCGCTCTATTTTCGCACGGCCAAACGTGCGCCATAATCGGCTCAGCCTTTATTTCCGCCGGGATTAGCAGCGCCAGGAGATCGAATGAGATACGACGTGATCGTAGTTGGCGCCGGACACGCCGGTATCGAGGCCTCATTGGCCGCGGCCCGGATGGGTGCCCAGACGCTGATGCTTACCCTGAATCTCGACCATATTGGACAAATGTCATGTAATCCCGCAATCGGCGGTATCGGTAAAAGCCATTTGGTGCGAGAGATCGATGCCCTCGGCGGAGAGATGGGCGTGGCGATCGACGAAACGGGCATCCAGTTTCGGTTTCTGAATACGCGCAAAGGACCCGCTGTGCGGGCTCGCCGAGCGCAAGCCGACAAAGCCGCCTATCGGGCGCGCATGAAGCGGGTGCTCGAGAATGCGCCTAATCTCACGCTGCGCCAGGCGAGCATCGAACGAGTCGTCGTAGAAAATCGGGCAGTACGTGCCGTGGAATCACAGATCGGCGAAATGTTCGAGGCACCATGCGTGATTCTAACGACCGGCACCTTTCTTAAGGGTCTCGTTCATATTGGGCTCAGAAATTACAACGCGGGTCGGGCTGGCGATTTCGCTGCAATGGGCCTGAGCGAGAGCCTCGCGCAACTTGGCTTCCGTATCGGGCGGCTCAAGACAGGCACCTGTCCGCGGCTCGACGGCCGGACTATCGATTACTCCGAGCTTGAGCAACAGCCTGGTGACGAGCCGCCGCCTCCCTTCTCGTTCCGTACAGGCCGGATCGTTCAGGCGCAGCTCCCTTGTTACTTGTCCTACACGAACGCCTTGACGCATGAGATTATCCGGAACGCAATTGACCGTTCACCAATGTATTCCGGCGTAATCCAAAGCCAGGGGCCGCGCTACTGCCCGTCGGTTGAGGACAAGGTAATGCGTTTTCGTGATAAGCAGCGCCATCAGATTTTCCTCGAACCGGAAGGCCGCGATACGGTTGAGGTATATCCGAATGGCCTCTCTACCAGTCTGCCGCTCGACGTCCAGGTGGCCATGGTCCGTTCAGTCAATGGCTTGCAACAGGCCGAAATCATGAGGCCCGGCTATGCGATCGAGTATGATTTTTCTGACCCTACCCAGCTCTTCCCATCGCTCGAAACCAAGCTGGTGCGCGGGCTTTACTTTGCCGGGCAATTAAACGGTACCACCGGCTACGAGGAAGCCGGGGCGCAAGGCCTGCTTGCTGGAATCAATGCTGCCTTGAATGTTCGGGGTGAATCGCCTGTCATCTTGCGCCGTGATGAGGCCTATATAGGCGTGATGATCGATGATTTAGTTACCCGCGGAATTGGTGGGGAGCCCTATCGGATGTTCACGTCGCGGGCCGAATATCGCCTGCTGCTGAGGGAGGACAATGCCGATCGGCGGCTCTCGGCTTTGGGCGAGCGGCTCGGATTGCTTGGAGTCGAAGCGAGCGCCAAGGTGCGTGCCAAAACTGCTGCGGTCGAAGCCGAGTTGGAGCGGCTGAACACACATCGCGTGCAACCATCGCTCGCCGTAAATGAATTTCTCGACCAACTAGGTTCAGGGCCGATCCGGACTGCAGTTCGCGTCATTGATTTGTTGCGGCGGCCCGAGGTGCCATATCGGGAGTTATTGCGAGTGGCTGGTCTTCCAGCGGTACTCGACCTCGACCAGGCCGCCGAGCTGGAGACCGAGGTCAAGTACGAAGGTTACGTGCGCCGCCAAACTGACGCAGTAGAGCGTTCGAAGCGGCTGGAGGATACGGCCATTCCTGCGTGGCTTGATTTTCATTCAGTGACGGGTCTTTCAACCGAGGTACGTGAACGGCTTGCTCGCGTACGGCCGAATACCCTCGGCCAGGCGGCCCGTACGCCCGGGATTACTCCGGCAGCGGTCGCGTTGCTCGCAGTTCAGATCCGGTCAAAGCGAAATACCAAAAACCTGCCCTTAAGCGACACGGACTAAATCGAGGTTTCACGTGAAACATACTGGCGGCACGGAATCTGAAGCCGGCGCGCCAGAGCATGCGAGGGCGGTTGGACGTAAAGTCCGCCTCTTGTTGGTCGATCTACTCAGTACCGCTCCCCCCATTCTCAAAAGTCGCTTATTCTTGGATCGTATCGAGCGTCTGGCGACGCTGATCGCTGTATGGGGTCAACGTGTCAACCTTACCGCCGCTCCTCAAGATCCACGCGAGATCGGTTTTCACGTGATGGACAGCGTGGCGCCAATCATGCTCTCCAACGATGACGAGCAACTATGCAGGGCCTTCGTTTCTCGTAGCCGGGTGCTTGACTTGGGCAGCGGCGCCGGGTTCCCGGGTTTGGTGCTGGCCTCGGCATCAAGTGCGAGCCTCACCTTGCTTGAGAGCCGCCGCAAAAGGGCGAGCTTCCTCGCCATCGCCGCCGCCGAGATGGATCTCGCGAATGTGACGGTCAAACAGCAGCGCCTCACCGGAGGAGCTGACAGATGGAAGTGGTCAGGATCAGGTGTCTTGGGCACCCTCCCGGTGACTGCAATCGAGACAGAGGCAGCATATGACGTAGTCACAGCTCGGGCCTTTGGCACTGCGCCGGCATTCCACTCGGCGGCAGCTTCGCTGCTCAGGCCCGGGGGCCTCGCGATTCTCTATGCCAGCCCAGGACAAGACGTCGCTGAGCAGGTCGCGGAGAAGAACGGCCTACACGATTTTCAACAAGCCATCTATACGGTGACGCGCGAAAACCACAAGGTGGAGAGGGTTCTTGCGTTGTGGCGGCGAGATTAGATGACGATCGCGAGTAGCAACGGGATGTCCGTATTTTGATTTCCCTCTTCGCGCTGGCTATCATAATGCGTAGCGCGATTTTCAGATGTTTCACGTGAAACATCTGAAGGGAGGCTGGGGATGGTGGGGCGGTTCGTCGTTATAGCCAATCAGAAGGGCGGCGTCGGTAAAACCACCACCGCGGTCAACCTGGCAGTTGCGCTAGCCCAACTCACCGGGCCCGGCTCAAACCTGCCCATTCTGCTGATCGATCTCGACCCGCAGGGTAACGCTACTTCGGGCCTGACGCCCCCGGCCGAACTCGCTGGGATTAGGGCTTCGGGCAGAAGTATCTACGAGGCCATTATCGGCCGGATTATGATAGCCGACGCGCTCCGGAGGATCCGGGAAAGCATTTTTCTGCTGCCGTCGAGTTCCGATTTGGTCGGTGCAGAAGTTGAATTGGCCGCCGTGGAAGGTCGTGAGCAGCGCCTCAAAGATATACTCGCTCCGCTCCGGAACCAGTATTCCTTTATCCTGGTCGATACCCCTCCCTCGCTCGGCCTGCTTACACTCAATGCGATGGTCGCGGCGGATTCCATCCTGGTGCCGATGCAATGCGAATATTATGCACTGGAAGGACTGAGCGCATTGCTCGGAACGATCTCCCGCGTCCGCAAGGTCCTCAATCCTCCACTGCAGATTGATGGGATCGTGTTGACCATGTTCGATGCTCGTAATCGGCTGAGCCATGAGATCGCACGCGATGTTAATCAACATTTTCCCGACAAGCTTTTTCAGACTGTCATTCCGCGCAACGTCCGTTTGTCCGAAAGCCCGAGTCACGGGCTGTCGGTAATCGAATATGACGCCAAATCGGCCGGCGCTGAGGCGTACCGGGCCTTGGCCGATGAAGTGGTGCAGCGTGCCGCAGGTACTCCCGCTTCCTCGCCGGAAGTTTCACCTGAACCGGGTAGAAGGTTGTGGAATCTGCGCGCTCTCTTTAGCCGTGAAACCGATCGCATGAGGAGAAGCGGATGACACGAAGACCGTTGGGGCGCGGACTCGACGCTCTAATCAATGGTGGAGAGGTGACAACGGCAGCTAACGGCCATCTGCAGCCGTCGTCAAATATCCATGGCGCCGTGCCCCCTGGGGTAATGATGCTGCCGTCCGAGCGAATCGTGATGAGCCGGTTCCAGCCCAGACAGGTATTTGAACCGGAGGCGCTGGCAGAACTGGCTGCGGCAATCACATCCCACGGAATTGTTGAGCCGCTCATTGTGCGGCCAATAGCAGACGGTCGCTACGAGCTTATCGCCGGCGAGCGGCGGCTGCGCGCCTCCCGGCTCGCCAACCTCGAACAGGTACCAGTCGTTGTCCGCGAGTTGGACGATCGTGGGGCCCTCGAGGTTTCGTTGGTCGAAAATCTCTTGCGTGAAAATCTCAACGCCGTGGAGGAAGGAAACGGCTTCCGCCGCCTCAACCGCGAATTTGGATTGACTCACGACGAAATTGCCACCCGGATCGGCAAGAGCCGAGCTTATGTCAGCAACATGATTAGGCTCACCGAACTACCGTCGGCGATTCTCGAAATGGTCAATGCCGGGAGGTTAACTGCCGGTCAGGTGCGGCCGCTGCTGACTATTGAGTCTGCCGATGAGCAAATTGAGCATGCTCGTCTCATTGCCGAGGGCAAGCTCTCTGCACGCGAGGCCGAGCAACTCGCCGCCACCAGGAAGGAGCCCTCGAACCGGTCCGGCCCGGGGCGACGGGGCAACCGCCATCCCGACCCGGATCCAAATCTGCAAGCATTGAGCGAATCGATTCAACGCGCACTCAAGCGCAAAGTGCAGATAACGCGCTGCCGAGGCCGACGTCCCGGTCGTATCGAGCTGGAGTTTTACGGTGACGAGGATCTGACGAGTCTGGCACGCGCTTTGGGCGCCTGAGGCGCTATATTGTCGAGCGTAGCGGCAAGCCCATTTGCGAAATAATTCCGACAACATCATAGAAGTTTAGCGGCGCTGAACTCGCCAGTCTTGTGCGCTCGTTGCCCAAGCCCGACGATGAGTATTTCGAGATTGTCGAAGAGTTGCTAGCGAACCAGCCCACCGTTGCGGAGTCGGGATGGCAACGCTGTTCTTGGTTTTAAGTAGCTGCTCGTTGGCATGATCAGCGCCATTCGCTGATCACTGCTTCCATTGTCTGCATCACCCGGCGCCGCTTTTGTTCCGGGTTGGGTTGAAACGATGTAAATTGGAGGGCGGTCGTGGTGATTCCCGCCTGTTCGTAATCGCGCAGTCGCCGGACGATCTGTTCTACGGTGCCGAAGACGAAGATTGATTCGAGCATGTAGTCGGGCACAAGTGAAAGTGCCTTGCGGCGGTCGCCGGCGTTCCACGCCTCGAGCGCTGCGCGCGCCTCGTCACCATATCCAATCCATTGAAAGAAGCGATTGTACTGGGGAACGGTCAAGTAGGCTGTCAACTCGCGCCGCAGATTCTCGCGCACTGCATCCTGCTCCTCGTCTACCGCGACCAGGATACGGCAGGCAATGTCGAGTGAATCAGCGTTCTTGCCCGCCTTGTGTGCGCCGCGGCGGATTTCGTTCAGCATGCGAGGGAACGTCTCGGGCGTGATGTAATTCACGATCGCGCCGTCGCCTAATTCACCGGCGGTTTGGAGCATCACTTCACCCTGCGCCCCAATATATATTGGCGGCGGTGTTTCGGGTGGCGTGCCGAGCCGGAAGCCGTTGATCTTGATCGCCTTGCCCGCGGTAGTGACTTTCTGTCCCGTAAAAGCAGCTCGCAACGCCGCGATAGTCTCCCTCAACCGGGTCAGAGGTAAACGATACGGAATTCCCATCCATTGCTCGACAATTGTGGGGGTTGAGATGCCTACTCCAAGCACGAATCGTCCGCCGGAGAACTGCTGAACGGCGGCAGCCGAAAGCGCGATCAGTGCGGCGGGGCGTGTGAAGACCGGCACGATCGCAGTTCCGATCCGAATTCGTTCGGTAGCCGTTGCGGCTGCGGCGGCCGGAGTGAACGCATCACCCGCGAGGGTTTCGTAGCTCCAGGCATCTGCATAGCCAAGCTTTTCTGCATGCCGCACCAGTTCGACGAAGTGACGGTTCTGGAAACCATCGAGGGGAACAGTAATTCCGAGTCGCATATCAGTGTTATCCTTCGGCCGGGTCTTCTTGCTTCAGGGTTAAGGCCTGGGCCAAATGCATCGGCTGCCGGCCCGGGCAGAATTGCCGCAGCTGCGCCCGGCAAGCGAAACCGTCAGCAATGATCAAAGTGTCCGGTGGGCTTTGGTTGACAGCCGGGACCAGTACACGTTCGGCAATCGCCCGCGAGATATCAAAACGGCGAGCATCATAGCCGAAAGCCCCGGCCATCCCGCAGCATCCGGCGTCCGGGGCTTCGACGCGCAGCCCTTGGGCTTTCTTCAACAATGTCAGTTCGCTGTTCATCCCGGCTAACGCTTTTTGATGGCAATGGCCATGAACGAGAGCGGTGCCGCTGAGCACTGGTGGGCGGAAATGGGGAGCCTTGGCGATCAGGAATTCGTCGAGCAGCATGGCACTCTGCGCTAATTTATGAGCACCGGAAAGGCGCGGAAAAAGCGAGGGCAACTCGTCCCGCAAGGTCAACAGGCAACTCGGCTCGAGGCCGACGATAGCCACGCCGCGGTCAATAAACGGACCCAGTGCCGTAACGATTTCGAGCAGGCGTGAGCGCCCCGCATCGAGCTTGCCGGCCTCGTACAACGGCCGCCCGCAACAAAGGTCTTTGGGCGGCAGCACGACCCTGAACCCGGCCAGTTCGAGCACCTCGGTCGCGGCGATTGCGACTTCGGGTTCGAAGAAGTTGCTGAATGTGTCGGGAAACAGCAACACTTCCGGTTTGCTCTCAATTTGCCTCCGCCGGTGTTCAAACCAGCGGCGAAACGGCTGGAGCGCAAATTTCGGCAGCATGCGCTCGGGATGGACCTGCAGCGCGCGGCGCAAAACTGAACCGGCTGGGCTCCGTTGCAGCGCGTTTAACAGTCGGGGCGCCAGCGATGCGGCGCGGGCAATGTCATGGATGTGGCCGAAGAACTCGACCGGCAGCGGGCGGCGGTGAATTTGATAGAAATTGGCGAGAAATTCTGCCTTGTAAGCCGCCATATCTATCGACGCCGGGCATTCGCTTTTGCACGCTTTGCATGAGAGGCAAAGGTCCAGTGCATCGTGTAGCGCGGGATCGGCGAAACCGCCGGGCAGCAAGTCACCGGTCAGTCCCTCGTAAAGCAAGTGAGCACGCCCACGCGTCGAATACGCTTCCTCGCGCGTCGCCATGTAAGAGGGGCACATGACACCGGCGTCAGTCTTGCGACATTTACCAATTCCGACACACTTGAGCGCCGCGCCGGCGAGTCCATCCTCTGCACTGAAATCGAAGCGCGTCTGAACCTGGTGCGGCCTATAGTTGCTTCCAATTCGCAGATGAGCGTCGAGCGGGTTAGGGTC
>JAMXLL010000217.1 GCA_024281015.1 Candidatus Binataceae bacterium
GTTCCGGGGTTGAGACGGCTATGGTCGCGCCACTGTTGCCGAGGATTTTCTCTACTTCATGCTCGCGCAGCAGGAAACTCGACGGAATTACAACAGCCCCGAGCTTCAGTGTCCCCAGTATCGCGACCATCGCATGGAGATTGGTACCCAGCCGCAACATCACGCGATCGCCGCGCTGAACCCCGAGCCCCCGTAGAACGTTGGCAAAACGATTGGACATTTCTTGGAGAGCCGCGTAGGTATAGGTTCGGTCGCCGAACCAGGCGGCCACCTTGGCGCCGCGCCCGGCAGCGACGTGCCGATCAACGATCGCCACTGCGATATTGAACTCAGCAGGGATCGAAAGGTACGGCCTAGCAGCGAATCCATCCGGTGTCATTTGCGCGCTCCTCCAGAAGCGACCGCCCGCTCCATGATTCAAGAGACGTGGAACGAGCCGCCTTCCTGCAGCTGATTCAAGGTTACTCGCCCGCTTGTCGCACGATAACTGTCTCGGCTAGGCTCCCGCCAGATCGCGAGGATGTGCAACGGATGCGATTAAGGTCGCTTCAGGAGGCCAAACTAGCTCATGAACCAGGAACTCGCCGGCAAGGTTGCAATTGTCACTGGCGCAGGGCGGATGCGCAGCATCGGGCGGCCGATCGCGAAGATATTGGGCCAGGCGGGCGCCTCAGTCCTCATCACAGGAACAGGGCGCCGTCCAGAGGACTATCCCGAAGATGAAAAAGCGGCCGGATGGCACGACATCGAAAGTGTGGCCGATGAACTACGCCAACTCGGCGCGCGCTGCCTGCCGCTGGTGTCCGATGTCCGCGACGAACAGGCAGTCGAGCAGGTGGTTCAGCGCACCGTGGCGGAATTCGGACGGCTCGACATGCTGATTAACAATGCCAGCGCGGCGCGCGGACCGGACCGCCTGCCGGTAATTGACCTGCCCTATGAAGTCTGGCGCAAGGTGATCCTGACCAATGTTGACGGGACCTTTCTGATGTCCCGCGCCGCAGCCCGCCAGCTCATCGCTCAGGGTGAAGGAGGCAGCATCGTCAATATCTCCTCGATTGCGAGCAAGCTCGCGCCACCGAATACCGCGGCCTATGCGTCATCGAAGGCCGCAATCAATGCCCTGAGCCGCTCGATGGCCCTCGAACTCGCGCCCCATCACATACGCGTCAACGCCGTCTGTCCGGGAGTCATCGACACCTTCAGGATGGACGATCTCGGTCGCGGCGAGCGATGGCGAAATTTCGTCAAGACTATGATTCCGCTTGGCTACCCTGGCGACGGCAGCGAATGCGCCGAGTTTGTGCTCTTCCTCGTGAGTGAGCGCGGCAAATGGATAACCGGTCAAGCAATCAATGTCGACGGCGGCAGCGCCTGGGGCAATTAGCGTCGAGGGGAAATTCATGAATAAACGCGTGGTAGCACTGATGCTGATATATCTGTTGACGGTGTCGCTATCCAGTGCTTACGGGCAAACCCCTGATCAGCGCGCATCTGATGCCCAGGGCGGATGCACCACTCCGCACGAGTATGTGACGATGATTAATTCCGGGAAGTATGATTCGGTCGGTAGTCTTTTTGCCGATGACGCGGTCTATAACGGACCGGACGGCAAGACGCGCCACGGCTCCAAAGAGATAGGCGCCTTCTATTCCCGTTTTTTGCCGCGGCTCAAGCCTGAGTTGCGCGCTTCGAGATTTTTCGAGCAAGGCCGCGAGTGCATGATGGAGCTGGAGAACAAAGACAACCGAAGCGGCGAATTTGCACCTGTCGCAGTCGACCACTTTACTGTCGATCAGGCCGGCAAAATCTCCAGCTTCATCGTTTATCTGCGGCCCGGCGCACAGAGCACTCGCATGCTCAAGCGCGCGCTCTCAAGCCGATGAAGCTTTGCAGACTGGTAAGCATCCATGTGACCAGTTGCTAATCGCGCTGCGTTCGAAATGCAGCCTGGAGGCAGATATGTTCGAGGGATTTACCGCTCATCGCATCAGGACTTCGGGGGCCGAAATCGCCCTCGTTCGCAGCGGTCAAGGTGCGCCGCTGCTGCTGGTGCATGGTTATCCACAGACGCATGTGATGTGGCACAAAGTTGCGCCGGCACTGGCCCAACGCTTTACCGTCGTGGCGCCTGATCTGCGCGGCTATGGGGCCAGCAGCAAGCCCCCAAGCGATGACGATCATTTGACGTACTCGAAGCGCGAGATGGCGCGCGACCTCGTCGAGGTCATGGCGGTGCTCGGTTTTCAGCAGTTCGATATTGCCGGACACGATCGTGGCGCGCGGGTCACGTATCGCCTGGCATTGGATCACCCCGAACGCGTACGCCGCGCCGCCGTGCTCGATATCATCCCGACCCTGGAACAATTTGAGCGGATGAATCGGATGAGCGCCCGCGCCGCTTATCATTGGTATTTTCTTGCTCAGCCCTCCCCTTTCCCCGAAACCCTGATCGGCAAGGACCCCGATTATTTCCTCGACCACTCACTCGGAGCCTGGCGTGGTGCCGGCGACGCTTTCACACCTGAGGCACTTGCTGACTATCACAAGGCGTTTCGCGACCCGGAAATGGTTCGCGCCACCTGCGAGGATTATCGTGCCGGCATAACTTGCGATTGCACCTTCGACGAGGCCGACCGCGCCTCCGGCCGTAAGATTCGCTCGCCTCTGCTGGTCCTGTGGGGTGCTCGCCGATCACGTGCCCGGCTCGATGAGGTTTGGAAGAGCTGGGCCGAAGAGGTGCGCGGCGAACCGGTCGAATGTGGCCACTTCATTCCGGAAGAAGCGCCGGAGGCCACTCTGCAGCACCTATTGTCCTTTTTTAAGGATTAGCAACCGGTTCGGCGGAAAGGACTTAAACTCTTAGTTTGCCAATTTCGGGCACACCACACGCTCAAAGTTAAAGCGGGGCAGCATTCGTTGACAGGGAAACGTAACGAAGTACGTAGCGCCGGCCACTTCCAGGTCTGGCAGCTTGCGGCTGCGAACGACGCGCTCGCTTGATTTCCAGGGATCGATCGCCCGGAAATCACTGAACTTGACCGATGTTGGACGTCTTCGAGTCACGGACGATTTCTTTCCGAGAGGAACACAGGCTAAAGCCTGTGGCCACTAGAAACATTCATCCGGCAGATAACTGTTCAAGCAACCTCGACGGACCATGTCTGCCTTGGTGGCCACAGGCTTTAGCCTGTGCTTTTCTTGACGAGCAGCCACCTATAGCCGTTGGGGTGATCTTCCAGGCCTTGGTTGGCCGGATTCTGCCGGATGTATTCGGCTTTTTTCTTCCAGCTCGCCGGCATGCCGGATAATGTGGTCAAAGCTCTCCACCAGCCAGACGCGACCTTGACGGCTAAGGAGGAAGCTAAGGAATCGGGAGGCTCGAGCAAAAGATTGTGATCAGACTACTGTGAATGTCCGGTGAGCAGATATCGCGAGATTGTAATGCTCGATGCGCTCGCGCTGTCGCAGGCGCTTCGAACTAAGCATCTGTCATGCGTCGAAGTGATGACTGCGTATCTCGATCACATCGCGCAGCTGAACCCTCGGGTCAATGCCATCGTCTCCTTGCGGGATCGAAACCAGCTTATCGAGGAAGCTCGGGCTCGAGACGCGCAGCTCGGGCATGGCGAATACATGGGGTGGATGCACGGCTTTCCGCAAGCGATAAAAGACCTCGAGGCTACCGCAGGAATTCGCACAACCCTGGGTTCGCCGCTATTCAAAGACTTCATTCCTGCTTACGACTCGATTCTGGTCGAACGAATAAAGCGCGCCGGCGCAATTATAATCGGCAAGACCAACACCCCTGAGTTCGGATTGGGCTCTCACAGCTACAATCCTGTGTTCGGCACCACCCTGAACGCCTACGACCAGACCAGGGCGGCCGGCGGCAGCAGCGGCGGAGCTGCGGTGTCACTGGCGCTGAGAATAATGACGGTGGCCGACGGAAGCGATCACGCAGGCTCGCTGCGCAACCCCGCAGCTTTTAATAATGTGCTCGGCTTTCGCACCTCTTTCGGGCGCGTACCATCCGACTGGCGCGAGGTCTTCTCGCCCGGGCTGTCGGTGCACGGACCGATGGCTCGGAAGGTGAATGATCTGGCGATGATGCTCTCGACTATCGCGGGCTACGACTCCCGCGTGCCATATTCGGTTCGCGAGGATCCCGCATGCTTTACCGCTGCCCTGGAGCGTGACTTTAAGGGAGTGCGAATCGCCTGGTCAGGTGATTTCGGTGGGTATCTGCCGTTTGAGCCGGGCGTTCTCGATTTATGCGAGAGCGCGATACGCGTATTCGAGCACCTGGGATGCACAGTCGAGCACGCATTGCCGGATTATCCGATCGAACAGGTCTGGCGAAACTGGCTGGTGCTGCGCGCCGCTCAGGTTAGTGCATCGTTAAAGCCGCTTTATGTCGAGCCGGAAAAACGAGTACAGATGAAACCGGAGGCACAATGGGAGGTCGAACGAGGTCTCAAACTGAGCGCCGCCGAGGTCTATGACGCCTCTCTGGCAAGGACCAAGTGGTATCACGCGGTGCGAAAACTGTTCGAGCGATATGACTACCTGGTGATGCCCTCCGCCCAGGTATTCCCCTTTGACGCGAAACTTCACTGGCCAGAAAAGATCAATGACCGTCAGATGGATACTTACCATCGGTGGATGGAAGTCGTGATTCCCGCGACGATGTCGGGATGTCCGGCTCTCAATGTGCCCGCCGGCTTCAGCGACGGGGGTCTGCCTATGGGTATCCAGATTGTCGCGCCGAATCTCGACGAGTTCGCCTGTCTGCAACTCGCATTGGCCTACGAACGCGAGACCGAATGGGTCGACAACGCACCGCCGGCGCTGCTTTCGGAACCGTAGGCTGGCGAATGAGGCTGGGTCGACACACGGACGTAAGTGTGCCAGGAGCGGTAGAGTCAACAGCCGTGCGATTTCGCTGAGTGTCACTTCCGGGTGCTATGGCAACTTAGTGACTAGCGGGCGGAAACTGACTAACTACCAGGTTCGTGGCGCTTTACAATATGTACCATCACAGCTTTTCAAATAATCGCGAATCGTTTGATACGCCCCAATCTCAGCATAAACCTTCCTCTGAAACGCAAGGCACTCGCGCTCGACAGCTTCACCTATCCATACGTGGATTGGAGGATAGGAGTGGCCACCTGGAGAGTGTCCATGGGCTTGCTGATAGTCATGGTATTTTTTTGAATGATAAGCATCATGCCCAATAGCGCTCGCACACCATTGTAGTGCATAATCCTTATTGCTTTCGTTGAGAAGTGCTTCTTTTGCGCTCAGCTGAAATGTTGGAGGATTATAATAAGCGTACATTCCGCTGGTGGTTCCTTCTTTAATCCTCCCTATATATTTCTTGACGACAGGATAGCCGGAAGGCGATCTGCTCTGCAGCAGGCTAAGCGCTTTGATCACGTGATCGACGAAGGGCTTACTACCAACTACCGTTATTGTTTCATCAAATATTAGCGACTCCATGACCTGTTTGTTCTGGTCCCCTCTATAAGTTGGCTCCGGTAAGGCCACCACCGTTAGCAGACACAAAAGGCAGACGAAGCAGATCTTTTTCCATAGTTTCACGCCAGATAGATAGTCAGGATTGGTGTTCTGTCATCCTGAGCCGGGCGGCAAACGACAGGCTGGAAAGCCTGTCCCACTTCAAGACAAATTCTTGCT
>JAMXLL010000218.1 GCA_024281015.1 Candidatus Binataceae bacterium
TATCCGGCGCTGAGCCGTGCACCGGCTCGAACATCGAGGGAAAGCTCCGCTCGGGGTTGATATTGGCTGAGGGAGCCACGCCAATTGTACCTGTAACACCAGGGCCGAGATCGGACAGGATATCACCGAACAAATTACTACCGACTACTACACTGAAGCGCTCGGGCGAGATAACAAATCGGGCGGCGAGAATATCTAGATGGTATTGGTCTGCAGTGATATCGGGATACTCAGAGGCGATCGCGGCAAAGCGTTCATCCCAAAAAGGCATCGAATGGTATATGCCGTTGGACTTGGTCGCCGATGTCACATGATCGCGCCCCAGCCGGCGCGCTAACTCGAAAGCGTACCGAATAATGCGGTCAGTGCCGCGGCGCGTGAAAATCGCTTCTTGGACCACGATTTCTTCGCTGGTACCCGAGTGAAGGCGACCACCGATCTGTGAATACTCTCCTTCGGTATTCTCGCGCACAATCCAGAAATCAATATCGCCCGGCTTTCGATCTCGTAGCGGAGGAACGATCCCTGGCAGCAGCCGCACCGGGCGAAGATTCACATACTGGTCGAATTCGCGCCGGATTGGCAGCAACAAGCCCCATAGCGATACATGGTCGGGAACGCCGGGGAAGCCGACGGCCCCGAGAAAGATTGCATGATGGTCGCGCAGACGCGCAATGCCATCCTCTGGCATCATGCGGCCCATCTTTTTGTAAGTCTCGCAACTCCAATCGAAATGCTGAAAGCGAAACCCGATGTTAAATTTCGCGCCAGCTGCTTGCAGCATTTTCAGCCCTTCCGGCACCACTTCTTTACCGATCCCGTCACCGGGGAGCACAGCAATGTGATAGGTGTTCACAGGCGTGTGTTGAGTCCAGTGCCTTTCGTCTGACTAGTGCTGCTGAGGTAAAGCATTCTGCCAGGGAGCAGCGTCTCGAACGCTACATTAGAAAAACGCCTTTGCCCGTGGTCTGACTATCAAACAGCTTGTAGGCTTCGTCCGCCTGTTCCAATCGCCACCTGTGGGTAAACAAGTCAGCAACCGGGATTCTCCGCTCGCTGACGAACTGTGCGCATTCCGCCTGGCCGACCGTCGAGAACGTCCACGAGCCGATAATGGTAAGCTGCTTGCGCAGCATATCGGGGCTAACCTCGATAGTGACATTGCTGCCTTCGCCCACAAAGCAAACAGTGCCCCATGCGCGGGCGGTTTTGACCGCCAGAACGCGTCCTTCGGGCCGCCCTGAAGTATCGAGGGTCAAATCCGCACCTCGTCCATGGGTGACGTCCTTCACCGCGCCCAAAGGGTCGCTGCCGCCGGCATCGATCGTAATTTCGGCACCGAAACGCTTGGCCAGCAACAATCGCTCCGAACTGAGATCGAGTGCGATCACGCGCGCACCCATTGCCACAGCGAATTGAGTTGCGGATAAACCGACCGGACCCTGCCCGACAATGGCGATTGTGTCGCGCCCCGAAAGATGGATTCGGCGTAGGGCGCCGTACGCAGTCCCGGTTCCGCAGGAGATAGCCGCGCCCGTTTCAAATGAAAGTTCCTCAGGCAACGGCACCAGAGTGGCGGCGGGCACTTTTATATACGGAGCGTGGCCGCCATGATGAGTGACGCCATAGACGGCGGCACCTTCGATGCACATCTGTGACCATCCCGTGCGGCAGTGCTGGCAGACCCCGCAGCCGAAATAGTGGTGCACCATTACGCGCTCACCGATCCGCGCTAAGCGGCGGTTGGCTTCCGGTCCCACTTCGGCTACTACTCCGCACGGTTCATGGCCGGCGATTGCCGGACCTGATACGGCAAACCCGAGCGCGTTCTGCGAACCTGACGCCCGATAGACATGCAGGTCGGAACCGCACATTCCCGAAGCCTTTATGGCCACCACCACCTCGCCCAGACCGGGAGAGGGGTCAGGAAAATCCTGCAGTTCCAATTTCCGATTGCCGAGAAAAACTACGCCCTTCATTATCGCGCTCCCATAATCTGACGCATACGATGCGCGCCCGAAGCGGAAACTGCAAACGGGCTGGTTCACCTCTCATCCAAGTAACAGGCGGCCGCGGCTGGCATTCGCAAGACAAAACGGGCAGAAGGCATGGGCCGAGCCGCTTGCGCGGTTCGGCCCACCGGTTCAATCACACAACGGCAAATCTCGAGCCTCGATCACGCAGCCGACCTCCCATGTCGCAGCAGCTTACCCGGCGTTGCACCCGTGCAATGATTCTCTTCAAAAATCGGCTGACCATTGACCATCACCCAACGATAGCCTTCGCAGCGCTGCACCCGCCGCCATTCATCGGCAGGGATATCGTGCAGGATTTCCTCGGGCATCGCTCTGAGTTTATTCAGATCATATACGACCACATCAGCCGCCATCCCTTCGCGTAACGTGCCGCGGTCCTTGAAGCCCGCGGCCCAGGCAGGCAAACCGCTCAGGCGGAAATGCGCTTCTTCGAGTGACAGCGCGCCAACGTCACGGACTAGCCACGCCAGCACCTCCGTAGGGAAAATTCCGGGGGTGATGAACTTAATGTGGGCACCGCCATCGGACACGCCCGGCATCATATAAGGTGCGGCCAGCAGTTCGCCGTACAATTCAGATCTGGCGTTGGTGACGGGTCCCGCCCACTCGGTGTGCAGATCGTCTGCCACCGTCAGGTCGAGCATCGCATCTATCAGGTGCTTATGTTCGCGCTCGGCGATTTGCTCAACCGACAATCCTTCATATTTCTCCTTGAGATCGCTACGGCGGACCTTGCGTGCGATCCACTTGGGCAGCTCGCCGAAGACCAGCGCCAGCGTTTCCATCCCGCCCTCGTCGTACTCTTTGCGCATCGACGCGCGAATTTCCGGCTTGCGCAGCTTCATCTTGCGCTCTTCGGTGCCGCCGAGGGTTGCCTCGCGCCAAGCCGGGACGCTATCGAACAGATTCCAGTCCTCCAGCGTCATCCGCACCGGCGCCCGTGCGGTTACTGCCTGACCAAAGATACGTAAGCCTTTGGCATTAGCGTCGCGCAACCAGTTGAGCTGGGCGCGATGTGATTCCGGGTGCTTGTCGACGATCAAAACCGCATTGTAGAGGAGTGGACGCCGGCTCTCGCTGGCTAGCTGTTCGAGGAAACGGAAATCGTCATCAATGCCAAAGGTAGATTTGCTGGCTCCGGACTGGGTGAATTGGATGCAGCCGTCATTTCGCTCGCCCAAATACTTTGCCATCTCGATATAGAAATCGTCTGGCAGGATATCGGTTATCATTGGAGTGCCGTCGAAGTCCCGCTGAACGGACACCCGGCTCTCCGGCACCAGCCGCTGCGATGACCAGCCCATAGCACCCGCATCCATCGCCTCGTGCAGAATACGTTTGAGCTCGAACATCTCGCGCTCGCCCGGGAACTGCTTCTTCGCCTCGTCAAAGCCGCCCATCACGTACGCCACCGCTGGGCCCGTCGGCAGGAGATGACCCAGGTTGATCCCTAGCGGCATCTTAGTCAGGTGGTCCATGTACTGAGGAAAGGTCTCCCAATCCACTTTCATCGACACTCGCATGGGCTCGAGCGGAATCGATTCGTTGCGCGACAGCGCCATCATCGCGCGCTCAACATCGCGCGGCTTCACCGGCGCAAAACCAAAACCGCAGTTGCCGATTGTGAGCGAGGTCACACCGTGCCAGCTTGCGATCGTGCAGTACGGATCCCAATGGATCTGGGCGTCGTAATGGGTATGTAGGTCGATATAGCCGGGCGCGACGATCTGCCCCGAGGCATCGAGAACCTTGCCGGCATCGCTGCTATTGAGCCGGCCGATCTTCGCGATCTTGCCATCTTTTATCCCGACGTCGGCCTTATAGCGAGGGACGCGGGTGCCGTCGACAATCATTCCGTCTTTGATAATGGTGTCGAACTGAGCCATGACTCACCTCCTGCGGTCGGCCTTAGCCGCCGCCCGGGCAGGCCTTGCGCCTGCCAGGATTAGTACGACTACATTTGTTCCCAAGCTCGCCTAATCTGTGTCCTAGACCTGCGGCGGCATCGATGTCAATGGCAACGGTTCGAGGAATCGATCGAGGCGCTTTTTGCGAGTCAATTCGGAGAGAAAATGGCTCAGGGCCAGCCTGCGCCGGCTGTGGGGACATCCATTATGTCGATATGCGCGCTCTTTTTGGCGCGGCATTCCTCTGGATTGATGCTGTCGGCGAGCAGAACGAAGAGCGTCTTGCGAGCTGTTCCCCCCAGGGCACAAGCGATCGGCATCGATTCACATTTTAACCGCTGGGCGATTTGGCCGCCTTGTTCGACGTACAGGAGTTCCCGGGTGAGCGGCGACGCGACCCACAGCCCGTTTTCGACATCGAGGGCGATTCCGTCCGGTACCGCATCCCCCAATTCCGCCCAGATTGATTGGTTAGCAAGCGACCCATCAGCTTCGATATGAAAAGCGGTAAGGCGATGGCCCAGCGATTCACCGACGATCAAGGTGTTGCCGTTGGGAGTGATTACCGATCCGTTGGGGAATTCAAGCCCGGTTGCAGCGATGCGCGCGGAGCCGTCTGAATCCACCAGTACCAACTCCGCCGGTTTCTGCGCGCTGCCCGCGAAGAGGTCAAAGCCAAAATTGCCGACGTACGCGCGGCCGCGCCCATCCACCACCATGTCATTGCAATAATACGAGGCAAGCTGGCTTATGTCTGAGTGAACCTGCAGCTGGCCCGTTGAATAGCGCATCAATTTGCGATCGGTCATGGAAACGATTAGCAAGTCACCATCGGGTAGCCAGCCGAGTCCTGATGGCCAATTGCTTACTTCAACCACGTCCGCCACGTAGCCGTTGAGGTCTACCGTGCGGACCATATGTGCATGCATGTCGGAGAACCACAACTTTCCCTCGTGCCAACGCGGTCCCTCAGGAAAAACAAGACCCTGCAGGAGCGGTTTCAATTCGGCCATGGTGCCTCTCCAATGCGTTGGAACGACGGGTCACCTCATCATGACCTCGCTCGTCAGTAAGAGAAATATCTCATGACTTGTGGTCCGGGCGTCAGGAACCCGACGGACTGCTGTTAGTCCAAAATACCGGTAGTGCGCATTTGGGCGACCTCTTCCCTGCTGTAACCTAGCAACTCGATCAACACGTCCTCGTTATGTTGGCCAATGGTAGGCGCAGCAGAGTGGACGGTGGTCTCTGTACGACTCATCTTCCAAGGCATGCCGGCGTGCTGCCTGGTACCCACCTCCGGATGCTTAAGATAGACGAAATAATCGCGGGCTTTCAGGTGGGCATCTTCTTCCGACAGATACTTGTTATCAGCAACCACCGCGGCAGGAATCTCGGCCTGTTGCAGCATCTCTGCAACTTGGCGGGCGCGCTGCTGCGAGGTCCAACGCGTAATAATCGCGTCGAGTTCATCCTCGTTTCTTTTGCGCGCCTCAAATGTAGCGAATCTCGAATCGCCGGCGAGTTCTGGTTGTCCGATCGCTTGCGCGAGTCTCCGCCAGTCAACATCGTCGGTGCATACGATTGCAACGAACTGGTCGATTACATTACCAGCGATCCGGTCGGGACGATCCAGACACTTGTATATTCCGTTAGGCGCCATCTGCGGGTCGGAGTTGCCGATGCGCTCGGGCTCATGAGCGTTGAAGGTATATTCGAGAATTCCTTCCGGGAGCAATGCCATCGCACACTCCCATTGGCTCATGTCGATGTACTGGCCCTCGCCGGTCTTGGCGCGATGATACAATGCAGCCAGTATCGCGAAAGCACCATGCACTCCCGCGTTCGGATCCGCATAGCTGAAGCCGCTGTGCATCGGCGGCCATCCCTTGTAACCGGTGAGCGCCGATAGGCCGGAAAGAGGCACTTGCGCCGGACCGTAGGCGACGTAATCACGATAAGGTCCGGTATCACCGTAGCCGGAGAGCGAGATCATAATGATATTCGGCTTGACCTGCTTGAGGGCTTCATAGCCAAAGCCCATCCGCTCCATGACCCCGTGGGCAAAATTATTGGTGACCACGTCGCTGCGGGCCACCAATCGGCGGGCGACTTCGCGCGCGGCCTCATGACTGAAGTTGAGAGTGAGCGAGCGCTTACCCTGGTTGTATTGGTTGAAGTAGCCCGAGCGGTTGAGTCCTCCCGGCTTGCCCTCTGGCCACGGCGGCAATACGCGCGTGATGCACGGCCGGCTGGTTGTTTCGATTCGGATTACATCTGCGCCGAGATGCGCCAGTTGCAAGGTACAGTAGGGACCGGCCCATACCCAGGTGAAATCCGCGATTCGAACTCCGTCGAGTGGAGCTTTGGCCATTTAAATTACGCCGTTGCGTTTGAGCTCAGTGAGGCGCGGCTGATCAAATCCCAGCCAGCCGCCCAACACCTGGTCATTGTGCTGCCCCAAGGTTGGAGCTGGCATCCGGATCTCCCACGGCGTCGCATGATATTTTAGCGGCGCACCTGGATAAATTTGCACACCTGCTACGGGATGGGGAATCTCGACGAAGAAGCCCCTTGCCTTAAGATGTTCAGAGTTGAGCAAGTCACCCATCGTTGATACCGGTGCGAACGGCACTCGTTTTTCTTGGACCTTCTTATAAAGCTCCAGCACAGTGTGTTGCGAGCAATAGTCTTCGAGAAAAATCTTGAGTGCCTCCCAGTTGTCGGCGCGCTTTACCCGGTCGGCAAAGATTTCCTCGGATGCCCATTCAGGATTTCCCATCACTTCTACGAACCCGCGCCATTGATGCTCTTCCACGCAGCAGAGAAAGATCCAGCCGTCCTTGCATTGCATTGATTCAATCGGCTGTATGGGCTTGCGGCCGAGCCGTGTGGCAATTAGTCCCATGTACGGCCAGTATTCGAACGTTAACTCCAGTTGCGAGACGAGAGATTCCTGAATGGAGACATCAATATGCTGACCCTCACCGTCTCGCACTTGCGCAAGTACGGCACCCATGGTGGCGACTGCAGCGTGAACGCCCCCCTGGAATCCGGCTTGACTGCCAAAGGTCTTCAGCGGCGGCAATTCGGGGTGATCGGGGCCGGCACCATTGAGCACACATACGCCGCCGGCGCTCCAGAGCGTCAAGTCTTCGGCTCGCCAATTGCGGTTCGGCCCTGTCATGCCGAACGGTGCAATCGAGGTCATAACCAGGCGTGGATTGACCCTCCGCATCTGATCGTAGCTGAGCCCGATGCGATCCATTTCCGGAGGCCAGATGTTGTGAACTAAAACGTCGGCACGCTCAACCAGGCGTTCCAGCAGGCGCATGCCTTCGGGTTTGGTGATGTCGAGGGTAAGACCGAATTTGTTGGCGTTGAGGTAGAGGAAGAGTCCGCTCTTTTCGGGATGCGGCGAATGGCCCGGAAAAGGGCCGCGCGTTCGCGCGCGATCACCGATACCCGGCCGTTCAACCTTGACCACTTCGGCACCCAAATCGGCCATAAGCTTCGTGGCGTAAGGTGCAGACACCATCTCGCCTACTTCGACAATTTTGAGACTGGACAATGCTCCCGGCATGGAGAACCTACTAATGAAAACCCGCCCCGGGCTTGTAGCGCGCGTGCAGGCTAGCACGCCAGCGGAGCCCGCTCCAACATTCACCGGTTATCGACCCCCGGTGTGACTATCCCCGCCCGATGAACGGCATCTTGGTCGCCATCACGGTCAAGAACTGGACGTTGGTGTCAAGCGGCAGCTTGGCCATATAGAGGACAGCTTCCGCCACGTGGCGCACGTCGAAGGTCGGTTCCGGCGCAATCACGCCGCTGGCCTGGGCGACTCCCTGTCCCATTCGCTTGGTTAATTCCGTTTCCGCATTGCCGATATCAATCTGGCCGCACGCGATGTCGTATTTACGGCCGTCGAGCGAGGTCGATTTGGTCAAACCGGTCATCGCATGCTTGGTCGCAGTGTAAGGAGCCGAATTGGGTCTCGGCGCATGCGCGGAGATCGAACCATTGTTGATGATACGTCCACCACGCGGCTCTTGCACCTTCATTAGGCGAAAGGCTTCCTGGGTGCACAAAAAGACACCGGTGAGATTCGTGTCAACCACGGCCTGCCAGCGGTCGATGGCCAGATCTTCGAGCGGCACCGGCGGCGCTCCGATCCCTGCATTATTAAAGAGCACGTCAAGACGGCCAAACGTCTCGCGTGTTCTGCCGAACAGGTTACTTACCGACTGCGGGTCGCGAACATCCGTCTGAACAACCAGCGAGGTGGAGGCAAAACCGTGGCCCTCGGCCGCCACTTGTTGCAGCAGTTCGCGCCTTCGCCCGGCGAGCACGACGGTGTAATGTTCCCGGAGGAACGCGAGTGCGACTGCTTTTCCAACTCCGCTGCCCGCTCCGGTAATGATCGCTACTTTGTCTGGCATTTGGGCACCTCCCGGCTATTATATACGCCGAGTGTCGGCTCGTTTCCCTTCGGCTTTACGTACCGATTCTGCATGAAGCTCCGACAAAATTCCGCTATAACGGAAGATGCGCGCCGGGGAAATGAATCCCTCCAAGGGCATCACCAGCAGGCTGGACAAAGATGAGCAAATTACCGCTATCACGGTTCAAAGTCATCGACCTTACCCGGGCCCGCGCCGGCCCGACCGCGGTACGTCAACTGGCCGATTGGGGCGCAGACGTGATCAAGGTTGAGGCCCCGGAAGAAACCGCCGAGGTTGGATCCCGCAATAGCTCCGATTTTCAGAATTTGCATCGCAACAAACGCAGCATCACGCTCAACCTGAAGCACCCGCAAGCAGTAGAGATTCTCAAACGGCTCGCGGAGCAAGCCGACGTGCTGGTTGAAAATTACCGCCCTGACGTGAAGCATCGCCTGGGTATCGACTACCATCGCATGCGTGAGATCAATCCCCGGCTGATCTACGCGAGCATTTCCGGCTTCGGCCAGGACGGGCCGTATAGCGGTCGGCCTGGACTCGACCAGATCGCACAGGGGATGGGCGGTCTGATGTCGATAACCGGATTGCCGGGACAAGGCCCAGTGCGGGCCGGAATCGCCGTCGCGGATGTGACCGCGGGAGTGTTCTGCGCCATGGGCATTCTCATTGCCCTGCTAGAGCGCGAACAATCGGGAGAAGGTCAATGGGTGCAGACCTCACTGCTCGCTGCGCAGATCGCACTGCTTGATTTCCAGGCCGCGCGATGGCTGCTGAATCGGGAAATCCCCGATCAGGCCGGCAATAATCATCCCACCGCGGTTCCGACTGGGGTTTTTGCTACTGCCGACGGCCACATAAATATTGCCGCTTCAGGTAATGATCTGTTTGCGCGCCTGTGCAAGGCGCTCGATGCGGAACACCTGGTGAGACATCCCGATTACTCGGGGGGCCGGGTGCGGCTCCGCAACCGCGATAAGCTCAACGCCGAAATCGAGACGATTACTCGAACCAGGAGCTCCGCCGAATGGATCGAGAGGCTCAATGCGGCGGGGGTCCCGTGCGGCCCGATTTACCGGATCGACGAGGTTTTCGCTGATCCCCAGGTTCAACATATCGGAATTGTCCGCGAGATCGAAAACTCCGGGCGCGGACGACAACAGCTCCTCGGCCAGGCAGTGGGGTTGAGCCGTACGCCCTGGTCCTTGCGGCTGCCGACGCCGGAAAAAGGCGACAGCACGGATACAGTGCTTGCCAGCCTCGGCTACGATCCGGGAACCATCGCAAAATTCCGCAGCGATGGCATTATTTGACAATGAAGAAGTGCTGTAAAAGGAACTTCCCATTGCCGGATGCCGCCAACACGCTGGTGGTGCTTAGAGCGCTGTTCCTTCGCGCCAGAAATTCGCACTAAAGCAATCACATTTTAACTGATCCTTAATCATCCGGCTTAGCTTTCCGGGACAAGCGAGATAGGATTCCCCTGCCCGGAGCATGGGATACTACCGATGAACGGAGAGTAGCTTTACACCTGCCGTCGGGCATCGAGTAGACATTTAGGCAACCCAGATGGTGAGAGGAACAAGACGCGGAATGAGCTATATCGGCAAGTTCACATGGTTGATTACCTTCTTGCTGCTATTCATTGGGACGGCGCGCAGTCAAATGCTGATCAACGGAGCGGGATCAACATTCGGCTACCCAATCTATTCTAAATGGTTTGACGACTATACCAAAGTTGATGCGGACGTGCGGTTCAATTACCAATCGATTGGATCGGGTGGTGGCATCATGATGCTGCGCAATCGCACGGTTAACATTGGCGCCACTGATGCTCCCCTTAGCGATGCGCAAGCTCGGGCGATGCCGGCGGCCGTGCTCCATTTCCCATCAGTGTTGGGAGCCGTTGTACTAATGTACAATCTTCCTGAGCTGAAGACTCAGAATGTCAGGCTCAGTGGCCCATTAATCGCCAACATTTACCTGGGCAAGATTAGCAGATGGAACGATCCCGCCATCAGCTCCTTAAACCCGGGACTAAAATTCCCCGATGAAGCAATTCAGGTAGTTCATCGGTCCGACGGCAGCGGGACGACGTACATTTTCGCCGACTACCTTAGCAAAGTGAGTCCTGAGTGGACGAGTCGCGTCGGGCGCGGGACCTCGCTCAAATGGCCCGCCGGTCTGGGCGGTAAAGGCAGCGAAGGTGTCACAGGACTGGTTCAGCAAACACCCGGCGCAGTGGGTTATGTCGAATTAACTTACGCGCTAACTAATCATATTCCGGTCGCCACTATATTGAACCATGATGGCAAGTGGATCGCACCGAGTCTTAAAGGTGTGACCGCCGCCGCTGCCGGTGCCTCTGCTAACATGCCAGCCGACTTTCGGGTGTCGATCACCAACGAGGGTGGCGCGCTGGCCTATCCGATCTCGTCCTTCACCTGGCTGCTCGTCTATAAACAGCAGCAAGATCACACCAAGGGTGAAGCAATCGTGCATTTTCTCAGATGGGCGCTGACCGAAGGGCAAAAGGACGCAGCTCCGCTCAACTATGCTCCCCTGCCGCAGGCGGTTATCAGCAAGGAGCTCGAAGCGCTAAACCAAGTCAATATTCCGCCGAGCTAATCTCCTCCAGCTGACATGACGCCCCTAGGGCCGCAACTCGACACCATTCCGATCATTGTTAAGCGCTGGGTCGTTGGATGGAGCGTCCATCAGCTCGCGCGTCCCGGGATATGCGGAGCCTATGGGGGCTTGAGTCGACGAAGACTGTTGGTAAAGCGGTGGTGCCGACGAAGGAAACTGGCGCCAACATCCATACCCTCCGGCGGCTGCGATGAGCCCCGAAATCGCCGCGACAATTGCCGATAGACGTATTAGCTTCATGCCCATGGGTCCTCTGGCAACCGGGTAGACTTCTCGCCACGTCTGCCGCACACGTTCAGCGCGAACCCGTCGTCCGGCGCGACCGCGAGCGCGCGGATGTGGTTCGCGGCTTTGATGTGGAACGCGACTTTGAAGTGGATCGGGTGCGGGTGCGCGACTTTGAAGAAGACGCGCTTCGAGAATTGCTGGATTTCTTGCGCACGGTACCTGAGGTTTTGGCTGGACGAGAGCGTGAGGTTTTTTTTGGTGGTACTTTGGCGCCCGTTCGCCGGGCCTCCGACAGGCCAATCGCGATAGCCTGTTTCGGATTCTTTACTCGACGCCGCGATTTGCCGGATTGAAGCTTGCCACGCTTCATTTTGTGCATTGCTTGACCGACGCTCTTCGAAGCTTTGGGACCATATTTTCGTGGCATATGTGGTATTCCCCTTGTCCGCAGGGAAGGTGCAACGCTTGTGCCACGGCGGAGCCAAGTCCTGATACAGGGTTCGCCTCATTGTGGGCTTGCCAAGAGTCGCGCCAAAAGAAACTCCTCACCACGACAGAAGTTGATGCCGCCTCACTGGTGAGTAGATGGGGAATCCTGAGTGATCAGGGTGTGCAAATCGTCACGTTTGAACACGCCAGCCGCTGCTCGTGTAAGTCCAACCGAGAGTACCTGACCTGGATCATCATACATTTCCGTTTCGTCCTCGGGTGCTGCACCCGCAACCGGTGGCGGAGGATCGTCGTAGGTTGCTTCACTTTCTCCTTGCCAAAACGGAACGTTAAACGGCACCTTATAAACAACCACGTCGAGCGCGACCTCGGCTGTTGCAGACCATGTCGGTCCCGCAGCATTGTCGGGTCCGCGGTGCTTATCCACCCATAAGCGCGCAATCTTAGGAACTATCACATAGTCGGCCTGACGCGAACTGAGAGCTATTTGTAGTGAGTTGTCTGAACTCGACGCGATCATTCCAGCTTCCTGCGCCGCTTGAACTATTGACTGCTGGACGAGTGGTTCCAGTGCCGGACCATAAAGGCGTTGGACAATTTCGCCGCTCTTGCCGCGGACGAGACCAATTGCGGGTTTGCCATTCTCCGGCAAGTGAGCAGCACCGGAGTTGTCTCTGAAGTCGCGGGCGTCGACTGCGGGGAGTACCATCACAGGCCGTTTCGGATACGTATTCTGATAGCCTTTGACCAGGAACGGATAATATTGCACGGCCTGCAGCGAACTGAGCGGCTGCATCTGTTCGCTGGTCGAGGCGCACGCGCTAATGAACGTGAGCGAGAGAACACCTATAGAGCAGCAAATTAGGTGCAAGCCGAAGTAAGCCCCAGGCCGGGGTTCTCGCCGCCTGACTTTGCTGCCTATCTCATCCCCCGCTTCTCCTCCGTTCAGGACGGTCTTCCCGATACAGGAAGCAGAAAGAGCAGGAGAACGCGCCGTTGGCTTAGCTCTGCGAAGCTTGAGCGCGCTCACGGAACAGGAACAAGGTTCCACCAATTTCGACACGATCCCCACTCTTGAGCGCGCACCGCCCTTGCACCGGCTGCCGGTTGACCAATACCTGCGCTCCTCCGGTGGGGCTCACGAAGAAGGTTTTGCCCTCGTTGCGAATGATCGCATGGCGGGCTAACACCCCTTGATCACCGAACAACCCGATATCGCTTTCTTCGGCGCGTCCGACTATCGTAACCGGCTTAGTTAGGGGATACTCACGGCCCTCGCGCGCATTGCGGCTCTGGCTACGTACTACCATCAGCCAGCCACGTTTGAGTAACTCAGTAACCAGTCCAATAAAGAAGCCGATGAGCGCCCCCAGGATGATGATCGCGATGGCGCGACCGAACGCCTGCGGGAAAGTGACCGTCAGGGCCTGGTAACAGAGTCCGCCAATTGCGCCGCCCAGCATTCCGCCGATCGCACCGTTACGCCGCCTGGCAGTCGAGCGGGTGGCCCAGCCGACGCCGAGCCCGACCAGCAAGCCACCAACTCCCCAGCCAAGAATTCGGCCGTTAAGGCCGCCAAGAACATCGAATGCCGCTTCCGCCAGGACCAGCGCCAGCGCGCCTCCCAATATTCCAATCATCGCACCCGATTTCATACCGCTCAGGGCCTGGCGCCATTGGCTGACACTGAGTGCTTCGATTGACGCGAGGAACGATGCGATAAAAAGGCCGACAATCGCACCGAGAATGAGATCCCTGCCCCACGGGCTACGGATCCCCATAAAAGGCTCGGCAGTTGCCCAGGCGCCCAGACCGCCCAGGCCGCCGGCGACTGCGTAAAAAAGCAGTTTCTCACGCGAAACGTTAGTTGCCATTATTGAGTTCTACCAAGTCACCAACTTACTCAGTCCAGCGCGTTGAGATCTCACGAATATAGCTGGACTAAAAACTGGATATCGATGATTCCTCGCTGGCCGGGGCAAGAATCTCCATCCCTATTAACCAGACAGCAGAACGGGTTCTCGTCTGAGGAGCCGACCGTACCCCTTTGATCGATGCGAGGTCAGTCAGCATGGGTTTGCCAACTGCCTGTCTGGCCAGTATTCGAATGAAAGGTCCCGCTAAGCAGGTCGCGATCGCGTTGGCCTTCGAAGAAGAAAGTGTCCGCGCCGTAGGGCACCTCAAATTGCACCCGATTGCCGCGCACGAAACCTTCCAGTGGGGTGACCCCATAGCCACTGAGATGGACGACCATCTCGCCGTGCAGGAAGCCATTCGGCTGCGGCCGCAGGCGCAATTCCAGCGGCAGCGAATCGTGCCCAGCCAGCCCTTGAATCGTTCCGCTCGCCAGCAGTGGCATCTCCAGACCAATGGCAGTCGAACTTGGCGTTCTGCTTGCTACTGCGGCTCCGCCGCCTCGTGTGTACGGAATTCCTACATCATTTATGACGCTGAAACTCCGTCGGGCGAAGTACTGGCCATTCAGATAGAAATTCACGGTATATTTCCCGGGAAGAAAAGCACCGCCTGCGGAATTGCCCACCCGGCCAGTGAAGGTGACCCGAGCGTCGCCCGGGTTCACGACCTGAACATCCTGAACACTACCCAGCGTGCTACCGTCGGGCGCCACGTACGCCGCGTCGATTTCGTACCGGTTGCTGTTGAGGCGGAAGAGGCGATTACCGAAAGTGATGCGCCATCCCACGAACAAAACTTTCGAAACGCTAAAGACGTTGGTCGGGGGAGAGAGCGAAGTACCATCTTTAGTAGTATTAAGAAAGACTATTTGTTCGAGTTGCAACGGCCGATGCATCCGTTCCTGCAGCATCGCCACCCGGCGCGCGTCCTCTTCACGCCTGGCTTCCGCCGCACGCGCTGCAGCAGTCGCTTCTGCCTTTGCACGTGCGGCAGCTTTCTTGGCGGCGAGATCTTCGGAGATGGAGAATTGCTGTTGGCCGAGCAGTTGATCAGAGGAATACAACGCGAGCTTATAGTTACCGATGGCAACATTGCTGGCATCGGGCATCATCGCGACTCCGCTGAAATCAACTGCGCTTTGTCCCGGTGCAACAAATCGTCGGTCCTGGCTACTGGCGACCTCAACACCTTTCGGGTCAAAGATTCGCGCCTCGATGCGGTCGTCCTGACTATCCAGACCCGCTAGCTCGTTCTTAAACGTCGCCTGCCATTTCAGATAACGATTCGCTGAAATTTCGGTGTCGGTGAAACTGGTCTTGGGTGCGGATAACGGTTCACCGGAGCGTGTCGAAAGGGCGATCGACATGGTGTTGAATTCGAGCGGGTGAGCGCGGGCCTTGGCCACCAATTCCTCATGTTTCCACGGTAACTGGTTGACATATCCGGTAATACCGAGTTGGGCTTGGAGGTCGGGATCGTTGTAGACATAAGTCGCCCCGAAGGCGATGCCCGCGAGTACCATCAAGGCCATGAACCAACCGGCGGCGCGGCGTGCAACACTTTTACTGCGAGGCGCGACTCGTGTCAGGCCTTCATCCATCTCGGCCGGACCCGCCGGGATAGACAGACCTGCGGTCCCGCTACGGGAACTGACGTCCCGCACTGCGGTGCCCAGCCCTCGCCCATAGAGCAGCATATCGCGGAATTCCTGGACGGTCGCCGGACGATTGGCCATTTCGTAAGCGAGCGCACGGTCGATCGCGCCGGCCAGATTGCTCGACAGCGCGGGCCGGAGTTCCCGGATTGGCGGAAAGCTGAACGGCGGGAATTTCTCAGGATCGCGGCCAGTCAGCACGTAATGCAGCGTCGCGGCCAAAGAGTACAGATCACTGCGTGGGTCGGCGATGCCCTGATACTGCTCCGGGGGCGCAAAACCCAGCGTGCCGATCATGGTTCCTTTGCGCTGGGCTTTGAACAGCCGAGCGATTCCGAAATCGACCAGGACCACCCGGCCGTTTCCGGTTAGCATCACGTTGGAAGGCTTGAGGTCGCGATAAATGATCGGCGGTTGCAGCCCGTGCAGGTAGGCCAGTACATCAGAGAGCTGGCGGGCGATGTCGATCACAAGGCCTTCTGGTAAAGGACCTCCTCGATGCGCTAGTTCCTCTTCCAGATTCCGCCCTTCGACATACTCCATTACAAGGTAATGGCGGTTCTGATGATCGAAACGATCAGTGATCGCTGGAATAGCAGCGTGCTTGAGTTGGGCTAGAGTGTCGGCTTCGCGGGCAAAATATTCGTTGGCTTCAACGCGCTGCTGTGGATCGATGAAGTGATCGACCATCTCCTTGATGGCACAAGGACGATTGGAAAGACGCTGGTCCTGGGCGAGATAGACCATTCCCATCCCGCCGCCACCCAGCAGTCGCTGGATGCGGTAGCGGTGCTGCAGAACCACGCCTGCTTCCAGCGGACCCGGCAAGGAATCGGACTGCGGAGAAGCAGTTTGCTTGGGCGTATCCGCCATCTACTCAGCCTGCGATTACAACCACTACTGAGACGTTGTCAGTCCCGCCTCCAGCATTCGCCGCTACGACGAGCTCCAGTGCTGCGGCTGCGGGGTCGGAGTGCCGCTGCAGGATTTCGCTTATCTGTGCGTCCTCAACATGAGTCGTCAGTCCATCACTGCATAGCAGCAGCCGGTCACGGCGCTTAAGGCGAACCGATAGTGATTCGGCTCCCGCAGGTCCGTTCGGGCGGGCGCCTAACGATCGGGTTATCACGTTTTTGTGCTCGTGATGGCGAGCCTCCTCAGGCGTGATCTGGCCGATTTCTATCAGGCGCTGAACTAACGAATGATCTTTGCTAAGTTGGCGTAGACCACCGTCGTCGCAAAGATAGACGCGACTGTCGCCCACCCACGCGATGCCAGCGTCGGGCGGGTTGACCAAGGCCGCAACCGCAGTCGAGCCCATGCTGCGTGCTTCAGGATGAGCGGCCTGGTACTCGATGATTTTCGAATTGGC
The DNA here is from genome assembly GCA_024281015.1 of Candidatus Binataceae bacterium. Lineage (GTDB taxonomy): Bacteria > Desulfobacterota > Binatia > Binatales > Binataceae > JAMXLL01. Next base: position 16,674 of record JAMXLL010000218.1, read on the forward strand.
TTGCTCGAGAGCTTCCTGCACTGTCGCGCCTACGTTGGCAGCTCCTGACCCGGCGATTTTCTCCTCAACGTACTTGCGGATGGTCTCAACCGCAATCGAGCTTGCGACCTCGCCCGCTTCCGCTCCGCCCATTCCATCAGCGACCACGTATAGCAGAGTTTGTTCAGGTTTGATTAGAGACTCGCTCCTGCATTCGAACACCAGCAGCGAGTCTTCATTGTGTTCGCGGACTTTGCCGACGTCGGTCAGCGCAGCGGCTCGAAGCCGTACAGTTGCGGCAATCTTCACCAGCTCGGTCTTGAGTGCCTCCACACTCGACCATCGAGTTGCGGAATCGAATTGCAGCGCCCGCCGCAATACCTGTTCGAGTGCGGGCGTGACCACGTGGGGCGGATAGAAACGCACCGGCCCTGCTTCCTCGCGCCAGGTCTCGCTGTCAAGACGCTCGCCGGTCAGACAGGTATAAAGCAGCGCACCAATCGAAAAGATATCGGCGCGCTTGTCCGCCTTTTTGCCTCGATAAATCTCCGGCGCAGTGTACCCATCGTTGAAGATAGGTTCGCTCTGCAGCTCGTTATCGTTACTGAGGTAGTCGAGGCCGGTGAGTTTTATCCTGCCGTCGGCAGCACAAGCTACGGATGAAGGGCAAATGTCGTTCACGCGCAAACCGCGGCGATGAACGAAACTAACTGCCTGACACACCTGGATTGTGATGTGCAGTGCCTCATCCTCATCCATCCGCAAACCACCCGTTCTACCCGATAAGGGCCGGAGTTCTTCATCGGGGTACACCAGGTAGACGCGGCCGCGATCCGCGAAGCCGGCTGTCGCTTTCTGGAAGGCCGGATGGTTGAGGGTCATCGACAGGGCCAACACTCGCCCAAAAACTTCGCCGAGATCGTCGTTCTCCCACGCGGCTGGCGCCTCGTTCTCTTGAGGCGACTGGCCGTTGGTGGTTCCGGGCGAGGGTTCGTCCGGGAGCAAGGCGTCGGACGAAGCATCCTCCGCCCCTGAAGCTGCAAGTGGTAAACGGGCTTCGACGGTTTCGGTTAATAACTGTACGCCGGTCCCGTTCGCATCCTCGGCAGGCTCGCTGGATCCGGTCTCGTTTTTCTGGTCCGCCGGGGAAGAATTGCTATCCGAGTTATCCTCAGCAGCAGCTTTGGCGGTGTCGCTGACTTCTGATTCCGAACGTCCACAGGGTGGTGTGGCGGTCGAAGCGGAGTCCCTGGAAATTTGCCGCCGCAGTTCGGCAGTTTTCGCACGCGGCCCGGCGGGGTCTTCGCCGGGAGGTCTGGAATTGTTCTCACGGGCGATAGTTGCTTCCGGCTGAGTCGCCGGCCCCTCCTGCTCTCGCAACTGCACCCGTTCGTTGTCGAAGGTCCGCACGGCGCGATAACGATTTTCGTGCGCTGTGCGGCTTAGCAACTCGGTTATGCGATAGCCACCCTTGAGGTTCGTATCATTTTGGAGCGGAACCAGTGAGATAGTAAGCGGATGCGCGAGGCTGCTGGCAAGACCCTGCCCGCAACGATCACAAAACCTGGCATCGTCATTGGCCTGCTGCCCGCATTCGGGACACGTAATCATCTTTTAGATGCAGCATTCCTCGTTTGCGGCGAGAACACTCCTCCAAACTATTGCGCAAAATTTCTCCGCGCGTCTCGAGGCAGGCATAGTCGTTCTCCTGCAATCTCTCCCAAGCGCTTGGC
>JAMXLL010000219.1 GCA_024281015.1 Candidatus Binataceae bacterium
TCGGCGATGCGACGGGCCGCACATTACGCGGATGGTTGGATCCCGTACATGTACACGCCGGAAATGTTGCACGAGAGCATCGACAAGATTCATCAGTTTGCCAAAGAGGCTGGGCGGGACCTGAGCCACTTCCGGCCCGGGTTGTTCATCTTTGCCTCCGTATACCCGGATCGGGATGAAGCCCGCGAACAGGCGGCCCGAGCTTTGGGGAAAAATTACGCGCAGGATTTTTCGAAGATCGCTGGCCGCTATACGCTGTATGGTAATCCCGACGATTGCCGCAAGCGGCTCAAGGAATACGTCGATGCGGGCGCTCGCACGATCCTGGTGAGCTGGGCTTGCCGGCAGAGTGATATCGAGCTCAATATGAAGCTGGTCGCTGAAGAGGTTGCTCCCGCCTTTAGATAACTCTGGTTGGCAACCGGGTCCGTTCCGTCGGCAGCGGGCGATTGCGAGTGCCCTGTCAATCGCGTTCGTCTTCGCGGCTGCTGGGCTAGCTTGCGCGCGTAACGGGCCAACTGACGCTGCAGCAGCCGCGCTGATCAAAATGGCGCAGGCGCGGTTTGGAGCCCTTAGCGACTCCGAACTTAGGATGCTTCATGCCGCGCCGACCCGGCGATTGGCGTGGGCCTCGAAGATTCAGGATCTCGACGACCAAGTCAACAACGTGGCCAAAGCCGAAGGTTGGGGCAAGGACCGCACTGTTCGGGCGGATTTGCTCGGCTGGCTGGTCTCCGATGCCGACGCGGCCAAACTGGTGCATCCAAGCGGCGTTGGCTTGGCCGCAGCGCGTATCATTGGCAAGCTGGACTTGTCCTACCTGGAGCTGATGCATCCGGTAACCCTGGTCGGCTGCGCGATCCCCGACGGCATCGACTTCTCATATGCTCAGGTCAACAGCATCGATCTGAGCCGCAGCTGGTCCGGCGCGATCGATGGTGATCTGTCGAAGGTACGAGGCGATCTGGACCTGCAGCTTGGCCGCTATGACAGTATCAGTCTGTTCCGCGCTGAAATCGGCGGCAACCTCGACCTCAGCGCCAGCCGTCTGGTTGGCGATCCGCCCCTGGCCGCGGCTCTGGTCGCGGTAAATGGCGGGGTCGTTTTGCAAAATGGCGTCGAAACCGCCGGTCTGATCGATCTGCGCCTGGCCAGAATCGGCGAATCCCTGAGCGTCAATCGCGCACATTTTATCGGCAACCGCAAAAATGGTCTGAATGCGGAACGGGCAACGATCGCCGGAACGCTTTACTGGGTTGATATCGGCAAAAGTGGCTCGACCGAACTCGATTTGAGCAATGCTCGTGCGGCGTCGCTCTGGGACGATAAGCGGAGCTGGCCGAGGCCTGGCAATCTTTATCTGGATGGCTTCGTCTACGACAGTTTCTCCGGAGGGCCGGCCGACGGGGAGGAGCGGCTAGAATGGTTGCGGCTTCAACCCACCGCTCTGCAAGTCCAACCCGAGCCCTACCGCCAGCTTGCACAAGTTTTACGTCGCGACGGCCGTGAGGAAGCGGCGGTGGGAGTTGAAATCGCTCGCGAGAATGCGCGGGCCGAATATGGCGGGTTGAAAATCGCGAATCGGCTATGGCTGGAGGCATTGCGAGTAACGATCGGGTACGGCTACCGTCCTCTGCGTGCATTGTGGTGGATTTTTGGCTTTGTATTGCTGGGTGCGCTGTTGTTCAGGTGGGGCTATGGGGCCGGCTTGATCACACCAACCGAGGAAGGCGCATATCGCATCTTTATCGGCAGCGGCAAACCGCCGCGCCATTATCCGCCGTTCAGCAGCCTGGTATATTCGCTGGAGAATTTCCTGCCAGTTGTGGATCTTCACCAGGGTACATATTGGCGACCCAACCCTCATCATCATCCGAGCAAACGCAGAGTTCCGCCGACGGGAGCGGACAATACCCTGTCGGCACGTCTACTTCGATGGTATCTGTGGGTCCATATCCTGGCTGGATGGACGATTACGCCTCTGCTGTTCGCTGGCCTGGCCGGACTGTTACGCAACAGCTAACCTGCTGATACACGCCGGTGAGAGCATATAAGGTTATCGAGTGAAATCTGGCTATCGCAAGTTGACTAAGTTAAGCTTCGCACAGATTGCCGAGCCGAATTTCATGTGCAACATCGATCGAGGCCTGCACTCAACAGTGGGCTGACGCGGCTTGCCATGACGATCGGTGAAAAAAGGGAGAACTGGAGATGGCGAGTCCACAGTTGCAACAAGCGATCGATGCGATGAAAAGCCTGTCGCAGACGCAAGCCTCGACTCCGCAGGAAATGCGAGCGCTGTTCGAGCAGATGGCGGCGCCGGCCGAAGCCGACATCAAATGCGAGCCGGTCAAAGCCGGCAGCGTTGGCGGGGAATGGATCTCGGCCCCCGGTGCGGCGCGCGACCGCGCGGTATTGTACCTTCACGGCGGTGGTTACGTGCTAGGCTCGATTAAAACCCATCGCGACCTGATGGGCCGAGTGTCGCGTGCTGCCAAGGTGCGCGTGTTGGGCCTCGACTACCGGCTCGCACCAGAGCATCCCTTTCCTGCTGCGGTCGACGATTCCGTAGCCGCCTATCGATGGATGTTGCAGCAAGACCTTCAACCATCGCGCATGGCGATCGCGGGCGATTCTGCTGGCGGTGGCCTGGTGATAGCTACCTTGGTGGCTATCCGCGAAGCCAAGCTTCCACTCCCGGCGGCGGGCGTTTGTCTTTCGCCGTGGGTTGACATGGAGGGAATCGGCGAATCGATGACGACGCGCGAACAAGCCGACCCGGTCGTTCGGCGCGACATGTTGAAGCAGATGGCCGCAGCGTACCTGGGCGCGAAGGATCTGCGGACGCCTCTTGCTGCTCCCCTCTATGCAGACCTGAAGGGTTTGCCACCGCTGCTGATCCAGGTGGGCGATGCTGAAACTTTGCTGGACGACTCCAACCGATTGGCTGAACGCGCACGGGCTGCAGGAGTCGAGGTCAAGCTGGAAGTGTGGCCCGAGATGATTCACGTGTTCCAGCTGTTTGCGGGTTTTCTGCCCGAGGGTCAGCAGGCGGTGGATGGTCTCGGGAAGTTTATCAGTCAGCACCTCGCCTGATTTCCGTTATGGTTCTCGCCCGCCTGCAGGTGGGCGAGGACCGGTTCGAGAACCATCGTGACCAGCTTGAGGGGGCCGCATCATCACCCGTTGAATCCAATTGAAAGTTCGCTGTTCCGTTTTTGCCGCTTGAACTGAGACGATGTTGCTCCGGCTGGTCCACGTCAGCAGATGGCCGTGGGCCTGCCGATATGCTCTCAGCGTTGACGTTTTGTCCGCGTCCGCCGAAAAGCCGGCGACGGAAGTGCCATCACTTTTTCCCTCTTCTCGAACGGGCGAGCTATCTCGTTCCGCTTGCCTGCCGCTTTCCGTATAGTTTCGGTTGCTGCCGCGGGTCAGAATGAACATCACATGCAAGTGCCCGAAAAATACCTCGGCACACTGGTCGAATATCTCGACGACGGACGCCTGCGGCCCGCACTCGTGATCCGCGAGCCAGCCAATCAGGTGGTTGTCGTCGACCGGAATGGTCGCGAGCGCACACTCTCGCGTGATCTTGTGCTGATCCATTATTCCGATAGGCGTCCCCCGCGTGAAGCTCTGAATGAGGCGCTCGGCCAACTCGAGGAGGAACGCGCACAACTTGCCGCGGAACTAGACCTGAACCTGCTGTGGGAGGTTGTGCGAGAACACGAGCGCAGTTACACGGCGGAAGAGCTGGCCGAGCTGTTTTTTGGCCGGCGCTCCCGAGTCGCAGTCGCGGTGATGCTGGAAGCGCTCATGGCTGATCGGCTTTATTTTGTCCGCCGTCACCTGAATTTCGTGGCGCGCAGCGCGGAACAAGTGGAACGGCTGCGTACACAATACGAGCGCCTGCGCCTCCGCAGCGAGAGCGGTCGCCGGCTAACCAACCTCCTGCAATCGGTCGTGCAAAGGCGCGACCTCCCCAGTCGCGATGAGGCCACTCCGCTGATTAATGAGCTGACCCGCTATCTGGAAAACCCGCATACTCGCAGCCGCGAGTTAACGATGATGCTCGAGACTGCTTTCGGCGATGTCCCGCCGGCCGAAGCGGCTTACGTGATACTCGAACGATTCGGGGCGGCGCCGCAAGGCCCCCGTTTCGCTGTAATCGGTGCCGTGCGCCACATTTTCAGCGAGGCGGTACTCGCCGAAGCTACTACCGTCACGCCGCCGGCGCGAGCAACCGATGCTGATGACCAAGCGATTACCATCGATGACGAGGAGACAGTCGAAATAGACGACGCCATCTCATGCGAGATGCTCGCAAATGGTGACATGTGTCTGCGAATCCATATCGCTCTGGTCGCTGATTTCGTCGCGAGAGGGGGTGCTATGGATAAGGAGGCAGCAGCCCGCGGAGCTACCTTCTATCTACCTGAATCGACCATCCGGATGCTCCCAGAGGCGGTTTCGACCGATCGCGCCAGCCTGATCGCAGGACAACAGCGGCACGTGTTTACCACCAAGGTTATAATTGCCGCTTCTGGAGAGATAGTCAGCTTTTCTCTTTATCCAGCTGTAATAAGGGTAAAGGCCCGCCTCAGCTACGATCAGGCCGACCGGCTGCTCGAACATGACGCAGAGGGCGCTTGTGATGAGGTCGCTGTCATACTCCGTAGACTGCACAACGCCGCGGCCAAGCTGCGCGCCCGACGGCGTGAAGCCGGGGCTGTTCTGGTACAGCGGCGCGAGCCCAAAATCCGCGTTATTGACGGCGAGATCGAGGTGAAGGTGATCGATAATGCTTCGCCGAGCCGTCAGTTGGTGGCCGAGTTCATGGTGTTGAGCAATTATTGTGGTGCCCGTTTCGCCGCTGATAACGCGATTCCGATTATCTACCGGACCCAGCCGTCGGCGTCCACTGATGGGGGGCAGCTGCGGGCTCGACTCTCACTCTTCCCGGAAGTGCACACCGGCGTCGGCTTCGATTGTTATTCGCAGCTGAGTTCGCCGATCAGGCGCTACATGGACCTCGCGCTGCAGCGGCAAATGGTGTCGGCCGTTGCCGGCGGCCATGCGACAATTTATGGGGCTGACGAATTGCTCGGTCTGCTCGCGGCATCCGAGAGCGCCGAGGCCGAGGGACGCGATCTTGAACGGCGGGCGAAGCGTTACTGGTTGTTACGTTACTTCCATCTGCAGCTGCGCGGTCAGACGCTGGACGCTATCGTGCAGCGAGGCGGCACCAGTGCAGAGCTCGAAGCCTATGCAGTCCGAGGGACGCTGCACGGTGCCCCTAATCTCGCTACGAACACACGTATCCTGGTTCGCGTGGCGCGCGCGGAGCCGTTGCGCGGCTCGCTCGCGCTTGAGTACGTCAGCACGATAACGGGAGGGAGTTAAGACTTGCTCTACGATGACGGCGACTACGAACGGCCTATACTCAAGCGCCCCGCCGCTTGCGATAACGCCGCTCTATGAAACTGCCGCGTTCGAAGCAAACTCGCGAGCTCGGCTTAAAGCGATATCCAGCGCGGCTATACGCGGCCGTCGCTGGCAAAGCTATCCTGCTCCAGGCGCCAGCGATCAATAGATTCAACATTGAACCGCCAGTCGCTACCTACTTTGAAGGCAGGCAGTTGTCCTCGCTTCAACTGGCGATACACAGTCGAGGGATGTACCTTGAGGTAATCCGACAATTCCTTTACTGTCATAACCCTGCTGTTATCAATCTTCATCTTGCGAACTGCCTCCTGGACCGGACAAGCTAGCTAAAACTCAGTTGTAGGCAGCTAGAGCAATTAGCATGCCCCGCCTACACGCTGAGTTAGACTTATGGTGAGATAATGGAAAAAACGCTGGAATATATGGACGGAAAAGGGCTAGTTGTTGATCGCGGACTAGCGCTCAGACCATCCGCAGACAGATTAAACAGTCGCTAAACAGGCTACCGCATGTTCCAGTGGCGCAATAGGCGCGTTGCACTCTGCGCGAATTGTCGCAGCTCGGCACAGCGTGGCCCCATCGGCATCTTATTTGCGCAAACTTATCCCGTATTGCGCTGCCCCGTGAAGCTTGTATTTTTTCCCTTCATAGTGCCTCAGTGCTGCCCAGTAAAGTCACATCCTGATTAGCTTCAGTCCAACGCGAACTTTAAACGAAAGAGCCAGCTCTTTGATGCATAACTGCTTTAATCTGCGATTAGTCCGTTCCTATTTGTCATGTTGCGAGACTCAGGCTCGCTGAATGCGAAATCGAACAATCACCCAAAAGATCGTCATAGTTTGCCGATGAGGTCCTGCTCGGTTTGCCGGACAAAATCGAGAACGCCTTTTTCATCGCGTCCGCGGTGAAGCAGAATTAGCCTGCTAACTCCCAGATCGGCATAACGCCTCGCGGTCTCCAAGTCGATCCTCCCGCGAGGCGTCACACTGACCTCAAGATCATCAAACTCCCTGCCGACCGCGGCGCAGGCGCTTTTCAGGTCCGCGACGCACTTTGCTGTGCCGTCAGGATCCAGGGCGAAGCCAAACCATCCTTTCGCGAGCCGAGCGGCCCGGCTATACGCTTCTTTCGTGTGTCCGCCAAAAACTATCTCGGGGTGAGGCTTCTGTACCGGTCTGGGCATTGCGTTGACACCTTTGAACGAGACGAACCGTCCGTCGTAGTGCGGCTTCTCCATTGACCAAAGCGCTATCATTGCGGCCAGAAATTCTTCCGAGCGTGGGCCCTTATGATCGAAGGGAGCGCCGATAGCAGCAAATTCAGGCCGCAGGTATCCGATGCCGATGCCGAAGATTAGGCGTCCGTTGGATAAAACATCGACCGAAGCCAGCTCCTTCGCCAACACCACGGGGTTGCGCTGGGGGAGGATAATGATCCCGGTCCCCAAGCGTACCTTACTGGTATGTGCGGCCACGAAGGCGAGCGCAACGGCCGAATCAATGAAGGGAGTATCGGCAGGTACCGGCGAAGGAGGAACCTGAGGCTCCGGCAAGACGATATGCTCGCCGGTCCAGAGGCTCTCGAAGCCGGCAGTCTCTGCGGCTCGCGCTACACTTGCCGCTACGGAGGGATTGGCGCAGGGACCGGTATTGATGCCGAATAGTGCGATTTTCATGCGCGATTTTTACATTAATTGGTTCGAACCAGCCAGTCGTGCTTGCTCGCCGGATCGGATAGTGATTGAACATCATCGAAGGTATGCGCTGTCCGCAATGTGGGTTCGACGTTGTCCAGGGAGCGACTTTCTGCTCGCGCTGTGGAACGCGGCTGTTCGCGCCCCGGCCGGCGGCGCAACGGGAGTACGCGCTCGTCCGCATCTTGCCATCATGGTGGCACTTTGTCCGCGAAATCGTTCTCGGCGTGATATTGGCATGCGGAGGCTTGTACATTCTGCTCGCGCTTCACATTGATTTTCGCATCGGAATAGGCCTGCTGGCGGCAGCTGTGCTGGTAATCACATCCGCCACGATGCACCGGCGCAATACCAGCTGGAGCCTCACCTCCGATCGTTTGATTGAACGCCGCGGTTTGGTATCGACCCATCGACGTGAAATGGAGTTGGGCGACGTTCGCTCGATTGAAGTCGACCGTACCTTCATGCAACGTGTGTTGGGGATTGGTAACGTTGTGATAGCATCGGCTGCAAGCACCGACTTCGTTATAAGACTTTGGGATGTACCCGACCCCGAGCGAATAGCAGAAATGCTGCGGCAGGCTCGGCTGAAGCGCCTCGCCTGAACTTCTGGCTGTGGAATAAACTCGGAGCTGGGCTGGTGGCGGCGTTGCCCGGAATTCGCACCGCTGCATAATCGGTTAAGAGGGAGGGACAATAGCGGTGGCCAGTCATCCCAGCTTGCGTTATGAGCGAAAGCTATGGCGTGCCGGTTTGCTGACGGTTGCTGGTCTGGATGAGGCGGGGGTCGGTCCAATGGCAGGACCAGTCGTGGCTGCCGCGGTAATTTTCCAACCAGAAGCCTTCATCCGGGGCGTCAATGATTCCAAGCAGCTCAAGGCCGAAGAGCGCGAGCGTTTTTTTGGCAGGATTCAAGAGCAGGCCCTGGCCATTGGCATCGGTATGGCCAGCCATGGCGAAGTAGACGAGCTCAATATTTTTTGGGCGACAATGCTCGCCAGCCGCCGGGCGGTGCTTTCGTTGTTGCGGAAACCCGACCATGTGCTGGTAGACGGACGGTTAATTCCGGAACTTAAGTTGCCGCAAACGCGAATCGTTGGGGGCGATCGCAAGAGCTTCTGTATTGCCGCCGCGTCGATTATTGCCAAGGTCACCCGCGACCGCATGATGATTGAGTACGATGGGCAGTTTCCAGGCTACGGTTTTGCACAACATAAGGGTTATTGCACGCCCGAACATTTTGCGGTGCTTGAACGCCTGGGACCCTCGCCACTACATCGGCGTTCTTTTGCCCCGGTATGGGAAGCCGGACAGCGCAAATTGTTCTGAAGAAGTGCCAAATTGGCGACCAGCTGCTGACTATTTCCGCTGTACCAAGCCAGCGTGCGGTAGCAATCGAAGGCTTCTCCGTGGCGGGCAGTTGCTTAGTATCAGACACTCCACCACTCCGCTGTCGGCCTTTGATCGTGGAGCGGAGTGAAACTCATCTGGGGTGACGTGTCGGACCCGGCCTTGCTTACTTGCCTCGGTATTTGGGTTAATGTTTTAGCAGATAACTGGCGCTGTCCAGCGCCGAGGGTTTGCTTTTATGGCCCTGGAACGTGACAAACATATAGCTGAACGCGCGCTGCTGACGATGGATGAGGCTCAGTTGCTCGACCTCTATCGCAGCATGCTTTTGATCCGGCGCTTCGAGGAAAAAACTGCTGAAATGTATGCGCGCGGCAAAATCACTGGCTTTTGCCATCTCTATGCTGGTGAAGAGGCTGTCGCGGTTGGGGCAATCTCGGCCCTCTATGACAAGGATTACGTACTCTCAACTTACCGCGAGCATGGCCATTGCCTGGCAAAGGGAGCGTCGCCACGCGTGGTGATGGCGGAGCTGTTCGGCAAGGCGACCGGCAGCTCACGCGGACGTGGCGGTTCAATGCATCTGTTCGATGCTAATCTCCGCTTTATGGGTGGCTATGCCATTGTTGGCGGCGGTCTGCCGTTGGCGGCGGGTCTTGGCCTGTCAATCTTGTACAAGGAAGAGCCCGAGGTGGTTTGCTGCTTTTTCGGCGATGGCGCCCTGCCACAGGGCGCTTTTCATGAAAGTTTGAACCTTGCTTCATTGTGGAAGTTGCCGGTGGTGTTCATCTGCGAAAATAATTTCTATGGGATGGGCACACTCGTACAGAATGCGATTTGCCAGGAAGAGCTGTACCGTTTCGCCGAGCCCTACAAGATGCCTGGCGTGCGGGTCGACGGTATGGACGTGCTCGATGTTTACGGCGCCGTGACCGAAGCGGCTGCGCGTGCGCGCGAAGGTGATGGGCCCTCACTAATCGAGGCCGTGACTTATCGCTTCCGCGGCCATTCGATGTCCGACCCGGCCGAATATCGCTCTCGGCGTGAAGAGCGGATTTGGCAGGAGCGGGATCCGATTAAGGCGTTGCGCCGCAAAATCCTGCACGACCGGCGGGCCAGCGAGGCCCGTCTTGATGAGATCGACGCTGAGGTGGCTGCCGCAATTGAAGACGCGGTGAAATTTGCTGAAGAGAGTCCTGAACCAGGGCTCGATGAAATCGGCAAGCATGTTTACGCTGGGGAGTAATCCAGACCCCGGCGATTTTCACACAGGCACGGCTCGGGAGGGCGCGGATGGCCCAGATAACCTATCGTGAAGCTCTGAACCAGGCCCTGCGGGAGGAGCTCGAGCGCGATGAACGCGTGTTCATAATGGGCGAAGAGGTCGGTTATTTCGGCGGCGCTTTCAAAGTAACCGACGGCCTGCTCGCCATCTTTGGTGAGAAACGCGTTCGCGATACACCGATTTCGGAACTCACCATCGTCGGCGCCGGCATCGGTGCTGCGATGGGTGGACTGAGACCGATTGTCGAGTTGATGACGGTGAATTTCGGGCTGCTTGCTATCGATCAAATTGTCAATAACGCGGCCAAAATCCATTACATGTTCGGCAGCCACGCCAAGGTTCCGATTGTGATCCGCGCTCCGCAAGGAGGCGGTCATCAGCTCGGTGCACAACACAGCCAAAGCCTCGAAGCTTATTTCTTGCATTGTCCGGGCCTCAGGGTGGTATTGCCAGCAACTCCAGCGGACGCCAAGGGTTTGCTCAAAAGCTGCATTCGCCAGGACGACCCAGTCATGTTTTTGGAGCATGAATCGCTTTATGGAATAAAAGGAGATGTTCCAGAAGAGGACTACGTGGTGCCTCTCGGGAAAGCCAACGTAATGCGTGTGGGCAAGGACGTGACTCTCATCTCCTACTCCAAATGCGTGTACGATTCGATGGCGGCAGCGGACGCCCTCGAAAATGAAGGGATAGATTCCGAGGTTATCGACCTGCGCTCGCTCAACCCGCTCGATATGGAGACCGTGCTCGGATCGGTGCGAAAAACCGGCAAAGCGATCGTCATTTATGAGGGATGGCGAACCGGCGGGGCCGGCGCTGAAATCGTCGCTCAGATCCAGGAGGCGGCCTTCGACCATCTCGACGCGCCGGTTGGGCGGGTTGCGACGTTGGACACTCCGATCCCTTACAATGCGCGGCTGGAGCGGGCTGCTCTTCCCAGTCCAGCGCAGATTATAGAGCTTGCAGAACGGTTGGTTTGACGAGAGGCCATGACAGCTAACGGCCCGTCAGGGGCTCTTTAAAAAAAGCGATGAGCATTGAGATCACTATGCCAAAGCTCTCCGATACCATGGAGGAGGGCAAGATTTTGCGTTGGCTCAAACATCCCGGCGATCAAGTTCATCACGGAGAGCCTATTGCTGAAGTCGAGACCGACAAGGCCGACATGGTGATGGAAGCATTCGACGATGGGTTGCTCGATGAAATTCGGGTGAAGGAGGGAGAAAGTGCCAAGGTCGGCGCCGTCGTCGCGCTCTTGCGCAGCGCCGAAGCTTCTCGCCCGGCCGATCGCCAGCCTGTCGCAGCGCCCGAGGCGCAAGGTTTGCCAGAGGAGCCTGGTCAAACGAACCGCGCCGCCGGGGAGCCTTCGAGAGGCCAGTCTCCGGAGGCACAATCCGAAGTTGGCCCGTTGGAGAGCCAGCGGGGCCGCGTTGCGCCAATGCGTCCTGTTCGGCGTCGCCGTGTTGCAGACGTGGAAACCGAGGTCGAGCGGGAAACCGCGACGGCCGCTTCGCAGGGGCCGCAAACGCGAGAGGATGAAACAGGCTCAGAAGTTGAAAGCCCGGATAAGCCGGCGCCACGCTTTCATCCCGCTATAACCGCGTTGCAATCTGCGGCACCTACCGCTATCGCCACGGCGCCCACCCGGCCGGAGTCGATACTTGAGCCGCAGACGCACGAGTTGCCGGCCCCTGGCGATAACAAGCTACGCGCGTCGCCCTTGGCGCGGCGTGCGGCCGAAGAAGCTGGTATCGAGTTGAGTCACGTCCGAGGCACCGGCCCTGAGGGGCGGATTACCAAACGTGATGTCGACAATTTCTTGCGCGAGCAGCAACTCTTCAAATTTCGCAGGCTCATCGCACCGCGTGAAGGCTTGCCCGGCTCTCGTGAAGATCTCTCCAAGATGCGCAAGACCATCGCTCACCGGATGGCCCAGTCCAAGCGCGAGATTCCCCACTTCTATGTCACCGTGGAGGTCGACATGGAAGAGGCGGTCAAGCTCAAGAACTCTCTTGAGGCAACAGAGCTGTTCGAAGAGGACATTACCTATAACGACATAATCGTAAAGGCCACGGCACTCGCGCTAAGCCGTTACACGAGGATGAATGCGAGCTTTGAAGATGATGGTGTCGTCATTTATCCGAACATCAACATCGGGATGGCGGTGGCGGTCGAAGATGGACTGATCGTGCCGGTAATTCATGAATGCGAGCAGAAGACGCTGCCGGAAATTTCACGAGCTGCGCATCGCCTGGTGGCCAAGGCAGCGCATGGTGGTTTCAGTGGCGACGACCTCTCCGGCGCCACGTTTACCATCTCGAACATGGGTATGCTCGGAGTAGAGCATTTCGCCGCGGTGATTGTGCCGCCGCAAGCCGCCATCCTCGCGGTTAGCGCGGTCAAGGACAAACCAGTCGTGCGCAATGGACAGGTGGTCGTCGGCAAAACGATGATGCTAACGGTGGCTTGCGACCATCGGATCATCGATGGTGTGGTGGGCGCCCGCTTCGTCAACGAGATAAAGCGTTTTCTGGAAAATCCGGCAAGCCTGCTAGTGTGAAGCCGCGCGAGTCGACGATCGGCTCCCGGCATCACATCTCCGCTTCTTGCCTTATATTTCGTCGCAGGGGTCAATCTTGGCTGCTTCACGTTATGATCTCGTAGTCATCGGCTCTGGGCCGGGTGGATATGTCGCCGCGATACGCGCAAGTCAGCTTAAAATGCGCGTTGCGGTGGTTGAGCGCGATTTGCCGGGCGGCGTTTGCCTGAACTGGGGATGCATTCCGTCCAAGGCCTTGCTCAATTCCGCCGAGACCATGGAGTTGATCAAGGGTGCGGCGCGAGAACATGGAATCCAAAGCGGCGAAATTCGTTACGATTTTAAACGAGTCATCGCCCGCAGTCGTGATGCCGCCGATAAGCTGTCTAAGGGTGTGAGGTTTCTGCTGCGGAAGAACAAGGTAGATTATCTTGAGGCACAAGCGGCGTTGGCAGGGCCGCATACGGTTGCACTGGTTCCGGTCGCAGGCAAAAACCCGCCACCCGCTGAAGCCATTGAAGCAGAACGCATTCTGCTCGCTGCCGGTTCCAGCGAAAAGCTATTCCCCGGTATGGTTGTCAGCGACGGAGTGATGACCAGCAAGGAAGCGCTGCTGAATGACAATTTGCCGGGCAGCATAGTGATCATCGGTGCTGGGGCCATAGGCGCCGAATTTGGCTACTTCTATCAGGCGTTCGGCTCCAAGGTCACGATCGTCGAACTCGAGCAGCAAATGCTCCCGGGAATGGATGCCGAAGTCGCCGAAGAGTTGCGCAAGGCTTTTGTTAAGCGCGGTGTTACCGTCCTGCTGGGACATGGTTACCAGGGGCTGTCGCGCAAAGGTAATGGCTGGAGCGTGGCACTCAATGCGAGCGGGAGTGCCAAGAGCGTCGATGCCGATGCAATCCTCGTGGCTGTCGGGCGAGCCCCAGTCAGCAAGGAACTAGGCCTCGATAAACTCGGGATCGAGCTCGAACGCGGCGGCTTTATCAAGACGGACGATTCGTTCCGCACCACCTGTTCCAGCATTTATGCGATCGGCGATGTAGCCCGTCCTCCGTTACTCGCGCACAAGGCATCGGCCGAAGGCGTGGCAGCCGTCGAGATCATGGCCGGCATTCGGGAACCTGGCTTTGACTTGCTCTCAATTCCAGCGTGCATTTATTGCGAGCCTGAAGTCGCCAGCGTTGGTCTCAGCGAAGCTGA
>JAMXLL010000220.1 GCA_024281015.1 Candidatus Binataceae bacterium
CTCGATTCCGATGGCAATCCCTACCTCTTCCTGGAATCAACCGACACCCTCGCCATGGCCAATGGTTCGGTCATTACCGCTGGAAAGGTGATCTCATGCCATACCGTCGCCGCAGATTTCTAAGTAGCGGGAACGCTATCGTGGCGGTGTTGTGGTTGATTCTCGCCGCCTTGTCCGTACCCACAATGGCGTTGGCACAGTTTAAGATGCCCGACCAGAAGTCCGCACGCCTCCGTAGTTATGGGCCGATGACATCTGGCACTGCAATTCTCAAGGGCAACGGCGTCGGTGGCTTTGCCAACGCAATCAGCGGCACGGACTATGCCCCGCCGACGAGCAGCAATGGGGTTCTTAAAGGAAACGGTGCAGGTGGCTTCTCGACAGCGGTAAGTGGAACTGATTATGTACCGCCGGTCGACGTAAATAACCATACGACCGTCGCGGCCCACGATGCCTCGAATGACGGGAAGACCATCAACGAGATCGGTACCGACGCCGCGAATGTGGTGCATATCGGCGGAGGCGCCGCGAGCGCAATCAGCCTTGACAATTCCACTTCTCTCAATCAGGGGCAATTCAGTGCCGCCGCCTACCTCGATTTTCCTGTGACCAACGCCAACTGGTCAGGTGGAACCGAAAACTGCACTCAGAAATGGCACGTTTTTACAATCGCAGCTAACGCAACGCTGACACTTTCCTGCGCAGGAAACTCGAACCAAACGCTCGACTACCTGATATACCAGCCGAACACCGGTTCGACTTTCAGCTATACGTTTGCGGCCGGCAACGGAGCGGCGCTGTATGGCGCCGCTCCAACGCCATGCGCGGCAAATGGCTGCGTCGACCAAATTGAAGTAACCTGGGTGCCCTCGCAGAACGATTACATCGTCAACCAGCTGCAATCAAATTTGACGGCGGTTGCAGCTTGCCCGGCAGGTCAGACTTGCTACTATGTCGCTGCCTCCGGCAGCGATAGCAACTCGGGAACGGACCCGAACCACCCCTGGCTGACCACCGGCAAAGTTGAGAGCATTCTCGCGACGCTCAGTCCGGGCGATGAAGTGCTGTTCCACGGTGGTGACACGTGGACTGCGAGCGCGAGCAACGCAGACATGGTATTCGGTGATACCAGTGCCCATGCGGTGGCGGGATCCGCCGCCAAGCCAATTCTGTTCAGCACTTATGGTACGGGTCGAGCGATTATCGACGCCAACAACACGAATCCGTATTGTTTTGGTGCTTATAATCCTGGTTTCAATGTGGAGTATTTCACAATAAACAACTTCGAGTGTAAGCACGCCTGGGCAAGCGCCATATATTTCGTCAACTCCGGCGGCAAAATGCCCGGTATTACTATTAGCAACAACTACGTTCACAATACCGGGCCCGGATGCGCCACCAGCAACAGTGGTTGTTCCGGCCTGCCTCCCGCATGGATAGTGAGTCACAGCTATGCAGCAGGCAGCCTGATTCATCCCAACGCGAATAACTCGAACGGCTCAATGTTTGTGCCGCGAGGCGCGTGTACGTCGGCAACTTCGCAACCGGCCTGGCCGCAAACGATCGGCAGCACCGTAAGTGATAACAGCTGCACGTGGACTAATGTGGGTTCGGCGGATGATTGGTTGGATTGGGCAGGCTCAACCAGTTATCCCGCCCACAGCTACATCGAACCGGGGACCAACAATGCCGGGGTCTTCGGTGCACGTTATGTGTTCACGAATAACTCGTCCTGTACCAGCGGCGCATCCTATCCCACTTCCTGGAATCAAACCGTCGGCGGTGCCACGAGCGACAACACTTGCACCTGGATGAACACGGGCATCGCAGGCCATTACAAAAACCAGGTGGGCCTTGAGGACGACGCGGGTGGGGCAGACGGCGTTCACATTCTGAACAATACCGTGAAGTGGGGCGGCGGACACAACCTCATCGAAGTTCACCGGGACTACGGGGGGGCGATCCTTCAGGGGAACATCGTCGGGCCAGGTAACAGTCACAACGTAGTCGACTCCCATAGTGCTGGAACGCTTACCGCGCCGTATCAGGTAATTGGCAATGTAGCGACGTGCGGTTGGAGCCTTGGGTTGTGCGGCTGCCAACAGAACGCTGGTTGCAGTAACGATACCGCAGCCTTCTTCTATGACAACGAGATCAACGCTACTACTTCCTCGGCGATTTACCAGTTAAACGTCGCCTACGATTCCGGCATCGGCTTCCAGGTCGCAGCAAATGGAAACGGAACCACGTCCGCTTTCTTGGTGGCGAAATATTATAACAACACCGCCTATTTGCCGACAAATATCTCGGCTGGAGAATCCGACGGAATATATGAGTCGGGCGGCAGTGCAGCGAACAGCACGATCGACTTGCGCAACAACATCTTCGATGGCGCCACCTCACATAGCGTCAATATTGGAGGGGGGTGGTCGAGCGCGATCGAAGATTATAATGATATAGGTGGCGCCCAGGGCAGTCCTGGCTTTACCTTCAACGGCGGCGCGACCAAGGGTTCGCACGACCTCACCAACGTCGATCCGAAGTATATAAACGCCAGCGCCTCGCCACCCAATTTCGGCCTACAAGCCGGCAGTCCATGCCTCAACGCCGGCTTGACCGGACTCACATCCGGTAATAGCAACATTGGTGCGTTCTAGTCACTGTACTTCTCAAACTACACGGCTTGCCGGTGACCTAATGACTAGTCTCCGGCAAGCCGCAAGAGCATATAGCTGCTAGCTTTGATCCGAGCCTGCAAGTCTCGCCCGTGATTGCGTCAACGCGCGATAGACCAACGGTTATGGCCGTAAAGCTCTGGCTCGCCACTGATGGGCGGGTTGCCGCCATCGATTTTAGCAACACGCCATCGGCTACAGTCCTCGCACCATGGGCCGACTGGGAGAGCTTGAATGATACTGCATACAGAGTTTCGCAGACCAACAGATCTTGGCTGCATACGTTTTAAAGCTGTGCTGACGCGGAATGAGGCGAATGGCACCGCTGTTGCTCTGACATCTACGGTTGCAGATCAAGTTAAGCGACCAGGCATTGTGTTTGCCAAAACGACAGGTATGTCTCCGGTCTCGAATGACGTCCTCAGCCCTCACTTCGAGCAAGTTATGCGCTCTACGAGAAAATGGACGCAATCTCTTAGCTGTTACATGGCGGACATACCGATTGAGCGTGGAGTCCCGGTTTGGCACACCGATTGAGTATCGAGTCGCGACTAAACAAAGCAGCTATAATGCTCGTGCCAACGCAGCAGCCGTCCTGTTGGCAGCCACCCGCTGGGGCCTATACAATGATGGCGCCCTCCGCTTGAAACTTTTGGTAGGATAGCTGTATGCGTGCCGTCTTTGGCTGCCCCGGAACATTCAACCCAGCTTGGTGCGCGGCTCTCAACCTCGTCGGCGCCACAGCACAAGATGCCCAAAAGACCAATTGGAAGCAGGTTACGTGCAGCAAGTAGTTGACGAGGGCGGCCCTGCAGCCACCGACTTCGAGGGGGCGGACCACGCTACGATCAACGCTGCAAGCAGCGATGAGGCGGGCCGGGGGCGCGTAAGCCAGAACCTGTTGCGCGTAGTGAAGTTTGCGGTCAGCCTCGGATTCTGGTGCCTGTCGGAGGCACGCAGAATTTTGGTGCGACTCAGCGGAAGGGTTCCACCGCCAATTGCTACGGTTATTTATTACCATCAAGTGCTCCCCCACGAGCGGCAGCGATTTGCTCGCCAGCTCGATCATCTATGCAAATGGGCCAAGCCCATTCCGGCAGATCTATACGGGCTCGTGCCTTGTGCAACACCCTACGTCTCAGTAACGTTCGACGATGGCTGGTCGAGCTTCGCCGAAATTGCGTTTCCGGAGCTGAGAGAGCGGAAAATTCCAGTCACCTTGTTCGTTGTAGCCGGTCGCCTTGGGCGCAGGTTGGAGCCTTTTACAGACGAACCCCTAATCACGGCAGCCCAGCTTGAATGGCTCGCGGCGAGTGGGGTTACCATTGGTTCACACACTTTAACTCATTGCCTCCTGCCGACAGTGGACGAAGCGACGGCTCTTTACGAGTTGCGCGAATCGCGCCGCGTCCTTTCAGGGATGCTTGAGCGTGAGGTGACGTTGTTCGCATTTCCGTTCGGGCAGTCGGATAGTCGTCTAATACCGTTATGCAGTGATGCTGGTTATCAGCGTGTCTTCACGGGCTTGCCGCACCTTGCTTTTTCACGTCCAGGCGAGTTCGAGACGGGCCGAATACGTGTCGATCCGAGCGATTGGCCGCTCGAATTCTATTTGAAACTGATGGGAGCATATCGTTGGCTGCCTGCCGCTATCGCACTGAAGAGCCGATTGCGCCGTGCCACTCGTCGGGTAATAGGGCGGTTCGATCGGTAATGTCAGTGCTTCCTGTCTGATTCACATTCACGTCCTTGCACCCACATTGCGAAACCGAGTGATCTACTCTCGGCTGCTACCGAAGTCACAATTACTCGGCTATTTGACTGTGAACGAACTCGTCCTGCGTTAAGGGTCCGACCTTATGCCTCGCTGATCGCTTCTTCGTGGTCTGGATGCGCTTATCGCGATGTGTTTCGTCCATCGCTTTCTTCCCGCGGCTCAGCGACCCACGTTCTCTGAATAGTAAGCTGCACACCGGGTACCGGGCGATCCTTTAACTAAGGGAATCATCGTTGAACGGGAGCCATCTGCGCGGCGGTGGTAGCACCCAGAGCACTACCTGTTACTCCGCAGATTGGGGACGCTAGCCGGTATTCAAAGGAAAGCGTTACTTCTCTGCATCCCGTACGGGTGCGCCTTTAACATTAACCATCTAGACGTGGCTGGAATAAGGCAGACTTTTTCTCTGTTTGCTTAATTCAGCCTGATAATATCTCTTGCCTGTCAATCTTATCTTTGTTATTCATAGCCGTGATTTTGTGCCGTAACTGGACTCGACGACCTACAAAAGCCAGCGCATCAAGACCTCTCGCACGGCACTACGCACCTGGCCGATTCAGATCGGAGGGGAATGATGGTCCGCTCAGAAATTCGTCGGTTGGTTCGGTTTGCTCCGCCTCACGTGAAGAAAATCTCCACTTTGGTACGGACTAACGGTTCGAGGTTAATTGCGTTCCGACTGGCGCTGATCGCCGCCATCACCCTTATGGGTTTTCTGATCTCGGCTGATGCGCAGGCAGACACGCAGGGCGTCTACACCCAGCGTAATGACAATATGCGCTCGGGCTGGAACTCAAACGAGACGCGTCTGACGGTCTCCGGCGTCGCGTCCAATTTCGGCACGCTCTTCACGCAGACCTTGGACGGCGTGAGTTATGGGCAACCGCTTTACGTTGCCAACGTCAGTATCGGCGGCAAAAGCCACAATGTCGTTTACATGGCAACGCAGATGAATTCGGTCTACGCTTTCGACGCGGACACTAAGCAGGCTCCATTGTGGCACGTCAATCTAGTACCGGCGGGCGAGACCGAGGAAACATCGAGCGATACCGGCAGCAGCAAGATCCCTGTCATCGGTATCACCTCCACACCTGTAATCGATCCTGCGACAGGAACGATCTACGTCGTCACGACGACCAAGACGACCAGCGCGCCGGTGGTTTTCCATCATCGGCTCCACGCGCTTGCCATCACTTCGGGGGCGGAGCGGGCGAATAGTCCGGTCGAAATCACCGGCAAGTTTCACGGCACCGGCGGGACGCAAGACGGCAGCGGCAACGAGGTGTTCACCCCAGGTAGCGAGTTCAACCGCGCGGCGCTGTTGCTGGCCAACGGCGAAATATTCGTTGCATTCGGCGGCTACGAAGACCAGCACTGTTACCAGGGCTGGGTGATGGCCTACGACAAAACTACGCTTAGCCCAAACGCGGTGCTTAGCCTATCGCCGAACCTGACGTGCGGATCTGACAGGGGAGCGAGCATCTGGGGCTCAGGTTTGGGCCTCTCAGCCGATTCAAATTCAATCTACTTGTCAACCGGTAATTCGCTCTTCGACGGCAGCACCGGAGGTGGGGATTGGGGGGACACCACGCTCAAGCTGGGATTCAATCTGTCGATCAATGACTATTTCACGCCATGTAATCAGAATGACTTAGACGTGAATGACGTGGACCTCGGCTCCGGCGGAGTGTTGCTGATTCCTGGCACTTCGCTTGCCACTTTAGCCGGCAAAGAGGGCACCATCTATCTGCTCAACACCGCAGATATGGGCAAGTACACACCGCCGCCCGCCGGGTTTTCCGACACTACCAGCCCATGCACAGACAACGTCGTCCAGAAACTGTGGCGGGCGCTCGGTCAGGCACTCACCAACACCGCCAACCGCGATGCGGCCTATGGGATAGCGGGCTACTACCACGATGGGTCAGGGAAAACCTCGATCTATTATGCGGGCAGCAGCGACCACTTGCGGGCGTATACGTTGAGTGGCTCGACCCTTTCGTTCGTCAACAACAATCAGACTCCAGATACATTCACTAGCGGAGGAACAATACCGGTCGTATCCTCGAATGGAACGACGTCTGGGACCGCGATCGTCTGGGCAATAAAGCGGCCGCACGCAGGGGGTAGTGCTGCGTTGGACGCCTACGATGCAACCAATCTCACCAACCAGATCGTCAAGGACCTGCAGGTCTCGAATTGGACCACGCCCAGTTTTCCGTTCCTGATTCCAACCGTTGCGAATGGGAAGGTATATACTGGCGGCGGCGTTCCGGGCGCCGGACTCCTCACAGTCTTCGGGACCTCCGGAAGCGGGTCCCCCCCAGTCGTCACAATCTCTTCGCCAACAAACGGCGCGACAGTATCTGGCACGGCGAACATCGTTGTGAGCGAGCCCAGTCCTCCACCTGGTTCATGGGTCAATATCTATATCGACGGCAAATACCTGGCGTCGTCGCCACCGCTCACGTTCAGTTGGAACACGACCTCGGTCGCCGATGGTCTGCACACGATCGCTGCCCAGATCAGGGACAGCAGCGGCCAACTCGCCATCACCTCGATAACGGTGACCGTCAACAATCATTCGACTCCGACCCCAACCCCGAGCGTCACGCCGACGCCGACCCCCACGCCGACGCCAACCGCCACACCGACGCCGACTGTCACACCGACCCCTATGCCGATCGTAACTATTGCCGCGCCGAGCAATGGAGCCACCGTTTCGGGCACGGTCAACATCGTTGTGAGCGAGCCAAGTCCCCCGCCGGGCTCATGGGTCAACATCCATATCGACGGCAAGTATCTGGCGTCGTCTCCACCCCTCACCTTCAGTTGGAACACGACGTCGGTCGCCAACGGTCCACATACGATCGACGCTCAGGTCAAGAACAGCAGCGGGCAGATAGCAATCACCTCGATAAGCGTGACCGTGGCCAACTAGCGGGCAGCGCCCCGCGCAAGCTTCGAGTCGAAGGAGGAGGCGGCCTGGCTTGGCGTGTGATCGGGAGTCTGATCACAGCGAACAGACTATGCCACCGATGTCGAGGGTCTCCGCGCGTAGCCGGGTAACCAATTCCTGGGCACAACCCCTGGGTACGCGCTGAGCCCGCAACACCTGCCCACGGCAGCGCCAGCTTCAGTCATTTTTCGCGCACCCTCAAGAGCCGATTACGTTGTGCTGAGCGAGTTAGCGTCAGCGCTCAGTTTGAATATAGAATCAGATGATTGGAGTAATCGATGAAACTCCTCAGTTTCAGACTGGGCACGCTGACGCGGGAAACGCGCGCGGCGATCCTGGCCGCTTTTCTAATCGCACTCGGTACCATTTGCCTCAACCAGGGATGGCGCACAGCCGGACTGTCGTCCATCATTGCCGCGACGGTGATTGGCGTAGCTTTTTATTTGTTCATCATTCGGCCTTCCCGTATACCGCTCGACGCGGTGCTAACGCTCCGCCTGGCCGGTGGTATTCGCGAAGATGCCCCCCGCTCGCCACTGGAACAATTACGCAGCCGTGGCGTGGCGACCCTGTTTGACATTCGCAATGCACTCGAAGCGGCAGCCACAGATAGTCGGCTCAAAGCTGTCGTGGTGGAAATCTGCTCTCCGGGATTCGGCCTTGCCACTGCCCATGAGTTGTACGAGTTGCTACGGGCGCTGGTCGCGGCGGGCAAACGAGTAATCGCGGTACTCGGGGGCGATCAGATAACGCCGCGCGATTACCTGATTGCATCCGGCGCTGGCGAAATCGTCGCTAATCCAGATACTGCGCTGATGATGCTGGGGGTATCGGCCGGCAGTCTGTTCCTGAGTGATGCGTTGAGCAAGCTCGGCATTCAGGCGCAGACCCTGCAATGGAAGGAATATAAGGGCGCTGCCGAGATGTTCACGCGCGAGACGATGTCGCCCGAATTGCGCGAAAGCCTCGAAGCGGTAATCGGTGACTGTCACACGCTGCTGACTCAGAGCGTCGCCACTTCCCGGCGCATGCCCGTTGAGCGTGCCACGGCGCTGATGGGCGGTGGCTTCATCAGTGTACGGGCGGCCTGCGCCAACGGACTCGTCGATCGTGCAGGCTATGTGGAAGATGTTCAGAGCGAGCTCGACCCGGAGGAGAAACCGAAAAGCCGCTTCGTCCAGCTCGGACGCTATTTGCGGCGTCTCTCGTATATGCGTGACGGACGGTCGCGCCCGCGTCTGGCGCTGATTCATGGGCTCGGTCCGGTGGTAGTCGGTGAGGGCCCGATGGCGGGGGAATTTTTCAGCGGTGAACGGGTCGCTGAGGAAATCCGCCGCGCCGGCCGCGACGATCGCATCAAGGCTATCGTTTTTCGCGTCAATTCACCGGGTGGCTCGGCAGCCGGCTCGGACCTGGTCTGGCGGGCGGTGCGCGAAGCGCAGCGGCGCGGCAAGCCGGTGGTGGTTTCGATGGGTGATGTCGCCGGCTCAGGCGGCTATTACGTTGCCATGGGCGCCGACGCAATAGTGGCGAGTCCCGCGACCGTGACTGGTTCGATCGGAGTGGTTTACGCCAAATTCAGTATGCCGGAGTTGATGCAGCGGCTTGGTGTTCGAGTCGAGATGATCAAAACCGACTCCGTCAGCGATGCACTATCTCCCGCCCGCCTGATGACCGAGGCCGAACTCGCGCAACTCAACGAAGTGGTTGGCGAGTTGTATTCAACCTTCACTGCCAAGGTCACCGAAGGTCGCAAGCTCGACCCGGCGGCAACCGAGCAGGTAGCGCGGGGCCGCGTATGGAGCGGAGTAGCGGCCAAGGCTCGAGGGCTCGTTGATGAACTCGGCGGTTTGGGATGCGCCGTAACGATGGCGCGCGACAAAGCGGGGCTAAAACCCGGCGAACAGCATGAGCTGGTGCTGTATCCACCGGCCAACCTGTTATCGGCCCTGCATCTTGCGCCGGCCCGCTCCGAAATCCCGTGGGTATTGTCAATGGCCTCAGGTGTGTTGCAGCTGCCCGAGCGCTGGACACCGGCCCTATTGAGCCTGGTTACGCGCAGTCGCGCGCTGTTACTTTGTCCCTGGTTGTAAAGAAAAGTCGATTCCGTCTAACGCGCCAGAAAATGGAGGATTGCCTTCAGGGCCTCGGCTTCCAGCAACGTCGGCGCATGCCCCACTCCCGGGACCTCGACCACGGTCGTCAGGGCTGGCAATACAGCGCGCATGCGTTCGGCAGTTGAGCGACCGAGTATATCACTTTCGGCGCCCCGTATTACGAGGACAGGAGCGGTGATTCGCGCGTATGGCACCCACATATCGAGCGGACGGGCACTGCTGCCGGCGCGCGGCATGTTGCGGATGGCGGGGTCGATCTTCCAGCGAAGTCTGCCATTCTCGCCGGTCCTGACTGTCCATTTCACAAATTCGAGCAGTGTCCCGCTGGTCATTTGGCGCAGTGCTGGATAATTTTGCCGGTAGTAGTCCGCCACTTCCGTGAGGCTGGTAAAATCGGCCGGTGCGCTGCTCATATAATAGCTGATGCGTTTGATGCCGGCGGGTTCAACTTCCGGTCCTACATCGTTGAGCACCATTCGTTCCATGCGTTCCGGGTAGCCACCGGCGTACAGCATCGCGACCGCGCCGCCCATCGAGGTGCCAATCAATGTCACACGCTGGAATCCTAGTCGATCAATTAAGGTAGCCAGATCCGAGCAATAAATCGGTTGAGTGTATTCGTCGGCGGGACCCCATTGGCTATCGCCGCGGCCGCGAACATCAATCGAGATAACGTGATAGTCAGGTACCAGATAGGGCGCGAGAGCATCGAAGTTGTGGGCATTGCCGCTAAGACCGTGAATGCACAGTAGCGGCGGGTTACCATTACCTCCGTAATCGAGATAGTGCAGTCGTAGCCCGTTGATCTCGGTAAAGTGGTTTATACCTGTCATTTCCTCTTCCGGATTATTCTCCGCGGGTAATTCGTGGCGGCGAGATCGGGCTGCGTACCGGCGGCGACACGGCTTCGTAGTCGGCCACATCACGCAGACGTTGCGGTACAATAATCAGCCGCCGCCCGTCACGTATGATCATCCGCTGATGTTCGAATTCGATAAGCTGCTCGGTCGTGCGTTGGCGCGAAGCGCCGACCAACTCGGCCAGATCTGCGTGGGTCAGTTTCAACGTGAGCAGCACGCCTCGCGCATCATTCGCGCCGAACTTGGCGGCCAGTTCGAGTAGGGCACCGGCCAGCCTTTCACGCACAGTCAGCCCGACGAAGTTGGTATAGCGTTGCAGCATCGACCACCATCGTCCGACGGTTACTTCCAGAGTACGGCTGAATCGCTCCAGCGGCACCCCGAGCATCAGTCCGACAAACGTCGAGGGGCGACCGACGCCGACCAGACAGTCACTGAAAGCCTCGCAGCGGAACGGGCGAGTTGCATTCGGCAGCAGCGAAGACACGCCGAACACCTCCCCGGGGCCAACAAGGCCGACGAGCACCTTTTCCGCGCGATTTAAAAACGACAGTTTGGCGACACCCGAAAGCAGAACGTACACACGATCTGAAGCCTGGCCCTCGTAGAAAATAGGTTGGCGGCGCCTTATCTTGATCGGTTCGAGGCTTTGCGCAAGCCCTTCGAGTTGGTCACGGCTTAACCACGCCAGGGTTCTGAGCCGGCCGAGGGTCTGGGCATCCACTACATTCCTGCGGTCACGCTCTGTCACGGTCGACTCCTGTACAGGTACTGCTTAAGTGTCTCCGGCGTGACAATTGATGCCGTTTCAATCAGCTAATGCCCACATTTTGTCCCTTGGACGACACACTCGAAGTAGCGTGATCTTGATTGCCGCTTAACATGAATTACACTTCATGGGCGTAAACTCAACCCGAGTCAACGCTCTTTTGAGATGGACCGGTGGTTGCTTGCATCTCAGGATACCGGTCCAACTGCTAACAGGTAGTGAACTGATGCTCGGAGGGCGGTGCGCTGGCGTGCGCACGAGCTCGCGCCGTTCCGGAAGTATCGAAGGAGGGGAAGACACAATGTCCGGCACAAAGTCTTTTTTATCTGAGGATCTGAGCAGTTTTTTCGAAATCGCGTGGCTTGAGCTTCCCGCAGAAGCGGCCAAGGTGTTGTTGGGCGCCGCTGATGAGAAAGGGCTGCGCAAGGTTGGATGGAAAGCTTACGACGCCTGGCTGAACTTAGCCAATGAAATGATCAACGGCGCCTATTCCGATCCTGTTCTTGGCGAAGCCAGCGGCCGCTTAATGGAAATGGTGCTGCGGCTGCGACAAATTGGCGGCACGATGGCCGCGACTTTCTTCGGCAATCTCTGGCCAGCGATCGGATTGCCCACCCACAGCGAAATCGTGGCGCTCCGCGACGAATTGCTCATGCTTCGTCAGGAAATAGCAGCGAATAATGCCAAGGTTTCGATTGCCGACGAATCCATCGGCGTCGACGCTCCGGAGACGCTGGGAACGGAGTGGAAGCGCGCGCACCTCAACGGATACCGCGGGGCGAACGGAAACGTAATTCGCCGCCCATCCAACCAGGGAAAACGCAATGTCGCTGCTTAGTGAGATAGCCGGTTTCTGGATGGAGGGCGCAGCGCGGACGCTCGAGGCCTTCAGCCAGGGCTATGGTTCGCCCGACACCGACCCGCCCGCCACTACTCCTTACCGGGTGGTGTATGAAGGTGGAATGCTTCGGCTGCGCCATTATCAGGCTCCCAAGCGCCGCCACAAGAATCCATTGCTGATCGTCTATGCACTGGTGAAGCGACCCTTTATCCTCGATCTCCAGCCCGGCAAAAGCGTTGTCGAAAGCCTTCTTCAGCAAGGGTTTGAGGTCTATCTGACCGATTGGTTGCCGCCCGCGCGCGGCGATTCATGGCGCGGTTTTGACTCTTACGTCAACGGCGATCTCGCCGAAGCGGTCCGCCTGCTGCAGATCCGTGAAAAAGTTGAGCAGATCAACCTAATGGGATATTGCCTGGGTGCACTGTTGACGCTGCTTTACTCTGCGCTGCATCAGCAAAACGTCAGGAACCTAGTAACGCTCACGGTGCCGTTTGACATGGGAGTGCGAGACTTGCCGTTTTACAACCTGGTCGATTTCGTCAGCGATGATGCGGTCGAACTTGTCACCAGAATTTACGGCAATTGCCCGGCGTGGATGGTCAACGGGGGCTTTAATCTGATGGCGCCGATGCATCACGCGCTGGACAAATACGTAGGGCTTTATCGGAACAGCGTGCGTGAAGGCTACGCTGAGATGTTCGCCTTGTTTGAGCATTGGATGAGGAGCGATGTGCCGCTTGCCGGGCAGCTGTACCGCGAGATGCATCAGCTCATTTTCAAGCGCAATGCCCTCAAAAGAGGTGAACTTATCATCGGAGACGAGCTCATCGACCTGGCTCGGATCACCTGTCCGCTGCTCAATGTTGTGGCTGACGAGGACGATGTGGTCCATCCCCGCTCCAGCCTTGGACTACTCGACCATGTCGGAAGTGAAGATAAATCCAATATGACTTTCCCGACCGGACATCTTGGTTCGGTGGTTAGCGCCGGTGCCATCCGCAAGTTATGGCCGCAGGTGGGAAATTGGTTAGCCGAACGCGATCAATGAGACGGCAGATATGGGTCGCGGAGCCGGGATTGGGTGGTGATTAATTTGAGCGCCAGGAAGCGGAGAACTGGCCGGATTAAAAATCAGGAACGCAGCCCGATGGAGGCCGAAGTTCCTGAGACCGGACCAGAGCAGAAGATGCATGAGCAGGAGGTCGAAGGGCCCGTGGAGGTACAAGACAACAAGGACACAGAGCAACAGACTGAAGCTGAATTGAAGAGTTCCCGATCCGAAGTCAGCGCGCCGCCTCAATATGAACCCGCCGGATCATCCAGCGAACATGCTGAGGTGGAGCCGCCTAAGGCCGAATCCGCAAAGCCCGAAGCAGGGCAAAAATCTGGAGGTAAAAGAATGGCAGAGAACAGAGAGGGTGTTTATGAAGGTTTCGCCAAGATGAACGAGTCCGTCTTCAGCCTCGATGGTGTGAAGAAAGCAGCGGCCTGGTATATCGAAACCAGCGAAAAGGTCGCCCATCAGGCCCTTGATTTGCAAGAAAGGGCGACGGGTTGGGCGAAGGATACCCCGTTCGCGCCGTTGTTCGAGGCGCAACATTCAATCGCGCGCCGGTTTGTGGAGCGTTCGGCCAGCGCCGCGCGTACCCTTTGGCAGATCCCCCCAACCCAGTAAGCGGCCCGCCGCAGTTGAACACACACGGGGCGCGTGATCGTTGCGCACTGCGCGCCCCGCTTCACAGAGCGGCTCACCGTAGCAACTCTGACCCGGGCGGGATCCGGCGCCGAGTGGCTTTTGCCGCCGAATCTATTTAGCCTCAGCCTGGAATTCATCACCGCATTTTGCGACAACCATTTCGTTGTGCCGAACGAAACTGGCTGACCCCGGCGAGTCGCGTCGACATCGCGGCTCACGTTAAGAACATTACCGGAGCCTTCGCCGAATGGTTTAATAGGTGAAAACGGATAGCCGCGGCGAGGACATTCTGTCGCATTGAGCCATGAGCGCACCCGTGTCGAAACATTCTCCCGCGGCATTCCTTTGCCGGGTGAATCGGGAAACAGGCTCGAAGGTTTACGTGTCGCCGTCCTTGAGCACAGTTAACCGCCTCAGGAGTAGGTAAATGAAGATTGGCTTACTGGCATTTGTCACTGCGCAAACTGTTGATCCCGCATCTCTCGCGAGAAAATGCGAATCGCTGGGCTTCGAGTCCTTTTACCTGCCGGAGCATCCGATCATCCCGGTCGAACATAAAACCCGTTACCCTCTGTCCAGCGATGGTGAAATTCCTGAACCATACGCGCAGATGGTTGATCCTTTTGTCGGCCTCGCGCTCGCGGCGGGATCTACGCGGACAATTGGCCTCGGCACCGGGATTTGTCTGGTTCCAGAACGCCATCCGATCGTCCTGGCTAAGGAAGTGGCTACGTTGGATTTTTATTCGGGCGGCCGCTTCATTTTCGGAATCGGTGCTGGCTGGCTCCGCGATGAAAGTGAGATCATGGGGGTCGAGTTCAAGCGGCGTTGGCCGATCACGCGCGAGTATATCCGTGCGATGAAGGAATTGTGGACGCGCCCGGAGGCCAGTTTCGAGGGGGAGTTCATCAAGTTCCCACCCGTAAAATGCAATCCCAAACCTGCCCGCAAGCCCCATCCGCCGGTCCATATTGGCGCCGGCGGAATCGGTCCGAACATGGATCGAGCGCTGCGTGACACCGTTGAAATCGGCGACGGATGGGCGCCGTTGGGACTCACGC
>JAMXLL010000221.1 GCA_024281015.1 Candidatus Binataceae bacterium
AGACCTGATTGACACTGTCGTCCCAGGAGAGTTCGAGACTAGCGGACGGCCACTTAGGGACTGTTATTAGAGAAATCGGCGCGGACATTGCACCACAGTCCTGATTGGTGAACCTCCGGTCTGAGTAGGCGCCCTACTGTCTGAATCCGGTACGGTAAGGCTCTCAATGACGGGCACATGCTGATGCAACAGGATAAGGCCTCCGGCTCAACTTCGCTGCTAAATAGGAATGCGAGCAGCGTTAACTTTCTGTCACTGTAATGACCGGCAGTTATCTCGCAAGGGCAAATCGCGTAGCCGTCTTGGCGATGTTGACCTTCGTGGCGTGTCAAAAAAACAACCTCGTAAGCGTCTGGGGGATTGCGGGTGCCTCAAGCACGCCCTATGCTCTGCCCGCTGATCTTTTTCTCCACGCTTCGGCCGAGCGGCAAAATCAAGGGGAGGTCGTAATCTTAGGCGATACAAATTTGCCCGACGGGTTCAAGATCGGGACGGAAATTCGAGTTCTCAGATCGCCACCTGATCAAGATCTGGACATTCTCGTAGAGCGCGGACATTTCCATTCGCGTCGGTTTACAAGCCGAATGCTACCATACTCGCCGGGAGAGTACCGAGTTCACTTTCTTGCATACCTGACCGGAGCCTGGCAGACGCCCAGTGTACTGAGATTGACTGGAGACGGAGGAACAAAGCTCAAGCCGAGTCGCTTGTTCAAGCTCGAAGATCCTGAACTGGTCGATAGCGATAAAATCCTTGATTACTGGCAAACGATTCGTTTCCCTCCGTTCTCAAAAGAGATTCAAGCGATTTCTTTAGTTAAGAATGCTGTGCTCACAACACCCGACGGGAGGCGCTCAGCAGATACTGTCGAGAACACGATAAAAGAGTTTATGAGCGCTCCGAGCGTTCAGCCCGCGCGAGGATGGAGCGCAACGAAGATCCAGAATAGCGAATACCGGGTCGTCTTCGACTTCATTGATGGCAACTTAGGAGAAAAGCAGGCGATTTGGTCTGCGAATCTAGCGACTCGTCAGGTCCATTATGTGAATAAATCCGCAAAAATACTTAGTTGGCTCCCTAACCACTATACGATTACGTCCCCGACGGTTCTCAGTTGGCTTCCCAAATTCTAAACATGCTATGTCCGAAATGCCGTAGCGCTCCGATTCGGTTATGGGCACCGATCGGCAGCACCATCCGTAATTCTCGAGCAGCAAGGGCACCCCTCTGGAGAGAGTTGCTGCGCTGAAAAGACAATACGCTATCAATTCGGCGCATCCTCCCGGAGGGGGCGGTTCGGCCCAGGCTCGAAGGCGTTCGGCCAAATGCTAATCGCTGTTTGCGTTTGTAGAAGCGGCCTCGAGCCAGGCCGAATCCTACCTGCCGGGGGGAAGCGTGAATATGCGGTCCGCCACAACTTCATTGTCGATCCTGCCTGACGCGAAATCGCTGAGCGCTCATCGCGAGTGACAGCTTCTGCTCCATCAACGAGAAGCGATCGCTAATACGCACGCGAGGACCACGCCGAAGGCGTAATAGGCAAACTCGTGGCGACTCCGCCTACGCTCAGGTGCGAATCGTTGCGGGTCGAATTTTCCCGCTCCTGCCAGTAAAGCGGGCTTCGGTGCGTCACGTTAGCATAGTCGACCGCGAGCGAATCTAGAAGCCGCACACCTCGTCGTCCGCTATCGTACTGCGGGTGATCGCTGGTGCGCGTAGAGGCGCAGAGTTTAGTCAACCAGCATCCGGGTACACACAATCAAGGCAGGTCTTTGAATGTGGCCGGCGCGCCCTGTACCGAATTCACCTCGCGGGATACCGGCTGGCACTCCATTGACGAAATCCGAAAATGCTGAACAGGCCGGCAGGTCACGCGAGATCGTCCGCATAACACATCCGTTCGAGCATCATATATTTGTGATATTCACGATTCTCCTCTGCGACCCACCATGCCGCACTTAACTTGAACTGCGGCGAATAGCGGAGAAAGATCGCGCAATTAACAGAGAGACCCACGGAGGAAGGGATCATCATGGCGAAGATCGATTTCACCAAAATTCCCCAATTTTCACAATTACCGGTCAGGGCCGGCGCCCCTCAGGATTCGAACTGGGGCGTTTTTGGCGACGATGATCAGGTCGGATGCGTTAATTTTCTGACTGAGGACGGGGTAGTTGAGGCGGCCCGTCTGGTGCAAAAGGGCAAGATCTTTCGCCTGGACACCCCAATCAATTATGCGAGCCCGCCGCTGTTCGATCGCGAGCCGGTACACCATACGAAGAAAAGCTTCGAGAGCCTCGGCCTACTTGGCTACGACGACGTGCTCGACAGCTATAACACGCAGGAAGGCAGCCAATGGGACGGACTCGGCCACGTCGGCAATCTCTCGGCCAAGGCTTTCTACAACGGCACCACCAACGACGAAATCAAGCGCAGTAACAAGCTGGGTATCCATAACTGGGCGGGGCGCTTCGTCGGCCGGGGAGTACTCATCGACGCCTTTCGTTATCGCCAGGAAAGCGGAAGGCCGGTCAATCCCCTACAGGATGAAAAATACAGCCTCGCTGATCTCAAGGCTGCCCTTGATGCGCAGCACACCACGTTAAAGCCCGGGTCTATTCTGCTGGTCCGCACCGGATGGATGGGAGCCTACCTGGCGGCATCGGCGGACGAGAAGCGGAGGATGGCGCCCATAAACAAGCTGAAATCGTGCGGTGTCGACGACGGGCGCGAGATGGTGGGCTGGCTATGGGACAGTCGGGTTGCAGCGATCGGCACCGACTGTCCGGCCGTAGAGCCGTGGCCGTGGGACTTCCGTGATCCCGGCGCGCTGCATTACCGGACCTTGTCGCTGCTTGGACTGCCGCTGGGTGAGCAGTTCGTGCTTGACCCGCTGGCGGCCGATTGCGCTGAAGACCAACGGTACGAATTCATGCTGGTGTCAGTGCCGCTGCATCTGGTGGGCGGGATCGCTTCGCCGCCGAACGCGGTCGCTATCAAATAGTTAAGCGCGCCCCGTCTCTGGGCGGTTGCCGCGGACCTTGCGCGTGGCGCCGTCCAGAATCCGCTTGCGATGTGACATTTTGGTGGAACCATCAGGCCCGCCATGATGAGCTCAATGCGAATGAGCTGAGATACCATCCGGTGTGCTGAATTTGAAAACCGCTAACAAAGAGGTTGTCAAGGAGGTTCCGCTCTTGCCCAAACCACAGCACTCACGATCGAGAGTGTAGCGTTGGCGTCTCGGCTTGAGGGCTCTGCGCTCGCGGCCGATTCCCCCTTCTCTGGCGAGTGGCCCGGTCGAGCATACGATAACGCCGTTCGCAGACGGCGTTTGTCTCAGCGCTGAGGACCTTTCTTGCGCAGTTCTTCTTCGCGGTAACGCCGGTAAAGGATGTTCCATTCAGCGCTGCCCTCGACGACGTCGCGTTTAAGTGAAGCGATCTTTTTGCGGGCAGCCAAGTCAATCGCGTCGCCCTGGGCAACCCATTCGGCAAGCAGTTCACGGGCATGACGCAAAGCGACCTGGAAATTGGGAATTTGCGCGAGCTTTTCATCCCGAAGCCGTACCAGCGACTCACGGGCCAGATACAACATTCTCGGCTCCGACAATTTCATGATGCCACTCTCGATAGAGGGCGAAGAGAGAATTAAAGGGTGAAGCCCTCTTTTGCCGCCAACCGCTGCCGGATGCCAGCGCGGAGCCTGGCGGGATCCACTCCGGGATTTTGCCGTGCTAATGCTTCCGCCTGC
This sequence comes from Candidatus Binataceae bacterium, assembly GCA_024281015.1. Lineage (GTDB taxonomy): Bacteria > Desulfobacterota > Binatia > Binatales > Binataceae > JAMXLL01. The sequence goes on from JAMXLL010000221.1 coordinate 3,754, forward strand.
CGTTCGGCTTCGTCCTCGATGCGGGTCTCCTGTTCGAAATTGGCCGACATCATCTCGACTACACAAGCAACCAGGTCTTTTTCTTCCGCGAGAGGTTGGATCGAACCTCTCGCGATAAGTCCGTGGACAAGATGACCGGCGAGCGAGTCAATCTGTTTTTCGCTAATCATAACAGACCGTCGCGTTCAGCTTAGCAGCATCGCATAGTTGATGAGAGCAACGCCGTGATGGTGCTGAGCGGTGATCGTCAAGCAGGCGCTGCGGCAAAACGGTCACCCTTACCGCTGAGAATAGCATCAAAGCGCAAGCCGCCTAGATAATGACGCAGCGCCTCCTCGTCACTTACTGCAGCTCGCCGAACGTCGCGCCGCCTGATCTGCCAGACGCCGCCGACCATAGGATGCCGTCCCTGGCGGTAACTGAAGAAGTAATAGACAAACTGCCGCACCGTTGAGCGTCGCCCTTCCGCGGACAAGCCACGGCCGCCCGCCACCGTGAAGATAGTGTGCAAGAGCCGGGGCAGCGAGTAGAAGCCGCGAAACGCGTCCGTATACGCCCTTAGCCAGGAATCGCTGTCGAGTTTGTCGTGCTTGAGCGTCACATGCTGCGAGTCAAGGTTGTTGAAGTCCCAGTCAATTATCGCGCCTTCATTGCTGTATCGGACCTGATCTTCGGTGCCTGGCAGCGGCGTCATGATGAAGAAAGAGACTATGTCAAAGCCGAGCTTTTTGAGCGTCCTTGCCGCAATTCTACCGCAGTCGGCTGCATCGAAGGGGAATCCGAGCATATAGCCCGCATGCACTGCGACTCCCACCTTATGCCAGTTTTCAACTACACGGCGGTATTTATCGAGCACCCTCCGGCGGGCGTCTTCGAGCTTCATCCGATGTTGGCGATCGTCGGTGTTCTGGTATTTGGTCGCAAAATTCAAGTTGTCGGGATTGAGCGATTCGATACCGACAAACGCCTGATAACACCCGGCGTTCGCCGCCAACTCGACGAAACGGCGGCTACGGCGATGCTTGGCGGTTTCACTCTCCCCGTCGGCAATGTTGGCGTAACAAGAGGCATCAACATCAACCTGCATCATGAAGCACAGCTCCGGGCACTCCCGTTTTACCGCTGCCAGCCCGGTCAGGATTTCCTCCCATCGTGGGCTTCTGAAGAAATCATCATCGACCAGAAAGAGTGAATTGATGCCGTGGTTCCGCACCGCATCGCGTACCCATTGCACAACCGCCGCCGGCTCTCGGGAACGCATGGTGCGGCCCATCACGTTTTTGACGCTGCAGTAGGAGCAGGTGAAAGGACACCCGCGCGAGGTGTCCAACGTCGTCATTGACGGATTACAGAAGCGGGTTAGATAGCGATCGTCGAGAACCGGGAGCTGGGCCTCGGTGATGACCGGTACCATGATGTCGTCCTGGCCGGTCTTGGCGCGAATCCCCTCGGAAACCGAATAATTGAGCTTTAGTTCGCCGCGCAGATAGTCTTCGATGATTTGAGCCCAGAGATTCTCGGCTTCGCCGACTATCGTTGTGATCCCGCAACTGTTAAGAAATTTGCGCGACTCCGGGTAGCCGCTGACGTGAAAGCCGCCCATCATGGTTGTTATCTCGTGGGCGATGAATTGCAGGGCAAGATCGCGGCCGCGCGGGTACTGATTGGATTGCACACCGGACAGGCCGATCAACAACTCCACGCCGTCTTCCCGCGCCTTGTCTTTGATCGCTAGAACTGTTTCGGGACTGACCACACCGTCACAGATTTCATCCCAGATAACAGTTTCGAGGTAAACGTTGCGTTCGGCTGCGAATTTCTGGTTTAGGTTTTCGTTGAGCGCCTTTAACACGGTTAATGTGTTATTGGGCTGAACGCCGTACCGAAAAAACTGCACGTAACCCTCTTCGTCGTACCTGGAGGGCTTAATGAAGTAGATGCGAACCGTCCGGCAAGGTTCGGCGGGAAGGATATTGCGCTGATTGGCACCTTCGCGTGCGCTCAGCTGCAGTCTCCTCGGCCTGTGCTTGCCGTAGCGCTCGGTACCAACGACGCAATAAAGAATGCCGGCCGCTATCAGAAAGAAGGTAATCAGAACAAGCAAAACGACCATCGATCGATCCTCTCATCGCTCCCTTAATGGTATCAGTCCGGGTCGTCTAACCGAACGGTCAAAAACGAAGTTATCCAGCGAATTCGGGCGAAGTCAATGTTGCGCGTTTCGCCCCCTGATTACCCACCGGTCAGCACATCAGCGGCGCCGGCCAAGAATGAATTACGATCGGCCAGCCTAACGATACATTTCGAGCAGTTGAACGAGGCCCAAGTCGCGATAGCGCTCGATCAGGTAACCTTTGATTTCCTGCACGCTTGCCATTTGCATTACGTCATGAGCGATATGCCGCGCAGTCTGGTAGTTGGTGGCACGGATCAGCTTCCGCACTACCGGGATGAATAGCGGACTAAGGCTTAGCTGGTCGAGCCCCATCCCTAGCAGGAGCAGGGTAGCCATTGGGTCGCTCGCCATTTCACCGCACAGACCCACTTCCTTGCCCGCACCCCGGGCCACGTTGATGACCTCGCCAATTGCCGAAAGTACGGCTGGATGCAGTGGCTCATAAAGATGAGCGACCTTGCGGTTGTTTCGGTCGGCAGCCAGCAGGTATTGAATCAGATCGTTGGTACCGATCGAGAAGAAATCCACCTCACGGATAAGGCGCTGGGCCAGCCACACTGCTGACGGCACCTCAACCATAATGCCGACTTCCATTTCCGGGTTGTGTTCGAGCCCTTCCTTGTAGAGCTCGGCCTGCGCTTCGGCCAACAGCTCTCGCGCCCGCCGAAGTTCCTCCAGGCTGGAGATCATGGGGAACAGAATCCGCACCTCGTGACGGGCCGCGGCTCGTAAGATCGCGCGCAACTGCACTTTGAAGATGCCGGCCATCTCGAGCGAGATGCGAATTGAGCGCCAGCCCAGAAACGGATTATCTTCCCGTGGAACGCGCATATACGGCGGATACTTGTCGGCGCCGATATCGAGAGTGCGGATGGTAACCGGACGCTTCCCCACAGCATCGAGAATGCGGTTATAAAGGGTTACTTGCTGATTCTCGTCCGGGAAATCTTCGTACGTCAGAAAGGAGAATTCCGAGCGCAGCAGGCCAATACCTTCGGCGCCATAACGCAGCGCCAATTGCACGTCCGGCAGCAACGCGATATTTGCCATCAATCGAACCCGATGGCCATCGCGGGTCGTGGTCGGCTCATCCTGACCGACCATCAATTCCCGTCGAAACGCGTCATAGCGCTTCACCAGGATTTGATACTCACGTTCGACTTCGGGGCTCGGATTCACATAGACCACCCCAGAATTGCCATCGAGCACCAGGTTATCGCCCTCTGTTACCGCTTCCATGAGATGCTCGACGCCAACCACGGTGGGGATCTCGAAAGCCCGAGCGAGCAGCGCCGTATGGGAGGTTACGCCGCCCGACTGAAGCGCGATGCCGGCGAGGTTTTCATGCGAAATCAAGGTCATTTGCGAAAGCGTCAGTTCTTCGGCGATTATGATCGTCGCTCGCGAGAAAACCGCTCCGCCCTTACGCTCTTCCTGACGCAAATGACGCAGAACCCGATGGCCGACATCACGGAAGTCAGTGGCCCGTTCGCGCAGATACCCGTCCGCCACCGCTAACATTTGGGCGCTCAGTTCATCTATTACCCGAAAAAGCGCGCTTTCAGCCGCGTACCCGACCTTAATAGCTTCATGAATGCGCGAGATGAATTCCTCATCTTCAAGAATCAGCCGATGGCCATCAAAGATTTTCAGATCAGCTTCCGGCATGAGCGGGGCCATCCGGAACTTGAGCGCGCTGAGCTCGGCCCGCGAACGTACTAACGCCTGCTCCAGCCGTTTCAAGTCCGCTTCCGCATCCCGGCTTTTCAAGTTGCGATCAATGGTGATCAGAAAGGTCCCGACAATGTGAGCAGTGCCATGAGCGAACCCGGGTGCTGCCGGCAATCCGACCAGCCGCGGCCGCCGAACTCTGACGGGGGTAGCCAGCCGGGTCGTGCCGCCAACCTTTTCGTAGCCCTTCAGTTGGCGGTTCGCCTCGATCATGCGCCGCCGATATTCATCTCGTTCCTTTTCCTTGGTGGCGAGCGTTTCCCGAAGCTGGAAATGGGACAGGATTTGCGCCACTTGGGCCGCCGCGGTACGCAGCA
>JAMXLL010000222.1 GCA_024281015.1 Candidatus Binataceae bacterium
CGGATATCAGACCACTATTGAAGAGAAAGTGGCAGGCCTTAGAGGCTCGACGACCAAAGGGCTTTCTCGCATCCTCAGTGCGATGGATCATGATATCGTTCCCCCTGCGGCTAAATCCCTTGCCCCACCACCGGCCGTAGGACCACAAACAAAGCAACCGAAGCCGGTCCCGGTCGTAGTGACCCAGGCTCCCCCTACCGTGCTGCAGATAGGAGCGAACTTATTCACGCCGGTTCTGAGTCCGCTTGAGACGGCGGGCATCATCCTGGTGGTCACAATTTTTACGCTGTTGCAGAAGGAAGATCTGCGCGACCGTGCCATCCGGCTATTCGGGACAGACGACCTCCAACGCGCGACCATTGTGATGGATGACGCGGCGCAGCGCCTCAGCCGTTATTTTTTAACCCAGCTGGGCATTAACACGAGTTTTGGCATCATAGTCGCCGTGGGCCTCTATTTTATCGGTATCCCGAGCCCGGTGCTTTGGGGTCTGGTCGGCGCGCTGTTGCGCTTCATTCCTTATATCGGCCCGTGGATTGCCGCCGTGTTCCCGATTTCGCTAGCGGCAGCAGTGGTTCCCGGCTGGTCGCTGGTAATCTGGACTGCAGGGCTTTACGTAGCCACCGAACTCGCGATGGGACAAGCCGTCGAGCCTCTCCTTTACGGCCACAGCACTGGCCTTTCACCTCTTGCAGTGATCATCGCCGCGATTTTCTGGGCGTCAATATGGGGACCCATCGGGCTCATCCTTTCGACTCCCCTGACCCTATGTCTCGTGGTGCTCGGACGCTATGTCGAGCAGTTGGAATTCCTGGACGTGCTTCTTGGCGACCGTCCGCCACTGAGCCCAGTGGAGGGCTTCTATCAGCGTATGCTTGCTGATGATCTAGATGAGGCCGAGGAGCAGGCCGAGCGCTACCTGAAACAGCAGGCGCTGTCCAGCTATTACGAGGAAGTAGTGCTCAGGGGTCTGCAACTTGCGGCCAATGATATGAGTCGTGGGGCTTTGTCAACGGCGAAGGTCGAGCGGTTAAAGGAAAACATAATACAACTCGTTCGCGACCTCGATGCCTACGACGATGTCCCGCCGGCCCCCGCCGGGGAGCCGACAACCGAAGGTGTTCCAACCCCCGACGAGAAGGCGCTTCCGAAAAGTCCGCCTCCTGCCGGACAGATATTTGATAAGAATGGGCTGGCACCAGAGTGGCGTAGCGAAACTCCCGTCTTGTGCATTGCAGGGCGCGGGCCGCTCGATGAGGCCGTCTCAAGCATGCTCGCTCAATTGCTGACCAAGCATGGGCTCGCTGCCCGACGCACGCGCTACGAAGCGGTTTCGCGAACCAGTATCAGGTCTTTCGACGTCCAGAATGCCGCCCTGGTTTGTATCTCGTATCTCGAGATCCGGGGCAACCCAGCTCATTTGCGTTATTTGCTCAGACGCTTGCGCGAGCATCTGCGCCACGCTGAATTCCTGGTTGGGCTGTGGCCGGCGCAGGAAGCGGTCCTCTCAGATCCCAATCTGCGTCAGATGGTTGGCGCTGACTACTACGTCAGCACATTGCATGAAGCCGTTGAGGCATGTCTTCTGGCGGCGCATAAATCGACCGCGGCACGATGAACTTGTGTCTTTGCCTGTGAAACCGTCCCGCTGACGTTGAGACTTCGCATCGATGATCCCGACGTGATAGCGGTGGCCCGGAGAACCATCTTCGGAGAGTAGGCATCCGGCTTTCATTCCTCGCGTAAGCCCTCAGCGCCTCGGCGGGACCTCTACGCCGCTTTGCGAGCTCCGGGAAGCGAAAACTCCCCAGTACGCGAAATGACAAGATCAACGATTTATCTAGTCATTACTTTTTAATAGTGGTGCTTGTCCAGGTTGTCTGGTTGTCGCCCTTTTCCTCAATTCCGGTAGTCTTCGTCACTGTTGTTCCGGTCTTCGGGTTGGTTTGCGTAATGGTGGTCTCCGTAACTTGAGGTTTCGAAGAACAGCCGGGCGCCATTGTGGAAAGAATCGCCGCGAAACCGATAACGAATGAAAAAGCCTTCAGCTGGAAGGCAGTCATCAACTGGCACCTCGCTTCCAGAACTTGGAAAAGTCCTAACAATGAGATAATCACCCTTCTGAAATTGACAATGGTGCTCGATGTCTGGCCGAAGCGCGGTAGGCCGAGGTGCAGCTGATGCTCGGCTCCGAGCAGTTCAGTGACTCGTCCCGGCGGCGCTGGGTAGTGCAATTGAACGTTTCTGCCGACAGCGGCAAGCGCGCGCAAGAGCGTGCGATTGGACCATCGTCCTCACCCATAACGTCGTGACACGAGACCGTTCAACATAAAGTTGGCGCTTTCGTGCACCAAGAGCTGCCCCGGCGAGCCGTGCAGCTTCCCAGCCGCCGGACTGACGAACGACTCGACTTCGTCTCTTTTCAATCAGGCTGGTGGTCGATCAGTTTAGCGAATCACGCTCAGGACTCCGCCACGCCGTCGCAGCACGGTACCTCGAGCCGCTTCCTGGGTGTTGGGAGGAAGTGGCGCGCAATGATCATGAATCATTCGCGGCACCGCATATTTCCACTCGTTCAGCGGAATCCACCGCCCGCAACGTCCGCACTTCATAACTTTGGGGTCGCGCTTATTCATCTGTGATTGTCTTTGCGGCTCGCGCCCGCTCTGACCCGTAAAAGGCATGCTGGCAATTACACCCGATTTACGTAGCCTCGCCCAGGTCTGCCATTGTCATCTAATCCGTTAGGGTGATAGGGAACTCGCCGCATTTCCCGGACTCCTCGATGGGCTCACGTTTGGAGCTCCAGCACTTGAGAGCAAGCACAGCAGGAGCAGCGCGGCGGCCAAAGCCGGGAGCAAGTCATCTTCCATGAATCGTTTCATTGCATCCTTGTTCAAGCGCCGCGGGAGATTCGGCGCTTATTCGGGGAAGCCCCCGTCTGAGTAGACTCGAAATCCGGCCCTGCCCGGCCTAACGGAAAGCCACCCTGGGGTGACGAAAGTTAATGAGCTGTAACCGAGAGCAAACCGAATGCCGTCTATGCGGATATGTCTTTCCGATGGATTTTAGTCAGAATCGGTCGCAAGCGACCGAACGACGTCCGCCTGTTTTGTAACCACGATTACAGAATTCTCGATTTGCACAGTTTTATCTTGGTTACTGGCGGGAGGACGGCACTGGAAGAAGCCTATTCCCCCGGCACACTACTTCCTTTTGGTCATCCTTTACCCAACTGGCTGCCGCACACCTGGAAAGCTCCGCTTGGCAATGCACCCACAGAAAACCTACTTCATTACCTTCGGGTTTGTTAGAGTTCCGTCGTCATGTTCTCGGCTGTTGACGTTCTGATAATCGTTGTGCTGCTCGCGCTCGTCTTTGCGGGCGGCTTTCGATCCCGCGCTCGCCTATGGCCGTCTGGTAGACCGAATTTACCAGAGAATGTGATTCGTCTTCTTTTGTTGGTAGTTCTCGTCCTGCTTCTGGTCGGGTTCATCGTACGTGCTTTCATGCCGCTTGGATAAGGCCACTATTGAAGAACGGTCAGTCAACCCGCAACCGATGTTGAGAAAGGCAGGCCAGAGCAGCTTGACAGATCACGCGGGCAAAGATGGCGGTAGCGGGCTCGACGGTGCAAACGAGATCAATCCCCTCCCCTGAGAAGACCACGCAATATCGGCGTCACCCCGCGCCGCCGCATGTGCATAACGCTCGCGTTCGGCATCGTCGCGGTCGAGGAGCGCGAAACTTGGCCCTTCCACCATCCGCGGCAAGCTCTCGTTGTCGGCGCTGTTTGATTATCTCTGCGAGTCCAACGCCGTAGGCCGGCAATCCAGTCAAAGAGCTAAATCCGACGGGAGCGTGGTAACAGAGCAGTCGAGCTGGTGCGGAAGCCTTTATGGCATACTGCCGCCATTACACGCGGCGCTTGCTCACAGGCTGGCCAATTCGACGCGATGATCCGTAGTGGTCAGCATACACCTTCGTGAATTCCGCGCCGAAGTAGAAGATCAAGCCCGAATAGTAGACCACATAGGAGAAGAACCAGGACCGCTCCTGCCGCCCCATAGGATGAAGCGACGGCGGATTTCCCGATATACAAACCCAGCCCTAATTTGCCCAGGTTGAAAAGCAGGGACGTCACCCCTGCCCCGACCCAGACGTCGCGCCATTCGACCCTGGTATTGGGCAAAAATCTGTACATCGCCGCGAAAAGAACCGCGATGATGCCCGCTGAAACAATAAAGTCGATGGCGTGCAAAATGATCTCCGAGGCCGGCAACAATCCGCCGAGAAACTTGCCGACGCTCGCCAGCGCAGCACTCAAGGCAAGCGAAACCGTCAAGAGGAACCCGATGCCCAGGAGCATACCGAGGAATTGGATGTTCTTTTTTACAATTTCCTTGACATTGCCGGGCTCGTGGGTCCGCCATATGGTGTTGAGCGCGCTTTTCAGCTCGGACAACACGCCGCTGGCACCCGCAAGCAAAGACAGGACGCCGATTATACTGAACAGCACACCTTTCGCCGGTCGGTGCGCCCCTTGAAGCATGTCCTGGATAGCAGCGGCGCTTTTCGGGCCGACCAGCCCTGCAATTTGCTCGGCGATTTTCGCCTGGGCGACGTCGCGCCCGAGCGCCAGCCCGGCGATCGCTATGACAAGAATGAGAAGAGGCGCCATGGAGAACGCGGTGTAGTAAGACAGGGCGGCGGCCATTCGCGGCGCCGCGTCCCCGCTCCACCGGCTAAACGTCTCGCTGAGTAGCGCCAGCACAGCGCCCGTTCGTGTATGCGGCGTGTCAGCGTCTCGTATTGTGACCTCGTCAGGGGTTTTTCCTGCGCGAGAGAACCAGATGCGGTGCTCGACAGATGCTTGTTCCGCCGTGCGGAAAGCATTGCGGATGAATCTCAGCACGGTATCGGTAATATCAAGGTCCGGCTTGCCGACAGGTCCGTCAAAATCCAGCCGCGTTGCGACCCGGTCCTTGCGCTTATTTCTGCCTATCCAGACAAGGGCTTCGGCACCCCAGGTCTTCATGCGAGCCACCAAACCGCTATTTTTGGGCGGCTCCAGTTGAAGATGATCGAAGACGGGCTTGGCATAGCCGTGTATGCGTCCCTCTGCCGCTGCGGCTTCAGCGTAAATACCGAGGGTGCCGCAGCGCACATCGATGCCTGCTGCCTTTTCGATAACGCCCCGCAGCTCGGTCAAATCGATATCGTTGCTGCTGAGGTCGGCGTTAAATGTCGGCACTTCTGCAAATGGATAGCCTTGCGCTTGGAGCTGCAAGCTCCCGGTTTCAAGAATGCGCGCATCCGCTGAAACCCGTGCCATCAATGTCGGCGCGATATTTGTACTGTTTGTGATGTTCTCAGCGCGCACATTCAGGCGGTCGATAGCGAGCTCCGTTGCCGACTCGCCAGGAATGCGCTGCAGATGGATTTCGCCATCGTTCAGAACCGCCTGGGAAACTTTAAAGGCCGGCAGGCGTTTTACGTTGTCCTGCCACGAGGCGTGATCCTCTTGCCCACGGTCCGGCTCCGATTTGCCGCCATTCGCTTTGGCGAACCCGTTGACATCGAGAAACACCCGAGGGAAATCAACCTGCACGGACGCCACCAACTTGCCGATCACTAGTGCCTTCCAGTCGCTGTTAACTGCAATGCGGCCAACTTCAATGCGATGTGTCGGCGCGCCACGATCCATCTTAATGACCGTAAGATCCTGGAGGGCAATACCCGGAGCCCCGAAGTTTATGCGTGCCCCTTTTACCCTTGCGCGAATTCCCCGCATCCTGCGAAGACCGAAGTTGGCAAGCCACGTCAAAAGCACTGGAAGTGCTGCTTTCGTGACCGCGAAAGCAGCCACGGTGCTTATGAGTATGGTGTTTCTCGACTTGGAGTTCATTGCTCAGCCGCCCCTCATGCTGGCGAGCCAGCGGTATCTAACCTCAATCGGCTCAACGTGATTAAAAGATTCCCATAGAGGTCGTAACTACAAAAGATAAAAAATGGATAAAATCTGGAAGAGCTCGGCCTGCGCAATTCATTGAGCCACTGCGGCGGCACAGAGGGTACTCATAATTGCAAAACCCGGTTGCGTTCGGGTCTTACCGCTCGCAACCCGTCAGTGTTCGTGAAATTCGCATTCGCTTCTGCTCCTACGCATCTCAGAGGCCAGGCGGCGGGATCTGTTGCGGTGATTCCTTCTCCCAGTGAACAAACAGGAAGTTAACAATCGCCTGTTCAGTCTCAATGTCTCGCGCCCGGATGATGCGATACATCATAAATATTGCTGCCGCCAGGCTCATTGCGGTAAATAAAGATGCCAGGGGCCACGCCAGGTACGCTATAAACACCATCGAGGCCAGCGCGATCGGCAAAATAAGCCCGATCACCATGTTGATTTCTATTTCGAGACCCTCCGTGTTCAGGTTGGGAAGGTTCAGCTTGAGCCATTCTTTGCAAAACTCGCGAACATAGGAGTCATCTTGCCTGGGCAAATTCGAGGTATCTAACTCGCCATAAGCCAGTTTAAAGACATGGTATGATCGCCCAACCTCGTCTACTTTATCTCTCCCGTACACAAACCTGATTTGTCTAAAGATCCGGGCCAAACCACGGCTGGGAGGCCAACCTCTGTGCAGCCAGAGATCGCTGAGAGCAAAGGCGATATCGCGCATCACGTACCCAAGCGCGATAGAGGTGGCCAGCACAATAATTCCGATGAGAATTGACGCAATTACCGTGTTCGCCGGTTTCATCGCCTCTGCTATATACCCTATGGGCCCACCGGGCAGTTGCAGACAATGAAAGAACACACTGGCGACTTCGCAAAAGACCAGAAATCCGGGGAACCAAACACCTAAAAGGACGATCCGGGCATACGTCCCGACGCTGCCAATCAGGGCACCTGCTTCGTTCGCTGCTTCTTTCAGAGCATCAGCCATATGTTAATCGCCTCGCGGGTGAGAGTCGGGCAGGCTGGGCTCACCTTCGAGTCTCGGCCCGAATCCGCCAACCCGGAGCCGGTCGTTCAGCCTGCTCTGGTAGGAACCTGTCCCGCATTGACTCTGGGATGGCGAGCCACTCCTCGACCGTAACTTTCAGAGCGCGCTCCCTGGCAATCAGCAATCGTTGCTCGGCAGCGGCATAGTCAGTCAGGAGCAATCTCGCCTGAAGCACCAGGTTCTTCAGCCGAACCGGCGGCCACAATTGGCTTTTGCCAAGGAAGCTCACGCCGCCCAACGCACAGACCAGGTCCAACGGCTTTTCGAGCCATTCTCCCGTCCCGACGACGAGATCAGCGGCTGCAACCAATTCGGCCAACCGTGTGCACGTAATGCTCGAGGAGAAGGTGAGCTCTTCGATGCGAAGTCGCGGAAAGAGCAGCTTGAGTCCCCGAAGCTGAGCGGTGCATGAACCCTCTGCCCAAATAAGCGGATCCGACGAACGCAAATCCGGCGGCCGTAGCCGGGTTGGCAGTCCAATACGAGGAACCGGCAAAACCGACTGGCTGTGGCCGGTGGGTCGGTGGCGACTCCCGGCCAAATTGCCATTAGCATCTAATCGCGATGCCCGCGGTCCAGCGACAAGATGCTGACGGCTAGTGTAAACATCTTGCTCGCATCGGCGAAAGAGCGCATCCCAGCGCTGCGCGACCAGCTCCCAATCATAGGCAATCGCAAAAGCGCGCGCCGCGACCGATCTGGCACGAAGCAGAGCAGCATTGCTGTAGAGCTCTTGAAGAACCGCAGCCGCTTGTCCCCGATCGATAAAGTAACGAACCATACCGAACTCGTCGATTGACGACGAGTCACAGCCGATGGCGAAACCATGCCTGCCCGTGAGTTCGGCGCTAGCCGAGTTTGCTGGTGCAATGGGCACAACACCGGCGCTTGCTGCCTGCAGCGTAGGAAGCCCGAATCCCTCCCCAAAGGAGGTCAGGAGATGAACATCGGCAGCCTGATAGAGCGCCGCAAGGCCCGCTGGCGCCAACTCGCGTTCGCTTAGCCTGATTACCGGGCCCAACTTGAGCAAATCGATATCGGCTTGCAGATCGTACTGATAGGATTCGCTGTCTTCCTGCGGTTCGCGATTAGTGTGTAGATGAAAAACCAAGCTTTTGATTGGAATCTCAAGCCGGCTGATGATGTCGAGGGTGCGCGGCAGCATCTTTCGCCGATGATTCCGCGCATCCGCGAGGATTACGAATTTCCCCTCATAGCCGAGGCGATATTTAGCTTCAGCTTTGCCGGCCGGCCGGAACAACTGAGTATCGCAGCCTAGTGGAATTAAGGTCGCACCGATCCCGGAATTTGCGCTTGCGCTTACGCCAAATTCACTCATAGTCACAGCGACATCCGCCTTCAATACCACCTGCACCCATTGCGCAGGTAACCGTCCGTCGGCAAGTACTCCATCCACCGGGTAATACGCGCACCATTTGACCGCGCCTCGTGAAAGCACCTCCTGAAACTCCTCATGAGCCACATAGCCGATCCAGGGCACATCACCAAGCGTTACCAGGTAGTCGGGCCGGAATCGGACTATATATTCTGCGATCCGGGCGGTTGACGATGCGGGACAAACCGGAAATGGGTCAACCTGAATGCCGCAGTAGGAGCTGGCTTTTTCTGAAAACCACCCGAGCATCAGGAGTTCGTGTCCGCGCGCCGCCAATCGCCTGCATATCTCCGCTGAGACTATTCCAAAGCCACTAACCCGAAATGGCGAATCTGACATCCAGAGAATCCTGGCCAAGATCAACTCCTGGGCTGGAATGGCCCCGGCCGGGGCGCCGAATTGATTTAGCAGACTCAAAAACCGGTCGCCAACCCCGCGTCAATGGTCAATCAGTCAAACGCATCCATTATACTGGATAATGGAGGGTTGGAGCCGTTGACTGTGCTGCGATTGAATGCCTAGACTGACCTTGCCGTTCCAGCGTTGGGGGAGCTGGCCAATGGCTAAAGACACACATCAACGGTCTCGCCAATATTCCGCGATAAGTTCTGGCCGCGCTTCAGTTCGTAGATCCGAACGGTCGCCATAATCTGTGGGGAGGGGGAATTAGTATAAAGCAATGGGGAGGCGCGCAGTTGGACTGCGTCATTCGCCGTAGCACGACAGGTGTCTGTTCAGGCTGCTCGTAGCCCTGGCTTGAATGGAACCGCTCTTTTGACTCGGGGTTTTGCGGCTGCCTGGTTCCACCGAACTTCGGCGTATGGACTCGACCTTCGCACTACCAGTTTGAACCGACCTGAAGTGCAAGAAATTTGGTGCCTGGATGTCGGCGACTGCTGCCACCACAAAGCACAGGGAACCGACAAAAGCTATTTGAGTAGTTAACAGTACGGAAAATGCATAGTCGAGTTGCTATTGGCTCCGACCTGGCGCGCGACACAGTTGGCGACCGGGCCGAACTCAATTGGGAGAAATTTGGCAAGCTGCAAAATGCCGATGACGACCAGCCGGATCCGCAAAGGCACATCGGCAAAGCATATATCTTTCGCGCCGGCACCTCCGCCCTGGCGGTAATCGGCGAAGATGGAACAATCGACAGCACGAGGGCGGGCGAGACAGGACTGTACGTTGACGATATGCGCGTCGTGTCCCGGCTTTTGATTAAGCTGAATGGCCAACAGCCTGCATTAGTCCGGACAGAAAGCGATGAGTTGCTGACCCACTTTCTTTTTTCTTTTCGCGTGCCGCCTTCGCAGCTCGAGGGAGAAGTGGATTACACCCTGGCCGACAACGCGTTGGTTGCACGGCTACGCTTGAAAAATAGCGGCCCGGCGATAACGCCACTGACAATAGATGTCGATTTTGCCGCCGACCACTACGATACCTTCTACGTCCGCTTTCCGCCGAAGCCGGCGCGCGGCGTGCTTCACCCGCCGGCCGCTGATGAACGGGGGCAAACCATAACCTACGACAGCATCGACGGACGGCGTTTGCAAAGTTTCCTCAGGCTTTCCGAAATTCCACTTCATACTCCGCATGGCGCAATGCGGCTGAGCAGGACCGTGTTGCCTGACGAGCAGTGGGAGTTAGTCGTGCGCGCGGGCCTGGACCCCGCGGTGCCCGACGGCAATTCGTGGCACCAGGTGAAAGGCGCGCTCGACGGCCAGCGAAGACTGCCATTCGCCAGAAGCGCTCGAATCACGACGTCGAATCCACGTCTCGAGCAATGGCTAGTGCAGTCCGAAAATGATCTGGCCGTACTAACCGCCAATCTGGAGACGGGATTTTATCCCTATGCCGGGCTGCCGTGGTTTGCCGCACCATTCGGCCGCGACGGCCTTATCACCGGACTCCAGACGCTGGAGATAAACCCGGCGATTCTCAAGGGGGTATTGCTGCATCACGCTCGCCATCAGGCTCGGGAAATCGATGTTTTTCATCAGGCCTGGCCCGGCAAGATAATGCACGAGCGGCGGCTGGGAGAAACCTCCAGGGCCCGGCTTAACCCTTTCAGTTGCTACTACGGATCGGTTGACACAACACTACTGTACGTTATGGCTGCGGCGGCTTATTGGCGGCGCACCGGGAACGATGCGGTTCTCGAATCGCTATGGCCCAGCATCGATTTAGCACTGCGTTGGACGAGCGAGTATGCCGACCTGGATGGCGACGGCCTCATTGAATATGACGCGGATCCAGGTGGTGGCTTGAGTAATCAGGGATGGAAGGACTCATGGGACTCCATCGTGCACGAGAATGGTGATTTCCCCAAAGCACCCATCGCCCTTTGCGAGATTCAGGGTTATGCCTATGCGGCCTGGCGCGGGGCTCAGGGGATGGCAACCAAACTGGGGCTCAAGGAGCGCGCAGCATTCTGCCGGCGAGCAGCCGAACGCCTTTATCAGCGTTTCAATGAGGTCTTCTGGCAAGATGACCTGGGAATCTATGCCCTTGCCTTGGATCGGGACAAAAAGCCGTGCCGGGTGCGCGCCTCCAATATGGCACATCTCCCCTGGTGTGGAATCGTTCCGCCGGACCGGGCGCGGCGGGTAATGAACGAATTGATGGGCGAGCGACTGTTCTCCGGCTGGGGCATCCGCACCCTGGCCGCCGATGAGAAGCGGTATAACCCGGAACTCTATCATCGTGGGCCGTGCTGGCCGCACGAACTAGTGATTGCGAGCTGGAGCGCCCAAGCCGTGGGTGACTTTAAAGCCATGCGGAAGCTGGCTGAAACGGCGCTCGACACGGCCGAAGCTTTTAGCTTCCGCCCGCCCGAGTTGTTGTGCGGCTACCCACGAGTTGATGGAGTACCTCCCATCCGTTACAAATCGGCCAACCCTCTGCATGCCTGGGCGGCAGCGAGCGCGTTTGCCGAAGTTCAAGCGGCGCTCGGAATGCGCGTGTTCGGGGCAAAATCGGAAATCTCTCTGAACCTCTCAGGTCTCCCGCCCGGCTGGGCGCCACTCGCAATACACGACTTGGAAATCGGTAACGGCAAAATCAGTTTTCAAGTAGAGCCCGATGCTACCGGTCAGCGGCGCGTTCGCATTTTGGCGCACCAGGGACAGCCGATTAGTATTCGCGACTACAGCTCCCCTCGCTCTGTGCAATGTGCACGGTAGACCCGATTCTATCACTTCAAGCCAGTTCGGCGCGCCGGCGGTATAGCAGAATTGCACTGCCAGAGGAAACACCAATAGCGGCCGCGATATAAGCTAGCATCAATCCTGGTCGCGGCTGAGTGTGTGATCCGGCGTTTCGAATCATGAAGAGTAAGAGATTCACGGCGACGTATACAGCGTAGGCTGCGGCGATAGGGAGTACCCATCCGCGCATCCGCCAGATACCCACAGCGTAGACGATGAGTATCAGGCCGAACACGGGGCCGAGTATCGCGTTAGCAAGTCCGTGCGTTTTTACTCCAAAGAATACGAATCCAGCGCTCGGATCGAGATGAAACGGTTTCGAGAAGTTCGACACTGCCAGGGTCGTAAAGAGTACAGCAAAGACCGTGAGAACCGGACCCCGTGACCCGCTTGCCATTTAATATTCCCTCTCGCCAGCTCTCTCTGAGCTATCATCTCCCGACAGCCAACCCCCCGCCATTCAAGCTTTCGCGGCTACCGAATCGAGGAATTGAAGTATGGCATTATACGATTCGTTGGGCTGCTCCAGCCAGAAGCAGTGGCCGGCCGGCTCCAGCACAACGAGTCTGGCATTGGGAATACGTTGGGCGATCAATTCCGAATTCTGCCAGGCCACGAGCGCATCGTCTCTGCCTGTGATCACCAGTGTCGGGCAGCTAATCTGCGGCAGCCGGTCATAAGCATCGTGAGCGAGAACCGCTTTGATGCGCCGATCGAGCGCAACCGGATCGAGCGGGCGCTGCCGGCGCGCCTCAATCATCGCGGAAATGATTTCCGGATGCTGCTCGATGTAACCTTGGGTAAAGGCAGCTTCGGCGAGGGCCCGGCCACGTTCTTCAGCCGTCATCGCCTTCGCCGAATAGGCGGCGGCAAAAGCACTGCCGCCAATCCGAATTGCCCTGGGGCCACCGGGAGTGGTGCACCCCAGGATGAGCGAGCGAACCTTGGCGGGATGGCGCAGCGCCAACTCCTGCGCGATCGTCCCACCCATAGAAACTCCCAGCACATCTGCTGCGTGAAATCCGACATGGTCCATCAGGGCTGCGGTATCATCCGCCAGTAAGGCAATTGTGTAAGCGGTGTGCGGTTTATCGCTGAGTCCCGAACCACGCTGATCAAAGGTCAGAACACGACGATGGGCGAAGTCGGCGGCGAGCCGGTTGAACATGCTCTGATCGCCCTGCGCCCCATGAACCATCACAAGCGGCAAACCGCTTCCGCGCAGCTCATAAGCCAACTCGACTTCGTTAATCCGCGCACGCAGCATGATCCTTGTCCTCCGAACCCGCAGTCACAATGAGAGGGCACCGCGCCGTCAATTGGGCCTTATTTCACCATCGCTCGTCAACCGATGCTGTCCCGCATGCCGCTGGCACGCTTGCGGGATAACCACTCCCGAGCCCGATAATCACGGAGTACATTAGTAACTTGAATGAGTCCCTTGGCCTGGGATGGAGAACCGAATGAGATCACCAATATGCGAGATGCTCGGGATCGATTTTCCATTAGTGGCGTTCAGCCATTGCCGGGATGTCGTCGCGGCAGTGAGCAGGGCCGGCGGATTTGGTGTGCTCGGTGCCACCGCCTTCAGTCCGCATCAACTCGAACGCGAGCTGAAATGGCTTGACGAGCATTGCGGCGGCAAAGGCTATGGAGTCGATGTGCTGATTCCAGAGAATATAGCCACCAAGGGCGAACGAAATGTCACTATCAGCTCGGTCGCCGGCCGGATTCCGCAGCGCCATCGCGATTTCGTGCGAGATCTGTTGAAAAGGTACGATGTCGAATTGCCGGAGCGACCCCTGCACACCGGCCGTGAGGAACATGAGGGCCGGCTCAATTTGCAAGAAGACACGGTAATGCCGTTGCTGGAGACCGCCTTCCGGCATCCTATCCGGCTAATCGCGAATGCGCTGGGTGTGCCGCCGCAATCGATGCTCGATTTGGGCCGCCGTCATCGCGTTCCCGTCGCCGCACTGATCGGCGCAAAAGAACATGCGGTCCGCCAAGTCCAAGCGGGCGTCGACATTATCATTGCTGAAGGATGGGAGGCGGGCGGCCATTGCAGCGAAGTTTCTACAATGGTCCTCATTCCAGATGTCATTCAGGCAATCAAGCCGATTCGGACGGTGCCGGTTCTCGCTGCCGGCGGCATCGCGAATGGGCGGCAAATGGCGGCCTGCATGGCAATGGGCGCGGCCGGTGTATGGACCGGCTCGGTGTGGCTGACGACTTCGGAATCGGATGTGCCGCAGATTCTGCGCGAGAAAATGCTGGCTGCGACCGCGCGCGATACGGTCCGCTCGAAATGCCGCACCGGGAAATTCTCGCGACAGCTCAAATCCGCGTGGACGGAAGCCTGGGAATCACCCGAGAGCCCCGGCCCGTTGCCGATGCCGTATCAAACGATTTTAAGTGAGCCGGCTCTGCGCGCCGCACTGCACTCGGCCGAACACGGCAATGAGAAGGCTCGCGAGTTGGTGACATATTGGGTCGGCCAGTGCGTCGGGCTGACAGATAGCGTGAAATCCAGCCGGACGGTGGTTCAGGAATTCATGGAGGATTTCGCCGCGGCGGTCGAGGAGATGAACGGATGGGCATCGCAGTAACCCGCCCAGAATTTGGAAAATACTCAGTTTTGAAGATGCAACCGAACTCGCGGGTCGGCGCGATAAAACCGATTCTTGCCGCTGAAGGCCACCACCGTTTGAGGGCGACTGACGCCGTCACGCGTCCGTAGCCATGCGTGACGCTGGCCCAGCTATTAATAGAATCTCTCTATCCCCGCCTAGCCAGTTGAAAACCTAAATTCAACGAGAACATCACTCAAAATCGCCGTTTTTTGCACCCTGCCAGGGTTGCGGGTCCGGCGGTATCAGCGCTATTTCGAGTTTGTTGGCACCGCCCGTCAATGAGCCGTACGGATTACCAGTTTGTAGACGGACATTGAATGTCGCAGCATGATCTTCCGGGAGGTTGGGACGAACTTGGCTGCTGCAATGCACCGTCAGGAGCTCGCTATTAGCTGCTCCCCCTCCACTGGTAAGCTGTTGGCAAATTTTGCCATAGACAGTATCATCGCCTAAGCAGGAAAATGGACTGTGCCAACTCGCAACGTCAGTCTGACTCCCGAACAGAATGCTTTCATCGAACGCATCATCCAGGCAGGTGAATACCAGAACGCGAGCGAGGCAATCCGCGATGCCTTGCGAGTGCTTCAGCAAAAACGCCGGGAAGATGCGCTCAAGCTGAGGGCTTTGCGTGCGCAAATCAAGGCAGGCCTCGACGAGCTCGAACGGGGCAACCAGCGAGATCGCTGAAGCCGATCTCGATGAGTACCTTGAAGGATTAGCCGAGAACCCTGGCAAAGCCTCGCGCTGAATCGAGATGGCGCGTTTCCGGCTCTCCCGGCTGGCACAAGCCGATCTCGCACGCATCCTCGCCACGAGTGCAGAACGATGGGGAACTGAGGGGCAGCGACGTTACGCGGCGATGCTCGCGGATGCAATAAGAAAGGTCGCTGCCGAACGAGAAGGACCAATCACCCGAGCCCGGTCTGAACTTGCACCCGGGCTCCGCAGTCTACATACACAGTACTCGCGGGCCGAGGTTCGTAAAGCAAAGGTAAGAAGACCATCGCACATTCTCTATTACCGTACTACCGCTCCCGGCTTGATCGAGATGGTGCGAGTCCTCCACGAGCGCATGGATCCCAGCCGTCATTTACGTGGCCGCGCGCCGCACTGATCGGCGCAAAAGAACATGCGGTGCGTCAGGTCGAGGCGGGCGTCGACATTATCATTGCTGAAGGGATGGGAGGCCGGCGGCCATGCAGCGAAGTTTCCACGATCGTCCATAATTAGATGCACGATTTGCGCGTTCCCCAAACCCGGCATCCCTTTGATGGAGGTGTTGAGCGCCGCAGCTCAGATGCGTCAAGGAACGTCTTCTCATTGCCCAGCTGGAACAGATAGATACCGACTTCGCCCTCCTTTATAGCAGCTCAATCATCCGGAGCACTACTCGGATCGAGCGGATGCTCAGAGTAGTATGGTCGATGTAGAGCAGAGATGAATAGAGGTGAGGCGGGTGTTGAGCGTGACAAGCTGTTAAGAGCCAGCCCACAACTTTCGTGGTTGGATCCGCGACTCCTTGTCATGGTCGCTATCCTCACAGTGGTCGGCGGCTACTTGCGGTTCAGCTCGATCGCTTTCGGTCTCCCCGAGGATGCTCTCCATCTGTTCCGCCCGGATGAGGAGATCCTGGTGTTACGCGCTCTTCGCTTTGGTCCTGACTGGAATCCGCATCTGGCCCTCTATCCGCCCGCACAGATGTATGTCCAAAGCGGAGCATTGAGAGCGTTTGCGCTGGTGCGGGGCAAGGGCCGGGATTTCCACTCGTTTTACGCCCGCGATGATTCTGCACAAGCATACCTGATCGCGCGCCAGGTGACGGCGGTCTTGGGCACTGCAACGATTGTAGCTATCTATTTCGCCGCCGCCGCGGTATACGGCCCGATCCCCGCCCTATGCGCCTCCGGAATAGTCGCTTTCCTGACGCTCCATGTGCGCGACTCAAAGTTTGCGGTGACCGACGTCGCAGCAGGGTTTTGGACGACTCTTGCAATAGCGATGTTACTGAGAATCGGGCAACGCGGCTGGCGACGCGACTATCTTCTCGCGGGGATTTTTTCCGGAGTGGCTACCGCCACCAAGTATCCCGCCGGCCTTCTTGCGATTGCTGTCATGGTAACTCACCTCGAAGTCATGCGTCGCGACCAGGTTCCGCTCCGTGCCGTTCTGCGCGATGGCAGGGTTAATTTGTGGGCCGCGGCTTCAATCGCGGCATTTATGGCATCGGCTCCCTACCTGTTTCTCGATTGGCCGACTACCAGGGGAGATATTGTATTCCAATGGACCCAGAGCTTTCCTGGTTCGGCACATCATTTCGGATGGTCCTGGTTGCTCCTGAGGGCCATACCTGATTCCTTCGGCCTGCCGCTCGAATTTCTAATGTTCGCGGCAATCGCGTTGGCGCTGATTCGCCGCCGCAGCCCCGAAACAGTTGGAACAGCCATCTTTGTCATGTTTGAGCTCATAGCCATTGCCAGTCCGCATCGCCCCTTTTACCGGTACCTGCTGATCCCCTTACCGGCAGCCGCCATCCTCGTCGGTAACCTCGCTTCGGATCTCGAAGGCAGCTTCGGCATACGTCCGAGCTATAGGGTTGCGACTCTGGGGTCGATTCTTGTTGGAGCAGTGATGGTGCCGTTCCTGATAAATGATATCCAATTGAATAGGTTGTTGCGGCGTACAGACACGCGAGTTCTCGCCGCACGCTGGATCGAAAGGAACATCCCTGCCGGGAGCAAGATTGCGGTGGCTGGAATCGGCATGCCTTGGGGGAAGCCACAGTTCTCAGGAATGCCGATGCCTTGGGATACTACGCAGCGCTCTGGCCGATATCGCGCCGTGGCGATGGCGGACATCGGGTCGCTCAGGGCCTCCGGAGTGCAATGGGTGCTATCTGATTCACTGCCGCCGCTCGCGGATTATTCACCCGAACTGTCAGATAGCCTGCTAACCGAACTAGGCGCTCAGGCCAGGTTGGTGCTCGACATTAATCCGATGCGCCCTGGCCGCCCGGCACCAATTTTCGATTCGGGTGATGCGTTCTACGCGCCATTGGTGAACGCGAGCAGTATGGAGCGGCCCGGACCGCGCATTCGCGTATGGGAATTGAAATAAGCGTCGGAAGGACCAGCCAGCACGGC
>JAMXLL010000223.1 GCA_024281015.1 Candidatus Binataceae bacterium
TGCTATTGGCACCGGCACCTGCGATCAGGCGATAAGAGCGCCTGCAAATTCGAGCGAAGCACCGCTAACGGACCAAATGGCGTTGAGGTCGTGCGCTTGAGCTACGAGTAACCCGACCAGTCTCTGCAGCGTGATCACACCGCCGCTCGCGAGAATTGCGTTGAGAAAATGCAGTCCCACTCCAGTAGCTTCCGGGGGTCGGCCATCCGGCCGAATGCTATACCACTTTCAGTTTTCGCGTTGAAGAACTCATTCCCCTCTCCTCGAATGCTTGGCTTCCGGTTATTGCGAAGTCGACCTGTTTTTTTTGGCAATAGGGACAACTCTCGTGGGTGGGCATTACGCAATTTGCACACCATGGTACGACGACCGTGCCCCTGCTTCGTGATGGGTTCGCTCATCATCGAATAGAGGAAATAAATGCTCGTTCTAGTCGAGATGGCGAGGTGCACCGGACTAAGGCTGAAGGCAACTGGGCGAGGAACGTTTACTGAGGCTCGCTCTGGCGATGCGGCATATTAGCTGACGGTGCTAGCGGCCGTTTGCAGTTGCGAATGAACATAAGCAGGAACCCGTGATCTTTTTGACCACCTGTGGCAAGGCGGCTGACCCAACCCCGCAAATTATGCGTGCTGGACAGCGACAGTGAATATAGTGTGCGAAGGAGCCGACCAAACCGCAGGGCCACCAATGCGGCACAGCGCTCGTTGGCGTCTACGGTCGCGGCTTCCGCGGGTTCGAAATGACGGTCGAGTTCCACGAACAAAAATGCGCGAGGAGCGGCCCTGTCAAGTTACCAGAGAGCATTGCCGAGTATCGCAGGGGCCCGCGAGGTCACGAGACAACCGCAACTACAAAATGGCGCTGGAGTCAGCGTTAACTGCGGAACTGAATTCCAGTGCGGTACAGCACAAATAGCATCGCGGTGATGCGACGCTGTGCGGCTTTCAGTCTGCTGATGCAGTCCCATAGCCGAGATTAACGATTTGGACGCGGCGGTTTTTGGCCCGGCCTGCGGCAGTCTTATTAGTTGCGATCGGTTGAGTCATGCCGAGTCCTTGGGGGATCATGCGGTCGCGGTCGACGGCGTCGTGGTCAGCCAGGTACGCGACAACGGCTTCAGCGCGTCTTTGTGACAGCCTCTTGTTATAGCTGGCGCTGCCGATCGAGTCCGTGTGACCCTGGATTTCGAAGCAGCACGGCTTCAGGGTCGCTGAAGTGAGGGCATCACCGAGGCTCGTAAGAATCTTCTCGTCAGCCGGGGTAAGCCTGGCTGAGCCAGAAGCGAACTCGATAGTTATGGCGGCAATATCAGCCTTCGGGGTCAGTGCAATTCCACGCTCGGCCTCCGTGCGGAAGTGCTTGCAGCCGGGCGCCACCAGGGTTAAGCCGCGGCTTCCACCACCTTGTGCGGATGGCGGCCCTTCCTTGGGCGTCAGCACCGCGATCAACTTGTCCGGACTGACACTTTCTCCAGTCAAGTCATTAACCGTCTGACCGAAAGCCAGTGGGGTAATCGCCAGCAAAACGCCAACGCCTATCGCACCCAAAACCCGGGACGACCTAATCATTTTCATTCTACCTGGTTGAGGTTGCGCCATGTTATCATCGCTATTGTAAGCGTGCGAAACGTAGAATTACGCTCCGGTCCACCAGCGTTGGTTCATCTCTCTTCCGATTAACTGGTACCTGATTCTGGGTGCAATAGGCCACCTGCGCATTGAGCAGTGCCAGCGGTTGCTTCGAAAGCACAATGCAAACTAGGCTGGAGAATGGTCCTGATTCAGCAGGAAAACATGCCAAGGAGACGAATCATTGAAAGTAGGCGGCGCGGTTATTTTCCAGAACCCACTTAATCAAAACTCCGATTACGACGTGTACCGCAATGACCTGCGGATCGGCGACATGTACGAGCCGCTCGGTTTCGACTCGCTATGGAGCGTCGAGCATCATTTCGACGACTATACGATGTGCCCCGACGTGCTTCAATTGCTGAGCTACTATGCGAGCCGTACGCGCAACATTCAGCTCGGCTCCATGGTCGTCGTGCTGCCGTGGAACAATCCGCTCCGCGTGGCAGAGCAGGTATCGGTGCTGGATCATTACTCGGATGGACGAATGATCCTGGGCCTTGGGCGAGGACTGGCGCGTATCGAGTTCGATGGCTTTGGGGTGGCCTTGTCGGAGTCACGCGAGCGCTTCATCGAATACGCGACGATGATCATCGAAGGCCTGGAGAAGGGCTATTGTGAATTTGACGGCAAGTACCTGAAACAGATCCGGCGCGATATCCGGCCCAAGCCATTCAAGTCCTTCAAGGGCAGGACTTATGCTGCAGCAGTATCGCCCGAGTCGGCGCGAATCATGGCCAAGCTCGGCATTGGCATTCTGATAATCCCGCAGAAGCCGTGGGAAGCGGTCGCCCAGGAATTGTCGGAGTACCGAAACATTTACAAGCAGGTTAACGGCGGCGAACCATTGCCGACGATCGCGGCCGGATGGGTATTCTGCGACAAGAGCGCCGAACGAGCGCGCGAGATGGCGGTGAAATATATCGGCGGCTACTGGAACACCGCGCTGCGCCATTATGAGATGGCCAGCGAACATTTCGGCAAGGCTAAAGGCTACGAGTATTACGAGCAGATGGCGAAGAACCTGAAGGGCGCGGGCAGCGATGCCTCGGTCGATTATTTCCTCAATCTGCAGGTATGGGGCACGCCTGAGATGTGCTTCAACAAAATTGACGAGATCCGCCAGCGCGTAAACGCCAATCATTTCACCGGCGTGTTCAGCTATGCCGGGATGCCGTCCGATGAGGCCGAGCAGAGTCTCCGCCTTTTTGCCCAGGACGTGATGCCGGAACTTAAGAAGCTGCACGGGATCCAGGCTGAAGCCGCCTGAGCAATCGGCTGAAACCGGCGGTTGGGGCGGGTGCTCATCCCTGCCCCGAAGCCTGACCTTGCCTGGATCAGGCAAGCGACTTAGGAAAGCCGAGAAGCACCTCATTCGTCTCATCGGGGCGTTCAGCTTGCACCCAATGGCCGGCACCTTCGATGATGACTTTGCCGCGCAGGGAAGGTAGCGTTCCATTGCCGCTAGCAAACCCCCGTCGTATGACAGCACCAGACAACAAGCGGGCCGCTGCCCTCGACTATGGTGCGCAATGTGACACCTTTGGTTTTAATCATTTGGAACTTGCGCTGCTGCATAATCCTGCCACCCATGCTGAGTGTTATTCCGGACCCTAAACGTGTAGCGCGGGTCTCCCGCTCAGCGAACGAGCCGCGCTTGATCAAAAACACCCGCTTGCGGAAAGGCGCGGCGACGTGAAAAATGATGGGTCTGACCAGCGAAGCGCGCCCTTAGCTCAGTGGATTAGAGCATCTGACTACGGATCAGAGGGTCGGGGGTTCAAATCCCTCAGGGCGCGCCAGATAATCCAACAAAATCAAATGCTTTTCGCCTTAGGGAGCCCGGTACTGATTCGGCTGGCCAGGACGGTAAGCAAATG
>JAMXLL010000224.1 GCA_024281015.1 Candidatus Binataceae bacterium
TCGTCGTCCGAGCTCGTAGTTGTAGTCCTCCGCACCCTCATTGTCCGTATGACCGGCAACAACGAAGAGGAGCCCCAAAGCTGCCCGGGAGTTGGCCGATCCCTCGAGGTTCTCTACTAATGGGCGCCGCGAGGGTTGGGTGCTATAACGCCTCTTTGATGGGGTGCACAGGCAAAGGTGTGACTCGCGGTCGGCTTTGGATGCGAGGCTTAACGAGGGGCCTCACGCTGCCGCAGTCGGGAATCTCGCGACCAGCGACAATCACGGCTGATCGTAGCGCCGGCACGCGCGGCGACCTCCAGTTGATGCTCAGCCGCTATCGACCGAGCGCGTAAGTTTCTCCCCATCGTTGGAGTCGCCGGTGATAAATTTCGCTAGTGTAGCTGCGTCAACTGGTTTTGTTAGAAAACCTTGAAATCCCGCGAGCTGAGCCCGCGCGCGGTACTCATTTTGGGCATAACCGGTGAGGGCGATCAGCTTGCTCGCACTGCACGCAGATGCTGCGCGTATGCGAGCGGCGACTTCATACCCATCTAATCCGGGAAGCCCGAGATCGATCAAGATGACTTCGGGTTTGACGGCGAGGGCCTTTTCTACGCCTGCGGGACCATCGCCTGCTTCGCAGACTTGGTGGCCCAAGTCCTCAAGCAAAAGCCGAAGACTCTCTCTTGCGTCGGTGTTGTCTTCGATTAGAAGAATTCGCTTTGGCGTAGCTCCTCTATGAAGCTTGATGTCACGTGCGGACTCATACCCTTGTGGAACAGCAATGCTCGGCAGTCTAACTGTGAAGGTGCTACCGTGGCCTGGACCATCGCTGGCCACTTCGGCCTGGCCACCGTGGAGCTCCGTGATCCGCTGCACCAACGTCAGGCCAATTCCCAGGCCGCCTGGTGAGCGTTGCAAGCCGAATTCACCGCGAGCGAAGAGGTCAAATACATGAGGCAGAAGCTCGGCGGAAATACCGGTGCCGTCATCCTGAACCTGGATCATTGCCTCGACACCGCCTTTAACCCGCACCCAAATATTCCCGCCCCGCGGTGTGTACTTAGCGGCATTGACCAGCAGATTCACAACGACCTGTGACAAACGTTCAGAATCTCCGTTAACCCATACGTCTGTCAGATCGGTGCCTATTTTGTGGTGTTCAAGTTGTCCGGTCTCCCGCAAGCTGCCGAGGCATTCGGAAACCAAGGGGGCCAGGTTGAGCGGTTGTCGATTTAACGGGATTCGGCCACTGGTGACGCGTGCTGCATCGAGAAGGTCCTCGACTAGCCGCGTCATGTGGTCCCCTTGTCGCGCAATGATGTCGCGCGCCTTGTCGAGACTGTTTGGATTGCTTAGGAGCTGGGATGCCAGCGAGATCGCTTGAAGCGGATTACGCAGCTCATGGCCAAGCATTGCCAGGAATTCATCTTTGGCGCGATTGGCAGCCTCCGCTAATTGGCGAGCTGAGTCAGCCGCCTGGCGAGCGCTCTCGGCCGCTTGGCGTGCGGCACGCTCTGAACGTAAAAGAGCTTCGCGCTCCTGGCGGGCTACTTTTAGCTGCGTAATGTCGCGAGCGATCTTGGATGCGCCGGTGATGCGGCCCTCATCATCTTTTACTGGTGAGACGGAAAGCGACACGTCTATTCGCGTACCATCCTTGTGGACGCGGACCGTTTCGAATGGGGCGATTGTCTCCCCATTTTTGATCTGAGCCAGCAGGGTGGTCGATTCGCTCATTCGATCGGTAGGAATAATGATGCTTACCGGTTTTCCGGTGACTTCTGTTACCGAAAACCCAAAGAGCCGCTCGGCGCCCGCATTCCAGTCCGTCACGCAGCCGTCAGTGGTGATCGCAATAATCGCATCATCGGACGATTCAACCACTGCGCCGAGCCGCGCTCGTGTTTGATCGAGGCGCCGGCGCTCGGCAACTTCAATTGCAACAATTAGGTTGGACGTTCCGGCGATTGCCACAAACGCTTGCACCAGTAACAGTGCCTCGCTGCGGCCACTCTGGTGAAATGGGCCGACACTATAAACGGTGCTTGTGATCGCTGCTGCCGACAACAGAAGGACTATCGTAGCTGTTTCACGCGGACCGAACCGAAAGGCTACCCAGAGCAGCAAAGGTATGCAGAGAAAAGTATTGGAATAATCTGGCGCCCCGAATGGTGAGAAGAGCCCGCCGAATACTACTGCGGCAGTTATTAGTAGACCCCCCATCAGCAAAACAGCTTCGATGATTTTCGGCCGATCCCACTCGATGCGGTGATTCTGAGCCCAAAGAATCAAGAGCGGGGCAATTATGAGGTCCCCTGTGGCGTCCCCGAGCCACCAAGTGAACCAAATCCAGGTGTACTTCGACCAAGAGGCAAAAGCCCCGGTGCAAAGGCTGGTTACACCGATAGTTGCCGATACCGTCGTACTCAGGACTGCTGCGAAAAGTACGAACTTGAATGTGTCGGCAGTACGCGTGAAGACATCTTGGCCGTGGGCGAAACGTCGCACCAAGTAGGCACCCATCAGCGCCTCCGCTGTATTGCCGAGGGCTATTCCGACGGAGGTTGCGACCGAGCCATAAGTGGTGGCGTTTACCAGAAAAGCGCCAATCGCGATGGACGGCCATGTCCATGAACCCAACAGGAGGCAAGCCGACAGCGCTAAGCCTGACGGAGCCCATATAGCAGACGCGCTCGGGTGAACCAGTGCGAACCGAAGGCCCAATTTTGCTGTCAGGAAATAGGCAACCGTTAAACCTGCAAGAAGCGGTAGCCGCGCGTATGCTTGACTGTCCGCCCTGAAGGGAGCGTTTCGCCAGCGCGTGTCACTGTTCGGTAATACCAGGTTCAAGGTACCTGACGATCGTCGGACGCGTGCGAACTCGTGAGCGTCTCGCACACGACATTCAGCACGTAAATGAAATAACAGCTGACTCGTCTTAAAAACATCGACTAAGAATTATTAAACGCATTATGTGTAACCAGAGGAACATTTGGACGCGTCCGCTCTCTTTCGCTGCCTTGGCAGTTGAAGATAATCGAAGATAGCAAAAAGTTTAGTTCAAAAACATTGAGCCGCCATCGTCGGATTTAAGTTGAATAAGCGAAAGGTCTAAAGGCCTAAAGGGCGTGAGTGGAACAGAACGATTTGCACTTTCCTTGTGTGTGCGACCGTTCAGTCTTGGCAATTGCAGATCAGCGCCCGGCTCCCGAGATCCTGGACCTCGTGAATAGGGCACGCATTTATTTGCGGATGAGGCGGCTTAGGCGACTGCCCGCGAGGGATTCCGGGGAACTCACAGCGTTGTGTCTTATCGCGCAGCCTTGGGGACGAATTCCTGCTTGCCGATCAGGATCGGCCATTCGCTCTGGTTCAACAATATCGGCGGGCGTGTAAACTCGTCACTGCGTGGCAGGCCGAAAAACCCTTGTGCCGTATGGAATGGCTGGGCTGTCCTCTGCCCGGTGAGTTGAGCACGTTTATTCAAAATTTCGACGCTCGCCAGTATCCTCAACTGATATCCCGACAAGCCTATACTTCACACGCGCAGAGGCCGGAGATTACCAACTGATTCGGCCACTCGAATTGGGACGAGAAGAATACGGCGAATCGCAAGGTCATCGCGTTCAGTCCGCCCTGCCACGTCGGCGGCAAGAATGACTTCGGCTGGTAAGCCGACCCACCCCATCTACCGGGTCTCCCTTACAGGCCGGCGCTCATAGAGCGGTTGCGTTGCTCACGCAGAAGGGTACGCCGCCTTTTTCATGCACGTATCAGATCCACAAGTCTCGGTAATAATTCGCAGACGTGACGCACACCATTAACAAAGATCGTTAATCAACGTCTTCGGCAAATTAATCGGCACTAAGCACCACCCTGTTCAGCCCCCGGAAGTGATCTTCTCCTGATAAACGACGATTTCTACCCGGCGGTTGGTTCGCCGCCCGCGCGATGTGCTGTTATCGGCGATCGGTTTGGCTGCCCCGTAGGAGACCACGCGAACGTGGGTCGGATCGACGCCTTCTTTATAGATTAAGTATCCCGCTACCTTCTCGGCACGTCGTCGTCCGAGCTCGTAGTTGTAGTCCTCCGCACCCTCATTGTCCGTATGACCGGCAACAACGAAGAGGAGCCCCAAAGCTGCCCGGGAGTTGGCCGATCCCTCGAGGTTCTCTACAAAGGCGTCGATTTTGCGTCGGGCATTTTGCGTCAAGGAAGATGATCCGACGGCAAAAATCGGTCCATCACTTGAATTAAGGACCAGCCGCCGCTCGATGCGGAGATTCTGCAGTCCCGCAAGAGCTTGGTTAGCCTTGGCGTCGGTGGCGTTGAGCTGGCCTGTG
>JAMXLL010000225.1 GCA_024281015.1 Candidatus Binataceae bacterium
CGCAACGTGGAGAGACCGGAGTCGTCAACGGCGGCCAAAGTACAACTTCTCATTCTCCGCTGTCGGATCCGGCCGTACTCGCCAACCGTCGCAAGGCCGCAGCAAAAGAAAAGGTCGTGGAGTCCGCCAGCATCGCCAAAAGCAGCACTGCGAAACAGGGTTAGGGAGCCCCCGTTCGGGACTATTCACCTGTGCTCCTCAAGAAGCCGAAGCTTTTTTACGTCCAATCACCCTCGTAATCGTCGTTGCGATAAGCGCGAGGTCGTATGATAACGACTGGTCGCGCACATATTCCTTCGCGAGCTTGATTTTTTTTGGAAGAATTTCCGTAAGATATGTCTTCTCTGGTTCGGCAGACGCTGCTAGCAGCTTCTCTTCGTTCACGAACTGTATTGAGGCCGGGTCGGTTAGGCCCGGACGAACCGACAGGATTTGTGCGTAGTCGTCTGCGAACTGGCTGACATAGAGTGGCAGTTCAGGGCGGGGGCCAACGATGCTCATGTCGCCGCGCAGGACGTTAAACAATTGCGGCAGCTCATCTAACTTGGTCACCCGGAGAATCCGCCCGATTCTTGTAATTCGACCGTCGCCCCTTGCTGTGATGCCAGGACCGCGCCATTCCGCATCGGCAATCATCGTGCGGAACTTGTAAATCCAGAACCTGCGAAACCCAAGGCCGACCCGTTCTTGGGCGAAAATCGCGGGCCCCGGGGAATCGAGCTTCACCACGATCGCAATTATGAGCAGCAGCGGCGAAAGTACCACGATCGCGCCTAAAGAAGAGACAATATCAAAGGCACGCTTCAAGACGACTACCTGGAGCGGACGGCTACGCTGCAGCGGCGCGACTTCTCGTCCACAGCCGGGCTGAGCACAGGATCCGCAGCGCGCCTGCGAGTGACCCACAGCCGAAAGCAAAATGGCGCAGCGGGAAAATGGCCGCAGCCACCGGCAGCGCGAGGATGCTGCGTTCCGCGATCGCGATCTGCATCGATGCGACAACGTCAGCCACGAGGTAAGTTGCGAGCATCGCGGCCCAGATCTCTAATGCGACCGGGACGAAAGCGCCCGCAAAGCCCAAGATCACAACCGCTCCGACAAAAAGCAGCGGAATCACATGTCTAACAGCAAGCGGCAGTACGTCGGTATAGGAGGAGGCGAGAATCACCCAGAGGCCGTCCTTGTAGCTGTGGGAGACAAAGCTCTTTAGATCCGTGCGCGCGAAGTAATTACAAACCGCGCGCGGCGCCAGCATGAAACGCACGCCATTGTTGCGAAGCCGTACGTTGTATTCGAAATCCTGGTGGCGCATCAGCTTCAGGTTGAAGTCTCCCGTTTTCTGCAGAGTCTCGCGGCGACAACAGAAGAAGGGGATCAGATCCACGAATTCCGGCTCGGTTCCGGAGCACGTTCTGTACTTCGCCGCGCCTCCGAACTTGTGGGCCAGTGCACGAGCTATGACCCGTCCGGCTATCCCGCTAGTACGGGGAATAATGTTCCATACGCCACCGACGTCCTCGGCGCCAAACCGCTCCATCGCATCGAGGCAATAGCTGATGTATCCGGGATCGTAAGTGGCGTGCGCGTCCATCCGGATGATCACTTCACCAGTGGCGGCAGCTATACCTATGTTGAGCGCGTGCGGCGTGTGCAATTTCAGATTGTCGAGGATTCGCACAAAAGGGTATTTCTCTGCGAACGATGCCACTATAGCCCGCGTCGCGTCAGTGCTCACCCCATCGACCACGATAATCTCAAGCAGATCGAGTGGATAACCTCCATGTATGATGGAGGTAAGGCATTTCCCTATGAAATCACCTTCGTTCCGGCAGGGAATGAGGACAGAAACTCGCGGTCGCCATGGTGTCCTCACCCGCTGGTTGACGGGGAGACTATTCAAGACAGTGTTCATCAGATCGCGTATCGCAGATCCAGGTTGCTTTCAAACTCACGAGCCCAAAGCTCTAAAGCAATCGGATTGAAAACGTCCTTGAAAGATATGCTCGCACTGCTGCGCTGGCTGCAATAGGCCTGATACCTCGCCCGCAGCCGTTTCGGATCGATTAACCCCGCATCGTAAACTGCCATATCGCCACCGATCAGGTTGGTAATCGTTGGGCGCAACTCATTTTGCAGCCAAGTGCTTTGAGGATTGATGAAAGCCTGCTTGTCGCGCCTCCAGGCGATGCTTTGCGGCAGAAAAGGTTCCATCGCTTTGCGGAAGATCCACTTGGTCCAACCATCCCGGAGCTTGAAATCAGGATCCATTCCCAACAGCATCGACACCAGGCGATAATCCAGGAAGGGCAGCCGAATCTCACGCGCCGATGCCATCGAACATCGGTCTTCGTAGTGGAGCAGCGCGGGGACGGAAAGTTGCGAAAGGTCACGCGCCTGGCGCTCTACTAACGAGGCGCCGCTCAGGCCGGTATCCACGCGCGAATCGACTCTCGCCAGACACGGCCCGCGAACATCGGTTCTGCCGATAACGGCCGGAAGTTTCAGGTATCGCTTCGCTTCGCCCCACTCGAACTGGTTCACGATAGTGCGATTGCGTACGAATTCTCCGAGCGTTTGCACCGCCTTCAAAACGTGACCAGCGTTCAGCAATTCCTGTAAACGAAATCCCAGGAACTTCCGGTATCCGCACAAAATCTCGTCCGCACCTTGCCCGCTCAGGATAACCGTAATTCCTAGTTCTCGCGCGCGCTCCATCAGAAGGTAGTGCGCCACCGTTGAGAAATTACCTACCGGTTCGTCGTTGGTATGAATTACGGATCGAAGTAACGAGAACCACTCGTCTGGCTTTGCACGTAGATTGATGAAGTGGACCGGACTGTTAACGTGCTGCGCGACAGTCTCGATGTAGGGCCGTTCGTTGAATTTCGCGTCGTCACTAGTCGCCGACAAAATGTGCAGGTTCGCGGAGTTCCCCAGGATCGAGCGCATCGCCGAGACTATCGACGAAGAATCCAGCCCCCCGGAGAGAAGCACGCCTACCGGAACATCGCTGCGCAATCGCAACCTGGCGGCGTCCAGAAAACAGTCACGCACCCGCTCGATACGCGCGTCGAGTGGCATCTCGAAGTTGTCCTTAACCGGCGGATACCAGTATCGCGCCGTCACTGGCCTGACGTTCTTCTCGTTAAGATCAGTCACCGAGAAACAGCCTGCCTCGAGAGAAACTATGCCGTCGAAGAAGCTTTCGGGCTGAGAGTCCAGGAGGCTTTGACTGACGAACCTCCCTATAACGCTCAAGTTCAAGCTGAAGCGACGGCGCGCGGCAGCCAGAATTCCCTTGATCTCTGATGCGAACAACAAGCGTGAGCCGTCCCGGTAGAGATAAAGAGGCTTTATTCCGAAACGATCGCGCGCGAGCATGAGCTTGCTGTTCCGGAGATCAAGCCATGCAAAAGCCCACATGCCATTGAGCTTCTGCAGCGCCATCTCCCCCCATGTCCGAAGGGCCCAAGCCAGCACCTCAGTATCGGACTCGGTACGAAAAGTAACACCCTCCCGTTCCAGTTCGACCCGCAGTTCCTTGTAGTTATAAATCTCTCCGTTGAAAATGATGATTCCGGACCTATCCGGCAAAATCATCGGTTGCTTGCCGGACTCAGTCAGATCGATAATCGCAAGCCTTAGATGACCGAGCCCCAGCGTGCAGTTGCCAATCCTACCGGTCCATGAATCGCAGGCGTCGGGACCTCGATGTTGCTGAACCAACATCATCTCGGCCAGATCAGCACTAAGCCCCTCGTAACCGTCTTGGGAAACGATGCCCGCTAAACCGCACATTGCCAAAGTCCTTTGAGGATGGGCATTCCAGTCCTCAAGTAATGTTTTCGTTCAGGGATTAAATAGTTGCAGAAGCGCCGCGCTGCGGCGCGAAAGAGGAAAGCAGATTCGGCGCGGAGAGATAGCTTACGGAATGCACCGGCTACGTAGATGAGACCTGAGGACCAACGGAGCGAAAGACGGAGCGTCGAGATATTTTGGACGGCCGACCGGCAATGTAATCTCACCTTGGCCAGGGCTTTTGCGATCTAGCTGCACAAAACGAGGGGCACGCATCAACACCTTCTACCATAGTTATCGCGAGGCGCCGCAGTTTCATGCATTTTGAATACGGACCTATGGGGACGGCCGGGAATCTGGACGCACTGCGGAGTGACCCTGAAACAAGGGTTCGCGAACTATAGGACGTAATGCAGGACCGGTTGGGAAAGGGAGGTCTAATGCCTCGAGCTGGGCAGTCGGAATGAGCTGTTGAAGCTGACTGAGAACCCGGGCGTCGTGGCCATCCCGCGCAAATCGCTCGAGCTCGATTATCCCTGCCATAACAACCTGTGCATCCATGCGCTTTGTACTTTCCACTCTGAGAACGTTGGGAACATGAGAAGCGGTTGCTATTTCATCGTGGGCTATCAGTTCCTCCTCGAGTTTTTCGCCCGGACGCACGCCTGTTATGACGATCGGCATCTCTACTTCTGGGATGTAGCC
Source organism: Candidatus Binataceae bacterium (assembly GCA_024281015.1). Lineage (GTDB taxonomy): Bacteria > Desulfobacterota > Binatia > Binatales > Binataceae > JAMXLL01. The sequence continues at coordinate 4,504 of JAMXLL010000225.1, forward strand.
CGCGAGTCGGGCCAGATTGCGTGCCATATCAAAAATCCTTATCTGTTGGCCCATTTCGAGGACATATGTACAGCCGGGTTCTGCAGCGGCGGCCGCATGCAGAACGAGCTGAACCGCTTCCGGGATCGACATGAAAAATCTACGCATATCAGCATGAGTCACAGTAATCGGACCACCCTCGTCAATCTGCTGAAGGAATTGCGGGATGACACTACCGTTACTTCCGAGAACATTGCCGAATCGTACCGACGCAAAGCATCTCCCGGTTTCGGCGAACACTCCCATCAGCATTTCCCCGACGCGTTTGGTCGCTCCCATGACACTCGTCGGATTGACCGCCTTGTCACTGGAAATCAAAATGAACCGCTCAACACCGGCTTCCCAGGCGGCCTCTGCAACAATGCGCGTTCCCGCAATATTGTTCTTCGCCGCCTCGGATGGATTTACTTGCATCATCGGCACATGCTTGTACGCTGCAGCATGAAATACAATTTGGGGCCGCCAGCGTCTCATGATTGCATTGACGCGCCGAGAATCTGTTACGTCAACGACGACTGGAACGAATCGGTCGCCAAATTTCGGCGACAACCGCCGCTGGAGTTCGAACAGCCCGTTCTCGTGCCGATCACAGGCCAGAACCACCCTCGGGTCGAGGGGCAGTATCTGATGGCATAATTCAGAACCGATCGAACCGGCTGCCCCCGTTATGACCACGCAGTTCCCGTTAGCGAGTAATCGCGGCGGTCCCGGGTCGAGCTGAACAGCAGGCCGCTCGAGCAGATCTTCGAATGCTAGATCACGGATTTGACTGACGCTCACCTTGCCCTGCATAAGGTCGCGCAAATTCGGCAGGGTTCGAATTTGAATCTTAAATGGTCGCAGCGCCTCAACAAAGTTGCGGATCTCCGCTGCCCTGGCGCTTGGCATTGCTATCAGGACCTCCTGCGGGATGGTCACTTCAATGATCCATGGCAGGTCTTCCCGTCGTCCAAGTACCCGAACTCCATGGACGCGAGTGCCTATCTTTCGAATGTCATCATCAATAAACCCAACGGGCTCGTAGCCGTAGTAAGAATTATGCTTCATGTCCCGCACGATCATTTCACCAGCATTGCCGGCGCCGATGATCAACACTCGCCGTCCCTTTTCAAGCGATCCGATTTCATAGTAGACGCGACGCGCGAGACGGCTACCTCCCATCGCCACCATAAGGAGAATGGAGTCCAGGAAGTAGATCGAGACGGGATAGTGTTCGACTATTATTACCTTCCGGATCACAACCGCAAATACGATTGCACCGACAACACAGCCTTGAAGGATTCGTGACAAGTCCCAAATTCCTGCGTAGCGCCATAGTCCCTCGTGGAGCTTAAAGAGACCAAAGACGCTGACCCGAATGAGGATCAACGCAGGCAATGCTCGATAAAACAGGCGCAGGTCGGCATGATCTATTGCCCCATCGAAGCGAAGCAGGAAAGCACAGTAATTCGCCAGGACGATAAGTCCTACATGGAGCCCCAGCACCACGGGTCTACGATGGTCGATGATGTACGACCCTACTTTTCCCATTGGACGACTCTCAACAGCGTCTTACACATAATTTGGAAGTCGGGCC
>JAMXLL010000226.1 GCA_024281015.1 Candidatus Binataceae bacterium
TTCCCCGCGATGATCTCGTGGATTCGATCCTTGTCGGATACTTCGAAAATCGCGACCTCATCTATGCGGGCCGGGTGCGGGCGGGGCTCACAGTCACGTCCCGCCGCTCACTCCTCCCGCCTTTCGAGAAACTCCGCGTTGAAAAATGCCGGTTTAGCAACTTGCCCGAACGCAGCGAAGGGCACTGGGGAGAAGGCCTGACTGCTCCCAAAATGGATCTGTGCCGCTGGCTGGATCCCTTCCTCGTTGCCCGAATCGATTTCCTGGAATGGACTCCGGATGATCGATTGCGGCATCCGCGGTTCGCCGGGATCCGCAGCGACAAGGATGCTCGCGATGTTACGCGAGACGGCGCCGCATCGCCTCTGTCCTTGAGGTAAGAATAGGAGTGACACCGGAAGCCAAGGGATCTGCGCAGCGCAAGCGCAACGACGTGCCGCTTTTGCCGCGACGGAGACATGCCGGACTCGTCTCACCGGGGGTCGTAAATCGACTGCGAGATGACGAAGCGTAGCCGGGGGTGATCCCTCTGCTCGACGATGACTTTGCTCGAATGGTGCTCCAGCGGCTGGCGCGGTTCTCATAATCCCAATCGGGATTTAACTGGACCACAAGTCGCGGGTGCGCATGAACAAGACGAACAGCAGCTCGTAAGCGAAATAGACGAAAATACACAATAAGACCAACTCGTCCAGCAACAGGACGGCACGCTTGATTATGCTGTCGTGCAACATTCGTCGAACCAGCCAGCCGACCAGCCAAAACAATACTATCGCGGCGACCACCGCGCTCGCATGATGTGTGAAGAGCTGGAGTGCTTCGAGATTAAGCCATCGGGCGGTACCGGCTGCGGTTGCCTGCAGCGAATTGGAGCCAAGCGCTATTGAAAATGACTCAGGCGGACGGCTGAAAACCAACAAAGGAGGCAGCAGAAGGGGACCCGGGCCGGTTCCCACCATCACTTAAAATCGGCGTCGTGGATTTCCACGGCGCTGAAGAAAAATGGTATCTCGGCCGCGGCCGTTGCCGGCGCATCGGAACCATGAACGGCGTTCTTCTCGACGTCAACCCCAAGATCCTTTCGAATAGTCCCTGGCGAGGCTTTGAGGGGATCGGTCGCACCCATCAGTTCGCGCCAACGGCTAATTGCATCGTCCCCCTCGAGCAGCACAACCGTAATGGGTCCCGACGACATGTAGGCACAAAGCGAACCATAAAATGGTCTTGCCTTATGGATCTCGTAGAATCGCTCGGCCTGCTCATGGCTTAAGCGTATCAACTTGAGGGCGGAGATTCGCAGCCCGGAGGCCTCTATCCGCTTGAGGATTTCCCCGCTCAAATTGCGGCCGACTGCGTCCGGCTTGATTATCCCCAGAGTACGTTCCTTCGCCACTTAGAAAGTGCTCCCCTCCACGCGTTCGGTGCTCGTCACGGTTCTTTTCCCCGGATTTGAGTCAGCGGAAGCCGATTGGGTAATGCGGCGAGAATTGCCGCCCCCGAGCGAATTTACCCCTGCTTTCGGCGGCTTCAGCAATTGACCCCTATGCCGCGGCTTTTTCGAGTGTGCGCTTCATAGTGTCCCCGAGTTCTGCCGGGCTCATCGCTACCTCGATCCCCGCGGCCTTGAGCGCGGCAATTTTGTCGGCCGCGGTTCCCCGTCCACCGGAGATAATCGCACCGGCGTGACCCATCCGGCGCCCCTTCGGCGCGGTCTGTCCGGCGATAAACGCGACAACGGGCTTGCTCATGTTGTGCTGGACGAACTGGGCCGTTTCTTCTTCAGCCGTGCCGCCTATCTCACCGATCATGATGACGGCCCTGGTCCCCGCATCATCGTTAAAGAGCTTCAGCACGTCGATGAAGCCGGTGCCGATAATAGGATCACCGCCGATCCCGACGCAGCTCGATTGGCCGATTCCAAGCTGGGTCAACTGGTAAACGGCCTCGTAGGTGAGCGTGCCTGAGCGGGAAACCACGCCGATATCACCGGGCTTGTGGATATACCCTGGCATGATGCCGATCTTGCATTCACCGGGTGTGATAGCGCCAGGACAGTTGGGGCCAATCAGGCGGCTTTGACTGCCGCGCAGGTAGCGCTTGACCTTGACCATGTCGAGGACTGGCACCCCTTCGGTGATGCAGATGACCAATTCAACTCCGGCGGCGACGGCTTCGAGAATTGCATCGGCGGCAAACGGCGGCGGCACATAGATGACGCTGGCATTGGCGCCGGTCGCTTTGCGCGCCTGCTCGACGGTATCGAAAATCGGGATACCCTCAAATTCGGTACCGCCCTTCCCCGGCACCACGCCACCCACCATTTGCGTGCCGTACTGCTTGCAGGCGCGAGTATGAATCTGTCCGGTAGCGCCGGTGATTCCTTGGGTTAGAACACGGGTGTTCTTGTTTACGAGAATGCTCATTGACTTTGCGCTTTGGCTAAACTGCGGCCGAACCCGAAACCGTGTGTAAAATTGGCCCATGCCAATTGGTGCCAGCTCTTGAACCTTGAAATTACGATGCCGGGCGGCTTACACCTATCGCCTCTACCACGCGTCGGGCTGCATCTGCCATATCGCTTGCGGCGATTACCTTAATCCCTGAATCTTTGAGGATCTGTTTCCCCTTTTCTACGTTGGTCCCTTCCATCCTGACCACGAGAGGCACTTCCAGCTTGACCTCACGAGCGGCATCGACCACGCCTTGCGCCAGGACATCGCACAGCATGATACCGCCAAAAATATTGACCAGGACGGCGCGCACGCGTTCGTCAGAGAGCAAAATCCGAAACGCCGCGGCGACTTTCTGCGAATTTGCGCCACCGCCGACATCGAGAAAGTTGGCAGGCTCGGCGCCGTAGTATTTGACGATGTCCATGGTAGCCATGGCGAGACCCGCACCATTCACCATACATCCGATGTTGCCGTCGAGATGAACATAGCTGAGATCGAATTTGGCCGCCTCGGTCTCGGCAGGATCCTCCTCATTCGAATCGCGCAGTTCGCGGAGCTCGGGATGCCGGAACAATGCATTGTCATCGAACGACAATTTGGCATCGAGGCAGACCACGCTGCCGTCTTTGGTCACTACCAACGGATTTATCTCGATCAGTGAGGCATCGGTTTCGATGAAAGCGCGGTAAAGAGAGTTCAGCAGGGCGCCAAATTGCCCGACCTGCTTATCACGCAGACCGAGCGCGAAAGCGAGTTTGCGGCTCTGGAAACCGCCTAAACCGATAACCGGATCTACTGGCTCAGTCACAATCTTGTCGGGAGTTTTGGCCGCGACTTCTTCAATTTCCATCCCTCCCTCTGTGCTGGCGATCACTGCGACGCACTCGGCTTTGCGATCAACTACCATGCCGAGGTAAAGCTCGCGCGCGACCTCACTGGCCTGCTCTATATAGACGCGCCGGACAACTCGTCCTTGCGGGCCGGTCTGATGGGTTACCAGCGGTTTGCCTAGTAATTTGCCGGCGAACTCGCTCGCCTCAGACGCGCTGGAGACCAATTTCACCCCCCCAGCCTTACCACGTCCGCCAGCATGGATCTGTGCCTTCACCACGGCTCGCGGCGCACCCAATGATGCGAACGCCTGGCCCGCCTCGGCCGCATTCGAGGCAGGCTGGCCTTGGGGAACGGGCGCCCCGAAGCGAGCCAGAATCTGCTTGGCCTGGAATTCGTGGATGTTCATCTATTCACCCCGAGGACAGAAGAAGAGACTTGAGAAACAAGTGAACCTGGCTCGATGCCGAGAATAACGAACTAGTCTCTGTTCGGTTGTCTCTTGCCCGCGTCCGCTTCCGGTCAAGCGGCCAGCACTTTGTCCATTGCATCGACCAATTCACGCACATGGGCCACCGACGACTCAAACGCTTGCTTTTCCGGCGCGGTAAGCTCGATCGGGATAATCTTCTCGACACCGCCGGCTCCAATCACGACCGGGACGCCTGCATAGAACCCATTAACACCGTACTCACCCTCGAGATACGCTGCGCACGGCAGCACTTCTTTTTTATCGAGCATGTAAGCTTCGACCATCCGGAAAACCGCGGTCCCGGCGGCATAATAGGACGAAGTCTTCATCAACTCGACGATCTCACCACCGCCATTGCGGGTGCGCTTTTCGATTTGGTCGAGCCGGCCTTTATCAATCAACCGTTCGATGGGGACACCGCCACAGGTGGTGTAGCTGCGCACGGGCACCATGTCATCACCATGTCCACCCAGCACCATCGCGTTGACGCTATCGACCGACACGCCCAGTTCTTGCGCCAGGAAGGTCCGATAGCGGGCGGAATCCAGTACTCCGGCTTGGCCGGCCACCCGTTTTTTGTCGAAACCGGTGACACGTTTGACCTGAGTGACCATCGCGTCGAGTGGATTGGTCACCACTATCACAAAAGCATTCGGCGCGACCTCGCGGATCGCCCGGCCCACCTGGTTCATGACGCCCGCGTTGATCTTCAATAGATCATCGCGGCTCATCCCCGGCTTGCGCGGCGAGCCCGAAGTAACCACGCAACAATCGGCGCCTTCGATAGCCTTGATCTCGGTGGAACCGATCACGTCGAGATCAATCCCCAGCACGGGGCCGGATTCGAGCATATCCAGCGCCTTTCCTTGCGGTAGACCGTCGATAATGTCGTAGAGGACGATATCACCGAGGTTGCGCAGGAAGCACAGATGGGCACAGGTGGCGCCGACATTGCCGGCGCCGATGAACGCAATTTTTTTTCGCTTTGACATGGCGAATCTCGCAAGCTGCAATTAAATAGCAATACCTGCCCCGGTTGCAAAGCCAGGACCAGCGAAACAGAAATTCCGGGAAAAGGCTACACAAAACGCGGGGATAAGCCCACGCGGGTTTGCACTGTCAACCCCTCCGATTCATACAATTAGTTATACAGGAGAGGGAGAGGTCCGACCCAATTAAATAAAGCTCGCGCCACTGAGCTGATTGGAAGCCTGCCACCCTTGGGGTTCTGAAATCGGCGGTACTGCTGTGGCGTGGTGGGTACTACGGGCCAGCCTCGAATGACGACGCCGCAATCATGTTCTCGAGGCAGCTGCGTGAGTCGAGATATGCATCGGCGATTTCCCTTGCGGCGTGGTAATGCAAGGCGTAATTGGCATCGATTTCTGTAACAGCAGCGGTCGCCTCTCTGATATCACGAAATGCGAAGACGCCGCGACCCGTAGGCAACCAACGTGTAAATCCTGTATCACCTGCCAGCACTGGTCTGCCGGTGGCAAGATAGGCGGCGCTTCGGTCGCTAAACCATCCCGTGTTCCAGTCGACGTGTATCGGTTTCGGGCAACCAAATTCAGCTCGTGAGCGTCGAATATATTCGCGATACATCTCCGGGGTGAAGGCAACTTTGTGTGGGTCGACGAGATTCCAGCCGTGTCTCTGTAGCAGGCCACGGTCACCAGCGGGATCACTCCCACCAATATTCGCCGCCAGCTCGAACGGGCGCTCGGTTAGTCGCGGGAGTTCCGCGTATTTGAGATAGGCCTCGCGTTTTGAGACGCTTATCAGCTGGTTGCTGTATTTTAGAGTTTCCCATGTCCACTGGGTGATGGATGTGAACGGCGCATGCCACCCGGGATCGGGAGAAAATTCCCAAAGTGGCAGGTAAACGAAAGGGCGGAATGGCCGCCACTTCAGCCCGGCCGTGGGAATTCCGCAAGTCTGTTCATTTATGTTGGTGCCCACCGTCAGGTAAGCATCGTGTTCCCCGATACCGAGGACGCCCTCCGCCAAGCAAACGTGTAAGTGCCCCGGGTCGACGTCGATGAAAGCCCGGCGCCGAAAATAGGAGAGTAGTGGATCGCCCAGCGAGTACCAAAAGTTCCATAGCAAATCGGCGTCGCGCGCAAGTTGTAGGATTTTATTCGGGCTGGTGCCGTAGAACTCTGCCTGTTCGAAACTCCGTAGCGGTGGGTCCTTCGTGACGGCCACTGCCGCGTTCTCTTCAAGACCATAAGCCGCGAGTCGCTCGAAGAAGTTTGCGACCAGATAACGGTCTTTTTCCCGATCTCCAGTCGATGGCAGGATTTCGAGCCAGAAGACGCGATGCCCAAGCTCCTTTAAACCTAGCGGGTATTGAAGCAACC
>JAMXLL010000227.1 GCA_024281015.1 Candidatus Binataceae bacterium
TTAAGGTCTTCGTCGCGCTCAAGCGGCGCTTGCAGGTGGGTGATAAAATGGCGGGGCGGCACGGTAACAAAGGTGTGCTGTCGCGCATTCTGCCAGTCGAGGATATGCCGCGTCTGGAGGACGGCACCCCGGTCGATATCGTGTTGAATCCGCTGGGTGTTCCCTCGCGAATGAATGTTGGGCAGATCCTGGAAACTCATCTGGGATGGGCGGCGCTGGAGCTCGGCCGCAAACTCTTTCACGAAGCCCATGACGGCGTTTCTGCCGCGCAAGTGCGCAAGCGCCTGCGCGAACTGTATTCCGAACGCGAGTTCCAGGAGTTTGTCGACGGGCTTGAGGATGCAGAAATCGTGGGGCTGGTCGATAAGGCCCGCGACGGAATTCATACCGCATCGCCAGTCTTCGACGGCGCGCGCGAAGACGAAATCTTTGCCTTGCTTCGGCGCGCTGGTTTACCCGAAACCGGCCAGGCCACTTTGTATGATGGCCGCACGGGACTGCCGTTCGAACAACCAGTTACCGTCGGTGTCATGTATATTATGAAATTGCATCATCTGGTCGAAGAGAAAATCCATGCCCGCTCGACCGGACCCTATAGCCTGGTAACCCAACAGCCCTTGGGCGGCAAAGCGCAATTCGGCGGCCAGCGGCTCGGAGAAATGGAGGTCTGGGCGCTGGAAGCCTATGGCGCCGCCTACACACTGCAGGAGATGCTCACGGTCAAGTCCGATGACGTGGCGGGACGCACCAGGATGTACGAGGCGATTGTCAAGGGTGAGAACACGCTTGAACCGGGGTTGCCGGAATCATTCAACGTCATGGTCAAAGAACTCCAGTCACTTTGCCTTAATGTCGAGCTGCTGGAACGCGCTTAGTTTGGGCGAGCCAACAGAGCAGTCGATGGCGGCCGATGTTGCCAATGCGAATGCGGAGAAGATGGCCCTCACTCTGATTAGGACCGGTCGGGCATCGATACGTGCCCTCGGCCGAGGCGGCCGCAAGCGGCCCGCCTCGGGCGCATAAAGACAGGTCGGGGAGAAAAATGGAAGATCTGTTCGGGATTTTCGAAAAACCCAAGAACCCACTCTCGTTCAACGCGATCCGCATCGCGATCGCTTCGCCCGAGATGATTCGCTCATGGTCGCATGGTGAGGTCAAAAAGCCGGAGACCATAAATTATCGAACTTTTAAGCCCGAACGTGATGGGCTGTTCTGCGCCAAGATTTTCGGACCGACGAAAGACTACGAATGTAACTGCGGCAAATACAAGCGCATGCGTCATCGCGGAGTGGTCTGCGAGAAATGCGGCGTGGAGGTCATTCAGTCCAAGGTAAGGCGCGAGCGCATGGGTCACATCGATCTGGCCGCGCCGGTCGCTCACATCTGGTTCCTCCGTTCGCTTCCCTCCCGGATCGGAACTTTGGTGGACATGACCCTGAAGGAACTGGAGAAGATCCTCTATTTCGAGAACTACGTTGTTACCGATCCAGGTGAGACGCCGCTTCAGCACAAGGAATTGTTGACCGAACGCAAGTACCGGGAAGCACGCGAGCAGTACGGCGAGAGCTTTCACGCTGAAATGGGTGCGGAGGCCATCCGCACGCTGCTTTCGCAGCTCGAGCTCGAGCAGCTCTCTGAAGAGCTGCGCGGCGAAATGAAGGCAACTTCCAGTGAGGCGCGTCGCAAAAAAGTGGCCAAGCGGCTGAAGGTAGTAACTGCCTTCCGCGAGTCGGGCAATAAGCCGGAATGGATGATTCTCACCATCCTGCCCGTTATCCCGCCCGACTTACGGCCGTTGGTGCCGCTCGATGGCGGGCGCTTCGCCACCTCCGATCTGAACGACCTCTACCGGCGCGTGATTAACCGCAACAACCGGCTCAAGCGCCTAATCGAATTGAGCGCACCCGACATTATCGTGCGCAACGAAAAACGCATGCTGCAGGAAGCGGTCGACGCCTTATTTGATAACGGCCGCCGCGGGCGGGCGATTACCGGCCCGGCCAAGCGGCCGCTCAAATCGCTCTCCGATATGCTCAAGGGCAAATCAGGGCGTTTTCGGCAGAATCTGCTCGGCAAACGCGTTGACTACTCGGGGCGCTCAGTCATTGTGGTAGGCCCTGAGCTGCGACTCCATCAATGCGGTCTGCCCAAGAAGATGGCGCTCGAGTTGTTCAAGCCCTTCATCTACAGCAAACTCGAAGAGAAAGGCTACGTCACCACCATCAAGAGTGCCAAGAAAATGGTGGAAAAAGAGGGCAAGGATGTCTGGGATATTCTCGACGAAGTGATCCGTGAGCATCCGGTCCTGCTAAATCGCGCCCCTACTCTCCACCGCCTGGGCATTCAGGCGTTCGAGCCGGTATTGATCGAAGGCAAAGCGATTCAGCTCCATCCGCTGGTGTGCGTCGCCTACAATGCTGACTTCGACGGCGACCAGATGGCGGTACATGTGCCGTTGTCGGTGGAGGCGCAGGTCGAATCCCGCGCCCTGATGATGTCGACCAACAATATTCTTTCTCCGGCCAGTGGCAAGCCCATCATCGTGCCAACGCAGGACATGGTGCTCGGGTTGTATTACATGACGCGCGAGCGGCCATTGGCCAGAGGCGAGGGCAAGTTCTTCGCCTCGCCGGTTGAAGTGCGCATCGCTTACGATCATGGAGAAGTCGACCTGCAGGCACGGATTACGGTGCGGATGCCAGTGGCGGGTGCGGTCACCATGATCGATGAAGATGAAGAGGAGGTCAGACCGCCGCAGATGTTCGACGGCCACGCCGGGAATGGCACGACAGCGACTGAACGCGTCGAAACGACCGTCGGGCGGGTACTCTTGTACGAGATCGTCCCCTCCCAGGTGCCCTTTGCCGAAGTAAATCGCACGATGAAGAAAAAGGAACTGGGCAACCTGATCGACACTGTTTACCGCCGCGCCGGCAACAAGGCGACGGTCATCTTCGCCGATCGTTTGAAAGATGTAGGTTTCGATTTCGCTACCCGCGCGGGTATTTCCATTTCGATCCGCGACATGACGATTCCGCCACAAAAGCCTCAATTATTAGAGCAGGCGCAGAAACAGGTCTCTGAAATTCAGAAGCAGTACAATAACGGCGTTATCACCGACGGCGAACGATACAACAAGGTTGTCGATATCTGGGCCGAGGTGCAGGATGAGATTGGCGGAGCGGTGCTGAAGGGTCTTTCCACCCAAGTCTTTGGCCAGGATAAGAATGGTCAACAGGTAGTTGGGCCTTCCTTCAACCCGATCTTTATCATGGCCGATTCTGGTGCGCGCGGTTCCGAGCAGCAGATTCGCCAACTCGCCGGGCTGCGCGGCCTGATGGCGAAACCCTCGGGCGAGATTATTGAAACACCGATCACGGCCAATTTCCGCGAGGGATTGACCGTCTTGCAATACTTCATCTCCACCCATGGCGCCCGCAAGGGTCTGGCCGATACCGCTCTAAAAACCGCCAACTCCGGTTACCTGACCAGGCGCCTGGTCGATGTCGCCCAGGATTCCATAATTACCGAGGAGGACTGCGGCACACTCGATGGCATCGAAATGACTCCGCTGGTCGAGGGCGGCGAGATCATCGAGGGGCTGGGCGACCGTGTGCTCGGCCGTGTCGCACTCGACGAAATTCGGGATCCGTTCACCAACGACGTCCTGGTCCACGCTAACGAGATGATCGATGAGGACAAGGTTGCGGCTATCGAAGATGCTGGCGTCGAGATGGTCAAGATTCGTTCGGTGCTGACCTGTCAATCGCGGCAGGGAGTATGCGTGAAATGCTACGGACGTGATCTGGGCCGCGGTCATCAGGTCAATATGGGCGAAGCGATCGGCACGATGGCCGCCCAGTCAATTGGCGAGCCCGGCACGCAGTTGACGATGCGCACGTTCCATATCGGTGGTACCGCGAGCCGGCGCGCCGAACAAACTACCCTGGAAGCCCGTAACGAGGGCATAGTGCGCTTGCACAATGTGAATACTGTCCGCAGCCGCGATGGTAGCCTCATCGTGATGTCACGGCGAGGCGAGGTGGTGATTGCGGTGCCGACCGGCCAGGCCGAACGGGAACGTGAACGCTATCCACTCGTCTACGGCGCGAAACTGCGTAAGAACGACGGCGACCAGGTTAAGGCCGGTGAACTTATCGCCGAATGGGATCCGTTCACCACACCCATAATCACGGAAGTCGCAGGCACGGTGAAATATGGCGATATCCTCGAAGGCAAGACCATGGAGGAGAAGCCGGATGAGCGGACTGGTGCGCGCTACAACGTGATTGTCGAATCGAAGGAACTTGATGTGCGCCCGCGCATCTCGATCAAAGATGACTCGGGAAAAACAGCGAAGGTCCCGTTTAGCGAGAATTACGCGCGTTACTTCCTGCCGGTCGGGGCTTACATCAATGTTGCTGACGCGACTCGCGCCGAGGCCGGCGATATTCTCGCCAAGATCCCCCGTGAGCAAACCCGCACCAAAGATATTACCGGGGGGCTCCCCCGAGTGGCCGAGCTGTTCGAGGCACGCAAGCCCAAAGAGTTTGCAGTCATCTCGGAGATCGATGGGCAGGTATCTTTCGGCAAGGATACAAAAGGGAAGCGCAAAATCGAGGTCACACCGGAAATCGGCGAGAAGCGTGAGTACCTGATTCCCAAAGGCAAGCACCTCGCTGTCCATGAAGGCGATATGGTAAAGGCCGGCGAACCGCTGATGGAAGGGTCGTCTAATCCCCACGACATCCTCACGATCCTCGGTGAAAAGGCGCTGGCCAAATATCTCGTCGATGAAATCCAGGAGATCTATCGATTGCAGGGTGTCCGCATCAACGATAAGCACATCGAAGTGATCGTTCGTCAGATGCTGCGGCGGGTACGGATCAAGGAAGTAGGAGATACGGGTTTCCTGGTGGGCGACCAGGCCGAGAAATGGCGCTTTGATGAGGAGAATGCCCGGGTGCTGACAAAAGGTGGAGAGCCAGCGATTGCCGAGCCACTGCTGCTTGGCATCACCAAAGCATCGCTCTCTACGGAGAGCTTTATTTCTGCCGCTTCCTTTCAGGAAACCACCCGGGTTCTAACCGAGGCTGCTATCAACGGCAAGGTCGACCGTCTGGTCGGACTGAAGGAAAACGTCATAATGGGTCGCCTAATACCAGCCGGCAGCGGTCTTCCGAAATACAACCGAATTGAACTTAAGGTCGAGGGCACTCCGGTGGAGGAGGAAGAACCAACCGAGGAACAGGCAGCAGTGGCCGCACCGGGCGGGGATTGAGCGGGAGCTTTGCGAACGTTTGACTTTGTAATAGCAGATTGTCAAGATTTGTGCCGAACAGCGATTGACAAGCCTGCCTTAAATCCGCAGAATCTAGGCTTCCCCCAAGAGCAAAGTGCTCTTGGGGGGTTTGTTTGCAGCGCTACAACAGGATCAAGCTGACTTTAACGTTAACGGGGCGCCACCGAGCGTCTATCGGTCGCGTAGTAAGGGAAGACGGTCTGCACCGATCTCCGCCCAATACATGAGGCGCGCCCTGCGAGAGTTCAAGTGCCGACGATCAATCAGTTAATCCGCGACGCGCGGATAAAAAAACGATACAAGATAAGTGCGCCGGCGCTACAGGGCTCGCCGCAGAAACGCGGTGTTTGTACGCAGGTTAAGACGACTACGCCGAAGAAGCCCAATTCGGCCCTGCGCAAGGTAGCGCGTGTACGGCTGTCGAATGGTTATGAGGTGAATACCTACATTCCGGGTGTCGGTCACAATCTGCAGGAACATTCGGTCGTTTTAATCCGCGGCGGTCGCGTTAAGGATCTGCCAGGAGTGCGCTATCACGTCATTCGAGGTACGCTCGACTCAATCGGTGTGCAGGAACGGCGTAAAGGGCGCTCCAAGTACGGGTCAAAGAAACCAAAATGATGTAGTCCGGCACTAGATCAAGAAGCGGCCGGATTACAATGTTGAATTAGCTCCCAGCGTACAAGCCTAAAGTCATGTCGCGAAAAGGACAAGCTCGTGTTCGGGAGATTGTTCCCGATCCAAAATTTCACGATCGTACAGTTGCCAAGTTTGTTAACGTAGTGATGGGGCGCGGTAAAAAATCGCTCGCCGAACAAATTCTTTACGGCGCTGTGGACTTGGTTGCTGAACGGACCAAGGAGGACGGCTTGGCGGTCTTCAAGCGAGCCTTGGATAACGTGCGCCCGGCTGTTGAGGTGCGCTCGCGACGGGTCGGCGGAGCCAATTACCAGGTGCCGGTTGAAGTGCGGCCCCTGAGGCGCTCCTCGCTGGCCATGCGATGGCTGGTGACCGCGGCGCGCGTTCGTGGAGAAAAATCCATGGTCGAGCGGTTGGCCAATGAGATTCTGGAGGCGGCCAACAATCGGGGCGGGGCGGTGAAGAAACGCGAAGATACCCACCGGATGGCCGAGGCGAACCGCGCCTTCGCCCATTATCGCTGGTAGACTTACTTACACAGTTCGAGTTTTTACAATGGCTCGTCAGACTCCCATAGAACAGGTGCGCAATATCGGCATCATGGCCCACATCGATGCCGGTAAAACTACCACCACTGAGCGCATCCTTTACTACACCGGGATCAACTACAAAATCGGCGAGGTGCACGAGGGCACCGCAACGATGGACTGGATGGTACAGGAGCAGGAACGCGGCATCACGATTACCTCCGCCGCTACTACCTGCTTCTGGCAGGATCACCGGGTCAACATTATTGACACTCCCGGCCATGTTGATTTCACAATTGAGGTCGAGCGCAGTCTGCGTGTCCTCGATGGCGCAGTGGCGTTGTTCTGCGCCGTCGGCGGGGTCGAACCCCAATCGGAGACGGTATGGCGTCAGGCGGACAAGTATCGCGTGCCCCGCATTGCGTTCATCAACAAGATGGATCGGGTCGGAGCCGATTATCAGCGCGTTATCGGGGAGATACGCGACAAGCTCAAAGCCAAGCCGCTTCTGTTGCAGATCCCGATCGGCAGCGAAGATAAATTCACCGGGGTAATCGATCTAATCGAAATGCAGGCGATTATCTGGGAAGAGGATCGGCTTGGAGCCACGTTTAAAATTGCGCCGATACCTGCCGAGCTTCAAGCCGAGGCGGCTTCCAACCACGATAAGTTGATCGAAGCGCTCGCAGATCATAACGACCGGATTATGGAGCTCTATCTTGAAGGGAAGTCGCCAGAACCAGCGTTGGTCAGGGCGGCGGTGCGGGAGGCGACCCTCAAAATCGAACTGGTGCCCGTATTACTCGGCTCGGCCTTTCGTAACAAGGGTGTGCAGCCGATGCTCGACGCGGTAGTGAATTACCTGCCGTCACCGCTCGACTTGCCGCCGGTCATCGGCAAGAACGGCGAGAAAGTCGAGGAGCGATGGCCTCGTGATGACGCACCGCTGGCTGCGCTCGCGTTCAAAATTATGACCGACCCGTATATCGGCACGCTGACGTTTCTCAGAATCTACTCGGGGCGGCTGGAGAGCGGCACTTCCGTTTTGAATTCAACTAAGGGCAAGCGCGAGCGGATCGGCCGCCTGGTTAAAATGCACGCCAACAAGCGCGAGGAAATCTCCGAGGTATTCGCCGGCGATATCTGCGCGGTGGGCTTGCGTGATACTACCACAGGCGATACGCTCTGCGACCCGGCCCATCCCATTGTCCTGGAAGCCATTGAGTTCCCGGATCCAGTCATCCAGATCGCGATCGAACCCAAAACCAAGGCAGACCAGGAGCGGCTGAGCGAAGCGTTGCAGAAGCTGGCCAAAGAAGACCCGTCCTTCAGGGTCAGCGTCAACCGTGAAACCGGCCAGACCCTAATCGCAGGAATGGGTGAGCTGCATCTGGAAATCATCGTCGATCGGATGTTGCGCGAGTTCAAGGTCGACGCCAACGTTGGCAAACCTCAAGTAGCGTATCGCGAGACGATTCGGCGAACGGCCGATGCTGAAGGGCGCTTCGTGCGCCAATCGGGTGGCCACGGCCAATTCGGCGTGGTCGAACTGCGGCTTGAGCCGCTGCCCAAGGGCACGGGTTTCGAATTCGCCGACGCAACCAAAGGTGGGGCAATTCCGCGTAATTTCATTCCGGCGGTGGAGGAGGGTGTCCGAGAAGCAATGGAGACTGGGGTGCTCGCCGGCTACCCCATGGTTGATCTCCGCGCCGTACTACTCGACGGCAAATACCACGAAGTCGATTCGTCGGAACTGGCCTTCAAAATCGCCGGTTCGATGGCTTTTAAAGAGGCCGCCGACAAAGCCCATCCGGTGCTCCTTGAGCCCGTGATGGAGGTCGAAGTGGTAACCCCGCAAGAGTTTATGGGTGATGTCATCGGTGACCTGAATTCACGCCGCGGCAAAATCCTTGAAATGGAGAACCGGGCGGGTGCTCAGGTGATTGCGGCACGGGTGCCTCTGGCAAGCATGTTCGGCTATGCCACCCGGTTACGCTCCATAACCCAGGGACGAGCAACATACACGATGCAGTTCGCTGTATATGAACCTGTCCCGCCACAGATTCATGAAGAACTTACCGCACGCAGCGGCGGCTATAGTGAAGCGCCGGCGCGCGCATAAAGGAGAGCGACCCAGGAGGTCAAATCATGGGCAAGGCCAAATTTGAGCGAAACAAGCCTCATCTTAACGTGGGCACCATTGGACACATCGACCATGGCAAGACGACTCTGACCGCGGCGATCACCAAGGTCCTGTCGTCGCGCAAACTTGCCCAGTTTACGGCCTTCGACCAAATCGACAAGGCGCCCGAAGAACGCGAACGCGGTATCACGATCGCTATCGCACACGTCGAATACGAGACTCCCAAGCGCCATTACGCTCACGTCGATTGCCCGGGCCATGCCGATTACATCAAAAACATGATCACCGGAGCGGCTCAGATGGACGGAGCTATCCTGGTGGTTGGTGCCAACGACGGCCCGATGCCGCAGACCCGCGAGCATATCCTGCTCGCGCGTCAGGTCGGCGTCCCTTCGATCGTGGTGTTCATGAACAAGGTCGACATGGTCGATGATCCCGAATTGCTGGACCTGGTTGAACTCGAAGTGCGCGACCTGCTCAAGAAATATGAGTTCCCGGGGGATGATATCCCCGTCATCCGCGGCAGTGCGCTCAAAGCGCTCGAGTGCGGCTGCGGCAAAGACGATTGCGCCAATTGCAAGCCGATTCTTGAATTGATGGAAGCTGTCGACAGCTACGTACCGCAACCCACACGTGAGACTGACAAGCCGTTCCTGATGCCGGTGGAAGACGTTTTCTCGATCTCCGGACGCGGCACGGTGGTGACTGGACGGGTAGAACGTGGCCGCGTCAAGGTTAGCGAAGAAGTTGAGATTGTCGGCTTCCGGGATACAAGCAAAACGGTAGTAACCGGGGTTGAGATGTTCCGCAAAATTCTTGATGAGGGTCAGGCAGGCGACAATATCGGCGTGTTGCTGCGGGGCATTAAGCGCGAAGAGGTCGAGCGTGGCCAGGTGTTGGCGCAACCCGGTTCGATCACGCCGCACACCAAGTTCGAAGGATCAATTTATGTCTTGACCAAGGAAGAGGGCGGCCGCCATACCCCGTTCTTCAACGGTTACCGGCCGCCGTTCTATTTCAGGACTACGGACGTTACCGGGGTACTCACGTTGGCTGAGGGTACCGAGATGGTGATGCCTGGTGACAACATTAATGCGGCAGGCGAGTTGATCACACCGGTTGCAATGGAACAGGGGCTGCGCTTCGCGATTCGAGAAGGGGGTCGCACGGTTGGTGCCGGAGTCGTCTCGAAGATCCTCAAGTGATATCGCAGGCTAAGCAGAAAAACGATGCAACGGTGGACGAGGAAGGCTCAGCCGCACTGCGATGCGGCAGCGCATATCATTCGGTGAAAGAATACAGTGGCTGATCGAATGAATGACAAGATCAGGATACGCCTTAAGGCGTATGATTACCGGCTGCTGGACCAGTCAGTGCGCGAAATTGTCGAGACGATTCGCCGCACCGGCGGCCGAGTCGCCGGGCCGATCCCGCTCCCGACGCGGATTGAGCGCTTCACCGTTAACCGTTCGCCGCACGTTGACAAGAAGTCAAGAGAGCACTTCGAGATTCGGACGCACAAACGCCTGTTGGACGTTCTCGAACCCACTCAGCAGACCATCGACGCATTGGGCAAGCTCGATCTGGCGGCGGGTGTGGACGTTGAAATCAAGCTCGAATAGCGGGAAAGCAGATGCGCAGCACCTTGCGGCGGAAAACGTTGGATCGGGGCAGAAAATGCTGAGCGGGCTCATTGGGAAAAAAGTCGGAATGACTCAAACCCTTGATGCGGCGGGCCGCGTGCGCGGGGTGACCGTAATTCAGCTGGGCCCTTGCGCAGTAAGCCAGATTAAAACGCAGCCAATCGACGGTTACGACGCGATTCTAATCACCTGGGGGCGCAAAAAACCTTCGCGTGCCAGTTCCGCCGAGCGGGGACATTTTAGCAAGGCAGAGCTGGCGCCGGGTGGCGCAACCCGCGAGTTTCTACGTCGCGGCGAGGCTGAAATCAAACTCGGCCAGTCGATCACCGCCCCAGAGGTGTTCGCGCCGGGCGACGTGGTGGACGTTTCGGGCATCAGCAAAGGGCACGGTTATGCCGGTGTCATCAAGCGCCATCACTTTGCGGGTTTTCCGAATTCACGCGGAACTCATGAGTATTTTCGCCACGGCGGATCAATCGGCAACCGCTCGTTTCCCGGCCGGGTCCGCAAGGGTCTTCGAATGGCCGGCCAGATGGGCAATGAACGCGCGACCGTGGTTAATCAGCGAGTCATGGAAGTCATCGCGGAAGATAATCTGGTGCTGATCTCCGGATCGGTGCCCGGCGCCGACAATGGTATCGTCGTAGTACGGCACGCGGCCAAGCAGCGGCAGCGTCTGCTGGAGGCTGCAGCGCAATGAATGAGCCGCAAGAGCAGCCCGCGGTCGTGAGGGTGCCGAGATTTTCAGCGGCCCGCGAACGGACCGGCGAACTTGAATTGTCAGGTGCGGTTTTTGGCTGTACCGGCCAAACCTCGCTGCTGCATGAGGCGGTCCGCATGCAGCTTGCCAATCGGCGGGCCGGAACCGCGGCTACCAAGACGCGAGGATTAATTTCCGGTGGCGGACGCAAACCGTGGCGGCAGAAGGGGACCGGCCGGGCGCGCGCCGGTTCAACACGCTCACCATTGTGGCGTCACGGCGGCACGATCTTCGGACCGCAGCCGCGCGATTATTCTTACAAAATGCCTAAAAAGGCGTGGCGGCGGGCGCTGGCGCTGGCGCTTTCCGACCGCGCACTCAACGGCAAATTGATCGTGGTCGAAGCGCTCGAGCTGGCCGAGCCTAAGACCAAGCTGGCCAAGACCGCGCTCGATGCCCTCGGGTTGAAACACGCGCTGATTCTGTTAGGCGAGGCCGATCAAAGTTTCTATCGGCCGGCGCGTAATCTGGCAGCGCATAAGGTGCTGCCTCTCGGGGGCTTGAACGTTTTCGACGTACTAAATTATGACGAGTTGCTGATGACCGAAACTACCGCCCGGGCGCTCGAGGCGAGGCTCGGTAGCAGAGGCACTGAGGGTAGCTCGCCAGGAGCTGGCCGATGAGCACCGAGAGTGCCGTAATTTCGCCTTTGGTGACGGAAAAGGGCACTATTGTTGGCGAGAAAAGTCATCAGGTAGTGTTCCGAATCCGATCTGGCACGAGCAAAGATCAGATCCGCAGCGTGATCGAAGATTTGTTCAAGGTAACAGTGGTCAAGGTTCGTACGGCGAATTTCCTCGGCAAGACCCGCCGGCGAGGTCGCACGAGCGGCCGGCGGCCAAACTGGAAAAAGGCTTACATCACCCTCAAAGAGGGCGACCGTATCGAGATTTTCGAGGGCCTCTAAGAATAAAGCAGAAAAATCAGGAGCGCATCGTGTGGCCACGAGGGTGCCAGACTGATGATACGGTAGCACTTGGGGATTCCCTCTTAAGCTCTCAGTTTACTACGTAGCGCGTCTAATTATGGCAGTAATCCAGCTGAATCCACGAACACCGGGCCAGCGGTTTATGCAGGTCGCGGATTTTTCCGCGCTCTCCCGCAAACGCCCCGAAAAACGGCTGCTCGCCCCTCTCACTAGTTCAGGCGGGCGTAACAAGGGCGGCCGCATGACGGTGCGGCACCGGGGCGGGGGGCACAAACGGCGGCTGCGGATAATTGACTTTAAACGCAACCGCGACGGGATCCCGGCGGTTGTCGCGGCCCTCGAATACGACCCTAACCGTTCCGCGAATATTGCGCTGCTGAAGTATGCCGACGGAGACAAGCGTTATATTCTCGCGCCCGAAGGGCTCAAGTTGGGTGACCCTGTTGAATGTGGCGCCGAAGCTGATATCAAACCGGGTAATGCCCTTCAGTTAAAGCACATTCCCGTCGGCACTATCGTCCACGCCATCGAACTGCGGCCTGGTAAAGGTGCGCAACTGGCGCGGGGAGCCGGTGCGCAGGCACAGTTAATGGCTAAGGAGGGGAAGCTCGCACTGCTGAAACTGCCATCTGGCGAACAGCGGATGGTACTGGCTGAGTGCCGCGCTACTATCGGTCAGGTCGGTAATGTGGAGCATGAGAATATCTCTATCGGCAAGGCCGGCCGCAGCCGCTGGCTCGGGAAGCGTTCGCACGTACGAGGAATTGCGATGAATCCGGTCGACCACCCGCATGGGGGGGGCGAGGGACGCTCCAAGGGCAATCATCCTCAGTCACCGTGGGGCATACCAACAAAAGGTTACAAGACCCGGGGTGAGAAACCGTCGGATCGATACATTGTCACCCGGCGACCGCGGGGTAAGCGGAGCTGACAGGAGCGCGAAAGCGTCGGCTCGAATAGTTGGTGAAAATAAATGGCGAGGTCATTGAAAAAAGGTCCGTTCATCGACACCCATCTGCAGAAGAAGGTGGAGGTCGCCAACAACGCCGGCGACAAGCGCATAATCCGGACGTGGTCGCGCCGTTCGATGATTGTGCCCGACATGATCGGACTTACCTTCGCGGTGCACAACGGTCACAAGTTCATTCCGGTCTACTGCACGGAAAACATGGTAGGGCACAAACTGGGCGAGTTCTCGCCAACGCGGACCTTTCATGGGCATGCGGGTGACCGCAAAGGGGAAGTTAGAGCGGCAGCGCCGGCCGCTCCGCCCAGCGCTGGGTCACGGGCCTGATCGGGAGCTACGTGAATTATGCGGCCTCAGGTGATTCGAGCAAACAAGCAGAAGCGCGCTCACGCGTAGCCATAGCATCAAGAGTTTGATTAAGGAAAACAATGGAAGCGTTGGCGCGTACTCGTTTTATCAGGATCTCGCCGCAGAAACTGCGGCTCGTCTGTAATCTGGTTGCCGGGAAAAAGGTCGAACAGGCGATCTCGATTTTGCAGTTTACACCCAAAAAGGGCGCCAAGCTCGTAGCCAAGACCCTGATGGCTGCCGTTGCGAATGCTCGCGATCAGCAGAACGTCGACGAAGATATGCTGTTTGTCAAACGCGCCACAGCGGATACGGGACCGACGTGGAAACGCTCGCTCCAACGAGCGCACATGCACGCAACGCCTATCCTCAAGCGAACCAGCCATTTAACAGTGGTGGTCGACGAAGGCCCTGCGTGACATGCCAAAGAACATACAAAATTGCAAGATAAACCCAATTTCCGCTTGGCCCGAAGGCGGAGTGTAAAAGTGCAGCGCTTCCCGGATTGGTGAATAAAATGGGTCAGAAGACACATCCGCGCGGATTGCGGCTCGGCATCATTGAAGGGTGGGACTCCAAATGGTTCGCAGCTCATGACTACGCGCCGTTATTGCACGAGGATTTGAAGCTGCGTGGCTTTATTAAGAAGCGCCTGTACCATGCCGGGATTTCCCGCGTGGAGATAGAGCGAATGGCCAACAAGGCCAAAGTCAATATCCATACTGCCCGTCCCGGCATTGTAATTGGCAAAAAAGGTGCCGAGATCGATCGCCTCAAAGGTGACATCCAGAAATTGATGAAGGGGAAGGAAGCCTTCATCAACATTCACGAGGTCCGCCGCCCGGACCTCGATCCGCAGTTAGTTGCTGAAAACATCGCGCTGCAGCTCGAACGGCGCGTGGCGTTTCGCCGTGCCATGAAGGAAGCGGTGCTGCGGGCGATGCGAATGGGTGCGCAGGGCGTAAGAGTCCAGGTCGCCGGCCGTTTGGGCGGGGCCGAAATTGCCCGCACCGAATGGTATCGGGAAGGGCGCGTACCGTTGCAGACGCTCCGGGCCGATGTCGCCTATGGACTAGCGGAAGCGAAGACTACCTACGGGGTGATTGGTGTGAAGGTCTGGATCTTCCGTGGGGAGATTCTCACAAGGCAGGAAGAATCCGCCAAGCGTTCCGGGCTCCAGATGCAGCAAGCATGACGCGGCGGACCAGGGTTGCTTAAAAATGCTCGCTCCAAAAAAAGTCAAACACCGGAAGATCCAAAAGGGCCGGGTGCGAGGTGCCGAGTCGCGCGGCCTCGACTTGGCATTCGGCGATTTCGGACTGAAGAGTCTGGAAACCTCGCGTGTTGATACACGGGCGCTTGAAGCAGCGCGAATAGCTCTGACGCGTCATATCAAACGCGGAGGCCGGGTCTGGATTAGGGTGTTTCCCGACAAGCCTTTCACCAAAAAACCAGCCGAGACTCGGATGGGAAAAGGTAAGGGCAGTCCGGAGGGTTGGACGGCCGTAGTAAGGCCCGGCCGCATCCTATTCGAGATGGAAGGGGTCGACCGGCCCACTGCGCTCGAGGCGATGCGCCTCGCCTCGCACAAGTTGCCGATCAAAACGATCGTGATCGAACGGGAGGCCGAAGCTGTTGGAGCTTGATGAACTCAAACAGATGAGCGTTGCGGATTTGCGCATCAAAGAACGTGAAACACGCGAGGAGATCTTCCGTTTGCGTGTTAAATTGCGGACCAACCAGCTTGACAATCCAGCTAATTATCGCAAATCGCGGCGCGAATTGGCCCGGATTCTCACGCTCATTTCAGCTCAGCGCTCCGGGTGAACAATGCGCCAGCGGGTAAAGAGACGCGAAGGAATGGTGGTCGCCGCCAAAATGGTCAAGACCGTGGTAGTGCAGGTCGACCGTTTGGTCGAGCATCCGCTCTATGCCAAGCGTATCAAACAGCGCAATCGCTTTATGGCTCATGATGAGCGCGGTGAATGCCGCGAGGGAGACCGCGTCGTCATTATCGAGTCGCGGCCGCTCTCGCGTCATAAGCGCTGGCGCGTCAGCCGTATAGTTAAACAAGCCGCGCGATAGGAATGACATCCGATGGTTCAGATGCGCACCATACTCGGGGTCGCCGACAATTCCGGCGCGCGCAAAGTGCAGTGTATTAAGGTGCTCGGTGGATCCCGCCGGCGTTACGCGACGGTTGGCGACGTTATCGTGGTAGCCGTCAAAGAAGCGATACCTAACGCGAAAGTCAAAAAAGGTGACGTCTCGCGAGCGGTCATTGTGCGTACTAGCAAGGAAGTGAGCCGTCAGGACGGCAGCTATATACGGTTCGACGACAATTCCGCCGTATTGCTCGACAATCAACATGAGCCAATCGGGACGCGCATTTTTGGACCGGTCGCGCGCGAACTTCGCGCGAAGCGCTTTCTGAAGATTATATCGCTGGCACCGGAGGTACTCTGATGGGCCCAGCGCAGCAGCTGAGAAAATTCAAGGTCCGCAAGAATGACACGGTAATGGTGATCGCGGGACGTGATCGCGGCAAGACCGGCAAGGTCTTGCGCGTTATGCCGGCGCCGGGGCGCGTGATTGTCGAACGGCTTAACATGGTCAAACGCCACACCAAACCGCGCGGAGCAGCGAGCCCTGGTGGAATCGTGGAAAAAGAGGCACCGCTGGACATTTCTAACGTTATGGTGCTGTGTGACCGGTGCAACGCCCCCGTGCGCATCGGGATCAAATATGCCGCAGATGGCAGCAAATCGCGGGTTTGCCGCCGATGCGGTGACGTAGTAGGGAGTGACTGAGATGGCCGAGGAGAAGGGCTCGAAGTCAACGCGCGCAAAAAGACCGTCAGACGGGCAAAGCCGGGTGGCCTCCGACACCGAGGGCAGCGGACGGAAGAAACGCGGCGCCACACCGCCAGCGCCAACTGAACAGGCCCCTACGGACGCCGAACCGGAGCCCCGCATTCCAGCAAGACTGAAGATCCGGTACGAACAAGATATTGTCCCGGTGTTAATGCGTGAGCTTAAAATCGACAACCGAATGCGGGTGCCAAAGCTCGATAAGATTGTCATCAATATGGCGCTGGGCGAAGCGCGGGAAAACATCAAGCTGCTTGATGCCGCCTCGGATGAATTGCAGCAGATAGTTGGGCAGAAGCCGGTTATCACGCGCGCGCGCAAGGCAATTTCCAATTTCAAGCTGCGCCAGGGGATGCCGATCGGGGTGATGGTCACGCTGCGGCGGGAGCGCATGTACGAATTCCTGGACAGGATGGTCAATATCGCGCTGCCACGGGTGCGCGATTTTCGCGGCGTCAGTGATAAAGCATTCGATGGACGCGGCAATTACTCGCTTGGCATCCGCGAGCACACGATTTTCCCCGAGCTCAATCTGGACAAGATCGAGCGTATCAAGGGTATGACGGTCTCGATCACCACAACCGCTCGGAGCGACTTCGAGGGGTATACGTTATTGAAAGCTCTTGGCGTACCGTTTCGCGGCAGCGGGAGCGAGATGGCGGCGCGGGCGGCTTAGAGCGGCAGGAGTTCATGACAGAAAATGGCGAAGACTTGTCTCAGAGTCAAAGCAACAAGGCCGCAGCGTTTCAAAGTGCGCCAATACAACCGCTGCCCATTGTGCGGGCGCTCGCGCGCCTTTTTCCGGCGGTTCAAAATGTGCCGCTTATGCCTGAGAAAGCTCGCGTTGCGCGGTTCATTACCGGGCGTGGTAAAGGCGAGTTGGTAGGTCTCCATGTCGCAAACTGATCCAATCGCAGAACTGCTTACGCGGCTGCGCAATGCGATGCGCGCCCGTTATAACCAGGTCGAGGTGGCATACTCCCGCCTACGCGAAGCCGTCTGCCGCGTGTTGCTGGCCGAGGGATTCCTGGCAAGCATCGAAACTACTGGAGAGGGGCATAAAAAACGACTTGTACTAGGCCTCCGTTATTCAAATGCGCGAGAGCCGATTATCAAGGGAATCGAACGGGTGAGCCGCCCGAGCATCCGGCGCTATGCTGGCGCCAAGACCATGCCACGTGTTTCTGGCGGACTTGGCGTCCACGTGGTTACCACGCCAATTGGCGTGATGACCGACCGCGAGGCCAGGCATCGTAATGTCGGCGGCGAAGTGTTGTTCAAGGTGTGGTAGAGAGAATCGATGTCACGCATAGGAAAAATGCCGGTCGTTCTGGATAAGGGCGTCAAGGCTGTATTGAACGACGGCGTGCTGACCGTCGAAGGGCCGAAGGGCAAATTGCAGACCCGGGTTGCATCGGGCTATAGCCTTGAAATCAGCACTGATCGAATTGAGGTGAAGCGACCCGGCGATTCACAGGAACAGCGTGCGGTCCACGGCCTGATGCGCAAACTGGTTGCTAACATGGCGGAAGGGGTGAGCAGAGGCTTCACCCGCGTTCTGGAGATAAACGGAGTTGGCTATCGGGCCGAGGTAAAAGGTACCAACATCAACCTGACGCTCGGATATTCCCAC
>JAMXLL010000228.1 GCA_024281015.1 Candidatus Binataceae bacterium
GATCCGCTACTGATAGGTCATGGAAACAAGTTTGAGTAAAGTTGAGCGAAGCTTCTGCCAGGGAGCAAATTTTTCGATTTGCACTTCGCTCGCCAATGCGAAATTCCGTGTCTCAGTCGTCATCAAGCGGACAGCCCGTCTTCTTCCGAATGGCGCGGTACAGAGTTTCGGGATCGAGAGGAAGGCTCGTCACCCGAACACCGACGGCATCCTCAACGGCATTTGCGATCGCCGGTGAGACGCAGAACATTGAGCTCTCACCGACGCCTTTTGCTCCGAACGGTCCATTTGACTGATCGTGCTGCAAATACAAGTTTTCCATTTTAATCGGCAAATCGCGAAAGCCAGGAATTTTATAGTCGGCAAGCGATGCATTAGTTATCTGCCCACTATCCAACTGGATTTGCTCGAAGAGCGTGAAACCTAGCTGCATGATGGAGCCGCCAGAAATCTGTGTTTCCACTATTCTCGGATTAACTGCCTTGCCGGCATCTACCACGTTAATCAGCTTGAGAATTTTGAGTTGGCCGGTTTCGATATCAACTTCTACTTCGGCGCCCGCACCTGAAATCAGCCAGAATGGCGTCACATTGCTACTCTGGCCTGTTTCGGGCGACGGTGCCTCATACTCGGGTTTATAGGCGCCGGCGCCGATGATGTTGCCGGCCTGCATGCCGTAGCGCTTCTGCAGCAGAGCGGCGAGCGGCGCATTCGAGCCCTCAGGCTCACCCACCTCCCTCCTAAGGGCGGCAATTTTATTGCGCACGTCCTCAGCCGCACGCTGAATTGCGTGTCCCATATGGAAGAGCGACCGCGAGCCCAGCGTACCCATGTCGTAGGGAGTAACATCAGTGTCTGGATGAATGACCTTGACGGTCTCAGCTGGCACATCCAGACATTCACCGACGATCTGAGCCAATCCGGTATCGGAGCCCTGCCCCATATCCACAGTTCCGCAATAGAGGATCACCGATCCATCACCCGCCACATTTACAATTGCGACCGATGTAGTCGGCGAAGTCACCGCCTTGATCGCAATCCCAAATCCGCGGCCGCGTCTGATGTTTCCATCGTCCCGCTTTAACGGCACCTTCCAGTCGATCCTCTCCAAAATCGTATTGAGAACTTGATCGAGCGGTGCGTCCACGACGAGCTGGCCGGTGGCATGAACATCGCCTTCGCGCAGGAGATTTTTTCGCCGGAACTCCCCCGCATCGATGTTGAGTGCGCGCGCCATCATGTCCATGTGGCTCTCGTAAGCCCAAGCGATTTGAGGCAAGCCAAATCCGCGCAGCGCACCAGAGGGCGTCAAGTTCGTATACAGCGCGTAGGAATCGATCCACACATTATCAATGTTGTACGGCCCTGAAGCAGTCAGTCCAGCTTTCTGTGCCACACGGGGCCCGATGTCAGCATAGGCGCCGGTATTCCAAAATACTTCGCACTTGCGCGCCACTATCCTGCCATTCTCGTCGACGCCACTTTTAATGCGAAATGTGCACGGGTGTTTGGTAATCTGATAGAACATCTCCTCCATTGTTGCCGCGATCTTAACCGGTTGACGCGCTATCATAGAAAGCGCAACTGCCAGTGGCTCAAGCTTGACGTAGAGCTTTGATCCATAACCACCTCCGAGATGGGGTACCTTGACTCGCACCTTGTTCTCGGGCCAACCGAGCAACCGTGCAATTTCGATTCGTACGAACGAAGGTGATTGTGACGCTGTGTGGATGATGACGTGGTCGTGTCGAAAATCAGCGATCGAGGCGAAAGGTTCGAACGGCAGGTGCAGCACTTTCTGAGTTTTAAACTCATACTCGAACTTATGTTCGGCCGCGGCGTAAGCTTTCTCAAAGTCGCCTCGGCGGAGCCGGTAATCGAGAGCGATATTCGTGCCACGGACCCCTTGCAGATGCTTTAGATCAGCAAAAGTTCCGGCTGGCTTGAGTTGTTCGTGGACGAATATCTTTGAATTGAAGGCGTCGATTTCATTATAGATAGCGGGTAGCTCCTCGTATTCCGCGGTTATGAGCTCAACCGCCTCTTCTGCCGCATGTGGATCGTGCGCCAATACGGCAGCAATTGGCTCGCCGATAAATCGGACTTTGCCGTCGGCCAGAATCGGTTGGTCGTGGAATGCGGGGCCGTAATAGGGATTCGGAATCCTTTTTTTGATATCGTTAATCGTAACTACATGAAGAACCCCTGCGGCCTGCCTTGCTTGGTTGAGATTGAGCGACCTGATACGACCGTGCGCAACAGTACTGCGGAACAGCTTCGCGTGAAGCATGCCGGGTAGCTGCATCAGATGAGTGTATTCGGCCCGTCCAGTGACTTTGTCACGGCTTTCGAGGCGCTGCACTGAGCGGCCGATTTGGGACCCGGCCTTTGTATTGGGGCGGTTGCTCAAAAACGGCATCTGCACTTCCATAATCATTCAGGGCGACGCCACCCGCGAGTCGGATTTTTCATCGGATTGCACCAAGCCGACAAGCTGACAAACGTTTCAAGCATTGTTTTCTCCTGTCATGCTGGCCATCAGGCGCTGCCGGCGCGTAATGGCTGGTTGCCCAGTGCCTCATATTAGAACGCGCGCCAGCGGCGTATTACGATCGAGCACGCGCAGCGCTTCATCCCGGCCGCCATCCGGCACTTCCAGCAGCACGCGGTGAATACCTGCTTTCCTGTAGGACGCGAGCGTCGCCTCTTCTGCCGGTGCATTGAACACCGTGATTGCGAAGCTTGTCGGATCGCGGCCAGCAGCGCCTGCAGCTTGGCGCAGACGGGCTACAGCGTGATCCGCCTCGAACCCGCCGCGCGCACGCGGGAGCCAGCCGCTCCCGAATTCCACCACGCGCCGCAAGGTGTGATCGGTCTCGCCGCCGAGGAGGATCGGTGGGTACGGTTGCTGTTTGGGCTTTGGATACAGCCAGACCGGGTCGAAATTCACAAATTCGCCGTGGAATTCCGCCTCGTCGTGGGTCCACAAGGCCTGCATAGCCAGGACGCGTTCGCGCAGTATTTTAAAGCGCGCCGGATAACGCGTGCCGTGATTCTCCATCTCCTCGACATTCCAGCCCCCACCAATGCCAAAGATGAAACGGCCTCCGGAGAGTTGATCAAGACTGGCGACGGACTTAGCTGTGACAATTGGATCGCGCTGTGGGACGAGTGCAATCGCGGTGCCAAGATGAAGGGTTCGTGTAGCCGCCGCAGCGAACGCTAGCGCAACGAAAGGGTCGTGCGTATGCGAATAGCGCTTTGGCAGTTCGCCGCCACCTGGAAACGGAGTGCGGCGACTGATCGGAATGTGGGTGTGTTCACAGACGAACAGCGAATCAAACCCGCGCGCTTCGAGCTCGCGCGCCAACTCGCCGACATCTATGCCGTAGTCCGTGGGAAAGTGAAAAGCGCCTACTCGCATACTAATTTCTCCACAGGTGGGGGGCTTAGCTCGCGTCAGGATCTATGGGTTCTGATTGGTCCCATTCAAGGGGAGGCGCAGACGATATCCGGGATCTGTGTGCGCGACCGCGTGCTATTGGGGCCCTGCGAACGACAGGTTACCCCAGCTCGTGGCGCTTGCAATGCGCACGGCAATCACGGGAAGCCGTGCGATTTGCATTCCCTCGAGCTGCGGATACCGGGAACGAAGAAGCGCCTGTGCTTGATCGTGCTCCTCCCCGTCGATCAGGATTTGCGCATGACCTCGCATCATGACCCAACCGAGCTGTCCCCAGCCCTCCTCATAACGATCAACAATTACGGCAACCATTGGATTCTGGGCGATATTTTTCAGACGCTTCAAAGGAGTGCCGAGACTTCGCTTAGGCTTTGCATCAATCGTGACATAAAGCGTGGAATTAAAAATCACAAAGCACACTGGCACCACATGAGGAATTGCATCCCGATCTGCGGTCGCGAGATGGGCGACCTTACGATTGCTCAAAAACAGTCGCTCCACGTCCGACAGCATGCACGCCTCAACCAAATACAAGTCATACTTCAACACTTAGCGTCGCGACGCAGGCCACTCGTCTCAGTGGGAATTACTTGAGTTCTCTCGCTACGTCATCGAGCGCACGTTCCAGGCGTTGGCCGATTTCATCGATCTCGTGGCTCTCAATGACGAGCGGGGGAGCGAACACCAGGCGGTCGCCGACCACGCGGATTATCAGTCCATGACGCATCGCAGCGGCATCAACCCTCGTACCCACTTTGAGGTCGCTATCGAAAGGAATGCATTTTTCCCCATCCCGCATCAATTCCATGCCGAGGATAAAGCCCATTCCTCGCACGTCTCCGACAAGCGGGTGCGCTCGCAGCCGGCCAAGTGTTGACTGTAGGACCGGCCCGAGGCGCTTGGCGCGGCTAACGATGTCGATCTCGGCGTAAATCTTCTGCACCTCGAGCGCGACGGCTGCCGCCACCGGGTGACCTGCATAGGTGAACCCGTGCGCGAAGTTGCCGTACTTATCCGACTGCGCAAGCATCGCCTCGTGGATCCGCTCGTTGATCAGAACGGCAGAAATCGGCAGCATGGCAGCGGACAAGGCCTTGGCCGACGTCAGCATATCGGGCTGAATGCCAAAGGTCTGGCAGCCCCACATTTCGCCGGTGCGAGCAAAGCCGCAGATAACTTCGTCGGCAACAAACAAAATGTCGTACTTGCGCAAAACCTGCTGAATCTTTTCGAAATATCCCTTCGGTGGCAGGATCGCGCCGCCAGCCCCCATGACAGGCTCGGCAAAGAATGCTGCAATGGTTTCGGGACCTTCTGCTTGGATCAACGCCTCAAGCGCCTCGGCCATGCGCGCTGAAAACTCCATCTCCGTCTCGCCTGGTTGGTGACGACGGTAGTAGTGGGGAAACTCGGTGTGCTTGAAGTTCGCAAAGGGCAAGCCGAAGCCGGCGTGCATATCTGGTTTTCCGGACAGACTCACAGCCGCGCAGGTGTTGCCGTGGTAGGCCATCTGGCGCGCGATAATCTTGGTGCGGCGTGGCTGACCAACGGCGTTCCAATAATACCAGGCAAGTTTAATGGCGGTGTCGTTTGCCTCCGAGCCCGAACATTGAAATATCACGCGGGCCATTGGCACCGGCGCGATTTTGACTAGCTGCTCCGCCAGCGCGATGGCCGATTCACTCGAGCGATGGCGATAAAGATGATAGTAGCCGAGATTTCGCATCTGCTCGTAGGCGATCTTCGCAAGTCGCTCGGAAGAAAAACCCAGCGAGGCACACCACAGCCCGGCGACCGATTCGATGTATTCGTGACCGGAATTATCGTATACGCGGCAACCATCGCCGCGCACGATAACGAGCGGGCCTTCCTGCTGGTGTTTGCGGAGATTAGTCTGCATGTGCACGAGGCTCGCGACATCGCGCGCCTCGATCGAATTCGGAATATAGGTCACGCTTTATCTCCCGCAGCAGCAATCTTGTGCAATTCGTCGGGGTCTGTAACACCGTAATCGCGCGTCGCCGCCGACGAGCTCACATAACCATCGAGCAGGTCGCGGCCGATCGCTGCCCGATCGCGCGCAGCGGCCGGACCAAAACCACCCGAGCCGGGCGTTACCATGTCAATGACAGAACCCGCCGGCGCAGCAAAAGCACCCTTGCTCGGCAGAAGACGGGAGGCGCCGTCCTGAGTCGTAAGCGTTACGACGGCTGCTGCGCCGGCGCTGCCGCCGCACAGACCGAACGGCGGTGAGGTCATCCGCTCCATGCACAGCGCTCCGGTCGCTTCGGCGCCATCCAACACGCGCCAAACGCGCCTTGCGCCGCATCCTCCGCGGTAACGGCCAGCGCCGCCAGAGTCCGGATTCACCTCATAGCGGTCGACACGTACC
>JAMXLL010000229.1 GCA_024281015.1 Candidatus Binataceae bacterium
CGATTCTTTCCAGGGTTGCCACGCTCACACCGCCGCGCACGGTCTCAAATGTTACCTGACATGGGCGCCATCGATGCTCAAATTGATGTTGCCACAATCAAGTGATCTGCGCGGAAAGAGCTTGTGAGCGTGACTACGCTCACGGGAATGATTCTACTCTGTGACCAGCTCACACTATCAATCCAGCCGCACGGTAATACAATTAGGGGCGTGCATCTTTCCGTGAATCCGCCAATTCCGCCGATGCTGTCCCGGCGAATTGCCGAAATACCCGCCGGGACAGGCTGGATGTTCGAACCGAAGTGGGATGGCTTTCGCACCTTGGTGTTTCGCGATGGGGAAGAGATCCTGATCCAGAGCCGGGACGAAAAGTCGCTCAACCGCTACTTCCCCGAATTGATCGCCCCGTTGCGGCAGCAGTTACCCACCCGCTGTGTGCTCGACGGCGAAATCGTGGTGGCGCAGAGCGGCGGGCTCGACTTTGAGGCACTGCAGCTCCGTATCCATCCCGCAGCATCCCGGGTGCGGCTCTTATCGCAACAGAACCCGGCGTCAATCGTGTTCTTTGACCTGCTATGCTGTGGCGACCGGGATTTGCGCGGTGAGCCGTTCAAAAACCGCCGCGACGAATTGGAGTCGCTACTGTCGTCTGCGGTGCCGCCGATCCATTTGACGCCGGCGACTTGCGACTCGGTCCTCGCGTCGGATTGGTTTCGCCGCTTCGAAGGCGCTGGCCTTGACGGCGTCATGGCAAAGCCTCTGTCGGGTCCGTACGAGCCGGGCAAGCGTGTAATGTTCAAAATCAAGCACGAACGAGACTGCGATTGCGTAGTTGCTGGTTTTCGATGGCACAAGAACAGCCAGGGCTCGGCGGTTGGCTCTTTGCTGCTGGGTTTGTTTGACGATTCCGGGGCGTTGCAGCATGTGGGGGTTTGCGCGAGCTTCACCGAAAAAAAACGCCGCCAACTCGTTGATTACCTGGCGCCCTATCGCCAGAACGCCTTGGTCGATCATCCATGGAAGCCTTGGGCTGACCCTGGGCTTGAAACCGCGGACGCGGGACATCGGATGCCGGGCGGCCAGAGCCGCTGGAGCCACGGCAAGGACCTTTCATGGGAACCGCTGCGTGCAGAGTTGGTAGCGGAAGTCGCTTACGAGCATATGCAGGGCACCCGCTTCCGTCATACTGCACAATTTCGGCGATGGCGTCTGGACAAAAAGGCGCGCGAATGCACCTATGCGCAGTTGGAAGTAGTTCCTCCACAGGAGCTGAAGAAGATTTTCGCGCATAACCGTTGAATTGGCGACGCCTTCTCAATGATTGTGCTTCGACACCAACTTGCTCCGCCACTCGATGGTGGGGTCGTCGTCCGGGTCGGGAGGCTCTTGCGCGGGTTGGAGATGAGCGGGGACGTGGCGCAGATTGATGCGGATCCGGGTCCAGGTCGATGATCTGCCCCGCATCGAATCAATCAGCACGTCATCGGCAGTGAGGAATCCGGCTGCTTCTCTGTGGTTATTCTTCCATCTCTCCAAGCCCGCGAGCGCCGCATCCCTGCTCGGTGACTTCGCTACAACCAGCAGTGGCATTTTCGTCCTGGGTTTGTTGCTGGCCGATTTGGCGCGGGACGGAGCCACCCGACGCCCTTCTCCCTCCATCTTGCGGAAATGGGGTGGCCACGGGGCATCGCCCAGGCCGGCCGCTTCGTCGCGAGCTGCGAGTTCCAGCAATTTTTCGAGCGAACCCGGGACCACATCCATGCCGGCGTGGGGATCCCCGAGTTGCGCAAAACGCTTTGGAACCGTCAGGACGGTGAAGTCGCGGGGCTCACAGTCGGGTACCTCGCCCCACTCAAGCGGCGTAGACACACGAGCGTCAGGAAGTGGGCGCACCGAATATGCCGAACATGTGGTTCGGTCTTTGGCATTTTGGTTGTAATCAAGGAAAACGCCGTGGCGCTCCTCCTTCCACCATTTCGAAGTGGCGAGCGTGGGGGCACGCCGCTCAACCGCACGCGACAACGCGAGGGCCGCGCGGCGCACTTCATGAAAGGTCCAGCGCGGTTGAATGCGAACATTGATGTGCATACCGCGAGAGCCGCTGGTTTTGGGCCAGCCGCGCAGTCCCAGTTCTTCGAGCAGCTGCTTTACCTCGTAGGCTACGAGGCGCACGTCCGCCCAACTGACGCCGGGTCCCGGATCAAGGTCGACTCGCAACTCGTCCGGGTGATCGAGGTCGGTCGAACGGACAGGATGGGGGTGTAGCTCAAGACACCCGAGGTTGACGACCCAGGCAAGCCCCGCCGGATCGTCGACCACTATCTCTTCTGCAGTCCGTCCCGACGGGAATGCCAGCGTGACGGTCCGCAGCCAGGCAGGCCGCTTGCTCGGTGCTCGTTTCTGATAAAATGCCTCGTTCTCCGCTCCGTTCACGAACCGTTTGAGAACCAGCGGACGATCACTGATTCCGGCCAGCGCACCTGCCGCCACCGACAAGTAATAGCGGACGATATCCAGTTTCGTCAGCTTGGTCTCCGCCGAAAAATAGGGCTTGTCCGGATGGGTTACTCGGACCTCGTGTCCCTCGATTGAGAGCACCTGGATCGGTTGTGGCTTGCTCACCGCAGTAGCCTACGTGGCGTGCACGAAAATGCCCGAGGCGAGCCTGCAAAAACAGGCTACACTTCAGTCCGGTTTTGGTGCCGCTCGCGGAAAAAAAACCACCATATCGCCGCGACTAGCAGAACAGCCCCCGCCGCTACCCAATAGCTGGCCGCATGCATCAGGTGCGCAACCGACTCAAGCTCATCCCCCACCAGATAACCGATCGTTATTATCAATGAGCACCAGATAAGCGCACCGGAGAGATTCCAGCCGAGAAACCGCAGAAAGGACATTCCTGCTGCGCCTGCCATCGGGCCTGCCATGAAGCGCGCGCCTGCGACAAAGCGTGCCATGAAGACGGCTTTGGACCCGTGGGCGTTGAAAAACGCCTGGAGCCGCTGATACCGCGATCGTACAAAATCAAAACGCTGGGCGAGCCGCTCGAATAACCGCTGGCCGCCCGTCCGGCCGAATAGGAAACCGCAACAATCGCCGGTGACGGCGCTACCGATGCCGACGAGGTACAACGGTTCCAACGAGAGATCGCCTCGGCCGGCCAGGAATCCTGCCGCCAGCAGCACGGTTTCCTCCGGTACCGGAATTCCAAGGTTGCCCACGAAAACGCAAATAAATACGCCTAGATAGCCCCAAGTCGAGAGCCAATCACTGACTTCCGATGGATTTGGAACGTGCGGCATCTACGGGTTACGCGAGGGAGGCCTCAGGCTCATATTGGGCGCCACCAATCAGCTTGCCGGATAACTAAGGCAAAAGTAAGGCCCTTTCCTTAGTCGTCGCTTTAAGTGTCCAGCTGCGAATAACCGCACAGTCGTCCGCAGCGCTGTTTGATCAGCCGCCATTTACGGCAGGTATTCGCGGCGGTGGGCTCCAGGGCATTGGCCGTGGCGGGCGAAAATGCGCTATGCAAGAGGCTGAACGGAACGCACCAGCTTTTCGCACGAGGTTCCAACCCAATGAGTGAGAGCGAAATGCTTCAGGCCAGGCTGTCCAAGTTAGCGGATATCGAGGAAATCAAACGGCTGAAGGCGCGTTACGCCGCCGCCTGCGATGAGCATTACGATGCCGACGCTATTGCCCAACTTTTTACAGACGATGCAGTCTGGGACGGCGGCAAATTCGGCAAGGCCGAAGGGCGCGAAAATATTCGCCGCTTCTTCCGGCGCGCGCCGGAGATTTTTTCATTTGCAATTCACAACGTGATGAATCCTCGAATTGAAGTAGATGGAGACCATGCAACCGGACGATGGTATCTGTTGCAACCTGCGACCCGGGAACCGGGGTCCCAGGCAGTTTGGCTCGCCGCGGCTTATCATGACGAGTACGTCCGCATTGAGGGTAAATGGCTTTTCAAGCATCTGCGGGTCGACTCGAATTTTCTGACGACGTACGACGAAGGATGGGCCAGGAAGCGATTTATATAGCCGATCGAGACGTAAGTCTGCGCATGCGCATTCTTGAACTACGAGGGGCCGCCGAAAATAGCGCCGTTGCGCGAGCGATTAGCCGCCCGGTCCGACTTCCGACGGTTCCGCGAGGTTCCCACCGGACAGCGGTACAAATAGGAGGAATTTATGGCTTTAGCGGGCGAAGTAAAGAACCCCGAAACCCTTGAAACAGGCGATATCTCGTTTAACAGTGATGGGTCCCAGATACAGGGTTATCTGGCGCGTCCCAAAGCACCCGGGACGTATCCTGCTGTAATCGTACTGCACGAGGCTTTTGGACTGGTCGAGCACGAACGTGACGTCGCCCGGCGCTTCGCTAACGCCGGCTTCATCGTGCTGGCACCCAACGTGTATTCCCGGGTCGGCGCCCCCAAGAGCCCGCCGGAGATGGCGGAAGTAATGAGCAAGATGTTCGGGTTGAAAGACTCGCAACTCGTGCGCGATTTCGAAGCGGCCGCAGCCTTCGTCCGGGCGCAGCCCGGCTGCAATGGAAAGGTCGGATGCGTAGGTTTTTGCGTCGGTGGCCGCTGGACGCTGCTGTTTGCGTGCAGCAGCGACAAGGTGAATGCAGCGATCGATTGTTGGGGAGGATTCGTTACGCGAGCCACGCCGGAAGCAGCGACGACCGCAGAACGCCCCACCCCGATTATCGATCTCGCCTCGCAGGCACACTGCCCGATTTACGTCGTCGGCGGTGAAGAAGATCAGAATCCATCGCCCGCCGATTGCGCCGAGATTCAGAGGCGTTTGCAGCAAGCCGGCAAAAGCGTCCAATGCGAGATTTTCAAGAATGCGGGCCACGCTTTCTTCGCTGATTATCGTCCCAGTTATCGCGAGCAGGCGGCCTTTGATCTCTGGCCGAAGATGGTCTCGTTTTTTCAGTCACATCTCAAATGACATGCGCGTGGAGTTGTGGTTGATATCGTTTGTCCGGACAAAACCAGCAAGTGCGGTGACTGGCAATCACCTGTCACCCGGGTAGTGCGATGAGCGAAACGGAAAATCCTCTCCTGGTCGAGCATGAAGCACCGCTTGGATGGATGATTATTAATCGGCCCCACAAGCGGAATTCCCTTAATTACGAGGCGTGGCAACGAATCGTTGAGGCGATGGAGGAACTCAACGCTGACCCCGACGTACGAGTCATTATCATGCGCGGAGTCACTCCTGAAGCCTTCATCTCGGGGGCCGACATTTCGGAATTCCCCAGCCATCGGGCGAATGCCGACCAGGCGCGCGTTTACCGCTCTGCACCCGGAAATGCGACCAACGCTTTGATGAGCAGCCCGAAACCCGTGATCGCCATGATCTCAGGGATTTGCATCGGTGGTGGGCTACAGGTCGCGCTTTGCTGCGATATCAGGATTGCCGCCCGCGGCACTCGATTCGGGATTCCTGCGGCGCGCCTTGGGTTAGCGTATCCGCTGGACGGTATCCTCTCACTGGCGCAAATAGCGGGCCCGGCTAACGCACGTGACATTTTGATGTCGGCCCGTATTTTCGACGCCGAGGAAGCCTTTCATATGGGACTGATTCATCGGCTTGTCGAACCGGCCGAGCTCGAATCGGTCGTACGCCAGTATGCGGCTCGCATGGCGGCCAATGCGCCCTTAACGATGACCGCTGCCAAGGCGACGATTCGCGAAGCGCTCAAGGAGGCTGCTGACCGGGATATGCAGAAGATCGCGGGGATGGTGGCGCGATGCTTCGATAGCGAAGACTACAAGGAGGGAGTGCAAGCGTTTCTGGAAAAGCGCCAGCCGCGTTTCAAGGGTCGATAATTGCGGTTATCGCAGGTGGCGCGTGTATTTTATGGCTCGCCACCTGCTGGAACTGCGTATCTGTTGCGCGCATAGGCACCCGACTGAGTTCCGCAAACGGCCCTGGGGCTCTCAGGCGAGAACAACCGCCAGGTTCCTGCGCCGCCCATGTCGTTTCCCGGGCGTGTAACGCGTTACACTAGCCTTACCTGCAACGGGAGAATTACCGTGCCCGGCCCATCTGAACGAATGAGGATGATGCTTGAACGCCGGCGGCGGCGGGGACGACGCGAATTACGTCTCGTCGTTCCAGATGCCCGATTGCGATCGGTCCGAAACAGGGTGGCGGCTCAGGTCGCGCACCTAAATCGGTGCGACAAGGATGACGCGCTGAATTGGACCAAGGACGTTTCAGAGTTCGATGCCGACCCGCTTAGCTAACCGCAACGGCTGGTTATCCGTGCGGGAACCTGGGCGCTGTACAACTGGGAAAAATGCCGGGACTGGGCAGCTTCCCTGGCGTTCTCGGATGTCCTAGCTAGCGTAACGAATCTACAAATTTGAGCACCGCCGCCGCACAGGCTTCGGCCTGATCCACGTAGATCTCGTGCCCCCTGCCATCGATCACCGCGATCCGGGCACCGGGTATCGCATCGCGCATTGCCACCTGTCCCTTGAGCGGCTCGAAGGCGCTGTTCGCCGGAGCGAGAATAAGCGTCGGGACCTTAATCTGCGAGAGCAATGGTGCGACATCAACAGTCGGCACTGCCCGACACAATCCTTGCAGCACATGGGTGGGGATATGCCCCCATTGTTCGATAACCCACTCACTGTGAGCAGGATTCCCACCGGTTAGCCCACCACCCGATTCCATCAATTTTCTCGCCCACCCCCCGGAACCCAGTTTGCCCAGCGCGGTGGGCCAGTCTTCGTAACCAAGCGAAAACATCTTTTGCACGCGCGGCGGAATCGAAGTCGGGGCTGAAACAAGCGTGAGGCTCTTAAGCCGCTCGGGCCATCGCACCGCAAAGGCAATACCGAGTGTGCCACCGATCGATTCGCCCAGATAGTGCACCTGATCCAGACCGAGCGCATCGAGAAAGCCTTTCATGTCGAGCAATAATTCCTCGGCGGACCATTGATGCTCCGGGCCCGGGTCGGCCGACTGTCCGTGACCTCGCATGTCGCGCCGGATGACGCGAAGTTTATGGGCCAGCAAGGGAATCCAGTGATGCCAAAAATTTAGATTGCGTCCGAAACCGTGCTGAATCCAGATAGTCTCTGCCTGCTTCCACGGATCTGTGAAGTCGTCGACTTCGTAATACATCTCGTAATTGTTGGCGATGATCTTCGGCATTTTGTCACCAGCGGCTTGTTCGACCTTCGCGGAGCGGACGACCGCTTCCGCTCAGGGTTCTGACAACACAGCTAACTACGAGACTCCAGAGGAGTCCTGCTTGGCGGCTCTTTACACCTTTCGCGACGAGAGCTGAAGAGGCGCGAGGTTCGGTTTGCGATTTTGGCTGCACGGCGATAATTGAGACTTGAGTTCGACGCCAGCGGATCACCGGTTGTCGAGCACCGCGGAGGCACGCCGATGGAATTTGGCATGTTTCACGAGTTTCAATGTCCTCCCGGACACACCGAACAGCAGGCATTTACCGAATCGTTCGAGCAGGTCGAAGCGGCAGAACAGTTGGGACTCGATGCGATGTGGTTGGCCGAACTGCATATGCTGCCCCGGCGTTCCGTGTTGTCCGCCCCGCTTGCTATCGCCAGCGCGATTGCCGCGCGTACTCGCCGCATCAAAATTGGCATCGCGGTCCAGGTGCTGCCGTTATGCCATCCACTGCGTATAGCCGAAGAAGCTGCCACCGTCGATCATATCAGCCGCGGACGCTTGATTTTCGGCGTCGGCCGCAGTGGTTTTCCGCGGACCTACGAGGCGTACGGGGTGTCGTACGGTGAAAGCCGCGAGCGCTTCCACGAGGTGCTTGAGGTGGTTAAGCGAGCGTGGACCGAGCCCAGCTTTTCATATCAGGGCAAGTACTACAGCTTTGATAAAGTTCACCTCGTGCCGAAACCCTACCAGAAGCCGCATCCGCCGATTCGAGTGGCGGCGACGAGCACTGACACGTTTGCAGCCATCGGCCAGCTTGGTTATCCAATCTTCGTCGCTGTGCGCCTGGGCACGTTGTCGGAATTGGCGCCGAGCATCAATATATATCGCCAGGCCTATCGAGCTGCCGGCCATCCCGGCGAAGGTCAAGTGTTCTTGAGAGTGCCGGTTTATGTGGCGGAAACCCCTGAGCAGGCGCATGCGGAGCCGGAAGAGAGCATCATGAGCTTCTATCGGTTTCTCGGCAACATGCTGGAAAAATCAGCCGCGAGCGCGGGCGTTCGTGCAATTGAGCAGCGCGCCGAACGCGGCCAGCGGCTTCAGACCATCACGTATGAAGACGCGCTGCGCGATAAGGTAATCGCCGGCACACCCGCAGTGGTGGCGGAACGACTCGACCAGTTACGCGCGGAGCTTGGCCTCAATGGAATCCTGGCCGAACTCAACTGCGGCAGTCTGATTCCGCATGCGAAGGTCATGAAGTCACTGGAGTTGCTGTGCGAAAAGGTAATGCCGCTTTTCAGGCAATAGCAGCGGGCTGAAAACGGCCCTGATGATTTTGACCTATCGCTCTTCAGCACCCAACAGGAGTTTAGTGTTGTGCGTTAGTCGTCTCCCGCCTGATGCGGGTTGCCGAGGGTTCCGACGGAGAATTCAAGATTGGAGGAATGAAATGGCTTCATCACCATCATCATCATCGCCCCTGGACAGAATACGCCCGGTTGTACCGAAGCTCGCCGAGCTTACCGAGAAGGTGCTGTTCGGAGACGTGTGGGAGCGTCCCGGACTGTCCAAGCGTGATCGCAGCCTCATCACTTGCGCGGCGCTGGTGGCACTCCAGCGGCCAGATCAGCTGCGCGGTCATTTGCAGCGGGCGCTGGACAACGGACTGACTAAGGACGAGCTGGGCGAACTAATCACTCATCTGGCCTTTTATTCGGGATGGCCGACGGCAGTGACAGCAGCCAGCATCGCCAAGGAAGTCTTCGAGAAGCGATAAACTGAGGCCTCGTCAGCATTTACCTCTCCCGCCAGCCTTCAGCCCAAGCGTCGAGGCCCGACCCCAGAGGGCAAGGGTGCGCGGGAGAGGGAGAGCAGCCGAGGCCCGGAGCATTATTGTTTGCAGGAAAGAAACGCTCCGCCTCGACCCATGTACGGCGGACCCTTACGCTTTGACTGCCTGCGGAAAGACTCAGGGCGTCGGCCTTGCTCGGGATGACAAAAAGGAACGCTCAGTTTGTTGTGACCTCGAGCGGAGTGAGCAAGGCGAACATAATCGACTGGTCAACGCGAAGCGATTAGATTCGTCTAAAACTTCTCTTTGAATGGCCGCACGTCGATATCGAGCGTCCATGCACTGGGATCCTGATGCGCGAGATGCCAATAGGTCTCTGCGATTGCAGAGGGCTTGAGCATGTCTTCGTCCTTAATTTGCGGGAACCGCTCCCGGATAAAAGGTGTGTCGATTGCACCATCAATGTTAACCCACGCAACGTGAATGCCTTTAGGTCCCAGATCGCGCGCCATCACATGCGCCAGACCCCGCATTGCAAACTTCGCCGGTCCAAACGCCGCCGAGGTGGCGAATGGTTTAACCCCGGCAGTGGCACCGGTAAACAGGATCACACCTTGATTCTTCTGGAGCATGGCCGGGACTACCTGTTGCGCAGCGAGAAAGGCGCCGAAGGCGGTCACGCGCCAGGTATTCTCAAAAGTGCTGGGCTTGGTCTCCATCAAGGTTCCGAACGGGCGCATCGCAGCATTGTAGATTAAGACCTCAGTGTCACCCAG
This sequence comes from Candidatus Binataceae bacterium, assembly GCA_024281015.1. Taxonomy (GTDB): domain Bacteria; phylum Desulfobacterota; class Binatia; order Binatales; family Binataceae; genus JAMXLL01. The sequence continues at coordinate 9,741 of JAMXLL010000229.1, forward strand.
TTGGTGGCGGATTTGCGCGAATGCGGCCGTTATCTCCTGCTCTTTGCTTACGTCAGTGGCAACGGCGAGCGCAGTACCACCCGCCGACCTTATCTCACTTACGAAACCAGCCAGCTTATCCTCGCCGCGTGCGACAAGTGCGACTGCGTACTCGTTTCCGAAGCGGCGCGCCAGAGCAACACCAAGTCCAGGGCCGACACCTATTACTGTCGCGACCTTGTTGTGTGGCATCGTTGTTTCCCTCTAACGAGACTCAGAACTTACCGGTAGCTCTACCGGGACTCGCAATGTGACTGCGAAGAGGCCAAGTGTTGTAAGTCGCTGCGACCGCCGATGCATACCAAGACTACGCCAGCACTTCATCCGGGGACCAGAAAACCAGCGCCCGGACTTCGATGCTCTCGCGTGGCGCGGCGCCGGGGGGACTTGTGGGGTCATCGAAAGCTGAATGTGCCGAGAACCGTGCCCGGCCATCTTCCTTTGAATCGTAACACTTGAGGAGAATCACCTCATTGCGCTCCAGCCGGGGGAAATAGAACCAGCGATGGTTGGGGCTGTAGGTGAAACGATAGACCTCGCCGACTTTGTCGGGGTAAATGAAATCCGTCGGAACAAAGTCCTTGGGCTCGATAGAACCAGCATCGCAGACGGCCAACGGCATTGATTCAATCGGCCCATGAATAGGCCGCCAAACATTAATTTCTGCGAAGCGATGCCGCAACCGCTGTTCAGCTTCACCAGGCGACAGATGATCCAGTACGCGGCGGGGGCCAGATTTTGCCGTGTAATCGTTGTGGACCACTGAGACGTACTCTCGGGCGTTCTTTTCGCCTTGGCGTGAAAGTTCAATGTTGCGGACCTGATGATCGAACACGATCACCTTTTCCGCACCAGTAGTGTCCTTTAAGAAGTGCTCAATCTCCGGATAGTAGGTTTCCTGTACTTCGGCCGGATCATAGAAATCGTGAACCTTGCTCTCCTGATGAAGCAGCTGAAATCCCTGCCTGTCGAGCGAGAGGCCGCCTTCGAGGCGTGCATTACGGATTGGAACCAGGTGAGACTCCGATTTGCCAGTCGCCCGTGGAATACCAGGCGGCGGCTCATAAGTGTATATTACCGGTTTTTCCGAAGAGGCAGCGAAATAGTTCAGGGTTGCTTCTACGAAACTGCCTTCGACCGGACTCGCGGCTGACGCATCGCTTTCACCAAGTTGGCTCATGTCGATAACAACCTCCTGCTTCGATAATCTACTAAGTCTTGGGTGTGTGATGTCTGAGTGGACGCGAGCTGATCCCCGGGCGTTGGCCGGGTGGACGCTGTGGTTCAGCGCAGCTTATGGAGCGCCTCTTCCACGAAGTCGAAGCGGTCATTGCCCCAGAACATCTCGTTACCAACGAAAAAGGTTGGCGCTCCGAACACGCCACGGGCCACCGCCCGCTCCGTATTTTCGCGCAAGCTATCCTTTACATCCTGGCGTCCGGCCGCGATGATCAGCTCAGCCGGCAATCCAGCCATCGTTACCAGGCTGCGCAATATTGCCTCATCGCCAAGGTCTTGTGGTTCGGCCCACACCGCGCGGAACACGGCTCGATGGTAGATAGGGAAGAACCCGATTTTTTGTGCAGCGACTGCACCACGCATCAGGCCCAGCGTATTCGACAGGAAAGGGTAAGGATTGGGTTTGAAGGGAACGTTGTAGCGGTCAGCCCAGCGCCGCAACTCGGTCGCCATGTAGCGGCCCTTAGCCGGCACTGCCATAGGCGACGCATTACCAGTCGCCTTAAGCACCGCTCCCAACAAGATGGGAGTGTAGGCAATCGTCGCATTGTTGCGTTTGGCGAAGCCTTCAATTTGAAGGCTGGCGAGATAGCTGAAAGGACTACCGTAGTCGAACAAAAATTCTATTTGCTTCATGTCCGGTCCCATCACGTTGCGGGATAGATAGCGCTATCCGTTGCCCATTCAAGGCAGGCCGGGTGAGCGCCGAGCATTCAAGTCTAGATTCGGCCTGGTTGCGCAATTCGCTGATCGATTTCGCGTTTTGCGATGATTACGGCTTGGTCTCCTCGCCAATTCGCACGCGTATCATCGACTGGGGGTTGCATATGCCACGGTTGGGCCGGTGCTACGTCTGCTGTCCTCGACCGCTATTCGTCCATTTTCGCGGCAACGAGCTCCAACGCCTTCATCCCGTCAGCGCCCAGCCGGCGCGTCGCTTCGTCTTGCGCCCGGCGCCAAAGGGGAAAGGCCTTTTGCAAGATTTGCGCGCCCTGCGGTGTCAGAGAAACTTTTTGGCTGGCCCTGGTGCTGTCCTCGTTTACAGCTATCCAGCCCCGCCGGCGCATTCGCTGTAAGTTACGACTGGCAGTAGACTTATCCATCATCACCACCCGGCATAAGTCGGCGGCGCTCGACGGACCTTGCCGGCTGAGCTTCACGAGAATGCCGAATTGCGAGATTTTCAGTCTGAGTGGACCGAAGGCATCATCATAAATGGCCGTCACTACCCGGCTCAACCGGCGAACCCGGTAACCGACACAATTGAGACTCGTTTCGGCGGCTCCTGCACAAGCTGTCGTGCTGCGCGTCTGGCGTTTCATCCGTGTTGTATATACCACCAGAATGTTGTCGTAATCCAGGCACACGGCGCAGGCCGCCTTTGCCTTGTGGCGCTCCAGCCCTTCGATTAACGTAGAATCGCTTTTTGATTTTAACCCACGGTCCGTAGTGCAGGTATCTCGCCCTGGCAACGACCCCAACCTGCATGGAAATGACCCCGGAGGGGCTATTGGCTGCGAGCGGTTTACGAACAGACAAGATCTGGATGGACGGTGGTTTGGTCCCGTATGAGCAGGCGAATGTGCACATCCTGACGCACAGCCTGCACTACGGCTTGGCCGTGTTTGAAGGGATGCGTTGCTATAAGAGCGACGATGGCCGCTCGGCAATTTTTCGTGCCATTGAGCATGTGCGCCGCTTGTTCGATTCGGCCCACATCGTTGAGATGCCGATGCCGTTCAGCCAGGAAGAAATCCTCAAGGCTTGCGCGGACGTGGTACGGGTAAATCGGCTGGCCGAGTGCTACATCCGGCCAATAGCATTCTATGGCGAAGGGGAAATGGGTTTATCGGCGCGTGGCAATGCTGTGCGGGTGGCGGTGGCCGCATGGCCATGGGGCGCTTACCTGGGTGATGAGGCGGCGGCTCAAGGCGTGCGGTTGAAGACCTCATCGTTCGTCCGATTCCACCACAACTCGATTCCGCCTAACGCAAAGGCGTCGGGGCCTTACATCAACTCTATTCTCGCCGGCTACGAAGCCCGCCGCCACGGCTACGATGAGGCCTTGCTGCTGGACGTCAATGGCTACGTGGCCGAAGGCAGCGGCGAAAATTTCTTTATTGTCCGTGATGGTGAAGTCCGGACACCACCGGTAACCTCCTGCCTGCCAGGCATTACCCGCGCTTCAGTTATCAGCATCCTGCGCGATACGGGGGCAACGGTTAGTGAGCAGCTCTTTCCGCGCGATGCAGTGTATATTGCGGATGAGGCGTTTATGACCGGTACAGCGGCGGAGGTGACTCCGGTCCGCGAGCTTGATGATCGAACGATCGGCGATGGCAAGCCGGGCCCAGTCACGCGCAAAGTGATGGAAACTTTTCGCGCGGCTTTGCATGGGCGTGACCCGCGCTATCGTTCATGGCTCTATTACGTCTGAAAATGCGCCCGATTCTGATTTTGTTCGCCATCCTAATCGCAGCGGGATTTACCGTACTGCTTCTACGTCCGCGATCTGCCCGGGCAGCAATGCTCAACGTCGGCGACGATGCGCCCAATTTTTCTGCCGAAGCTATCGCCGGCGATCAGATCATTTCGCTGCGCTTACTCGATTATCGGGGCCGCCGTGTCATTCTGTATTTCTATCCCAAAGATAGTACGCCGGGATGCACCAGGGAGGCGTGCGCGTTTCGCGACGGCTATGCCAAACTCCAGAACCTGGGAATCACGGTTCTCGGATGCAGTGTTGACGGACCCGACGCACACCGGGCATTCGCGAAGAGACACAGTCTGCCATTTCCGTTGCTGCTCGACCCTGACAAACGCATCGCCAAGGCCTATGGCGCCGATAACGGGATTCCGATTCTCGGCCTGGATAAGCGGGTGACCTACGTAATTGGTGAAGACGGCCGGATCGCCGCGGTTTATCCGCAAGTGGATCCCGCCACTCACGTTGCCCAGATCATCCACGACTTCGAAGCTGCGCAAGCGCATCCGGCAGCATTACCTGCCGCGACATCCGCACCGGCATCGCCGGTCCAATCGCCGCAACAAGACCGCGATATAGAGTAACGTTGCGCGCTGCCGAGTTTCGAATGGTGCAGGCTTATGCGCCACGCTCGCTGGTCGCGGCTGCAGTACTGCGAACCTTTCCCCATGCGACTTCGCCGGGAGAATAGCCGAGGCTCACGGCCAGCATCACGGCGGCGGCTGCGAGAATCGTCGGGTCTCGCTCTCCGCGAATCCGGCGCGCAATTTCCCGTAAATGACAACAGACGACCTGGAGGTTCGAGGCGGCGCCGCAGCCAAGAGCGTCAGGGTCAAACAACGCTGCTATGACCGGGTTGGAGTCGAAACCTGTTTCGGCGAGTGCTTCGCGGACGGCTACGCGCCAGAACTCCCGCGCCTCGATTATCTCGAAATCAATCAGCTCTGCAATCCGCGTCCGAAAGACGTCGAGCAGGCTCGCGTAGCGGCGATTCATTTCTAGATAAGGTCCAACCTCTTGCGTTGCAAGATAATCGCTCACAGTTCCCCCGCTTCCATAAATGCCGCGCGACTCGGCTGCAGGTTCAAGCCTCAGGTATCGTTCCGCCCCTTGCTGATCATACTCCAAGCCCAAAGGATAAAGCCGGCAGGCTAGCGGCCGGCCCGGATGCAGCGTGCAGGCTGTCCCATTCAACGCGGTGCAACTGCTGTTCTGCCCGAAGCTGAGGATGGAGCCGCGCCGGAGTGTATATCTCGCAACCGCCTCGCCGGTTGTTATGTGCGCCGCCCGCGCCATACGGATGACGTCGTATGGCGAGAGCGTGATTACCTGGTTATGACAGCATCGGCCGCATTGGTTGCATTGATATGAAAAGCAGCTGCGGCGATTCATGTATCGGTAGACCTGTCTGAGTGGAACGTTTTTGTCAGCTGTGCTTCCCTTTACGCGCCGGCAGCGAGCCGCGCCAAGGCACGGACTGCGACCTGGAGCGGCGGCAATTTTAGCGCTGGCAGGGCGCGCACTTCTCCCATCAGGCGAGCTACTTCTGCCGCCCGCCGCTCACGCCCCTCCGCCAGGCGAGCCCGCAACGGCCGCCCATCATCGGGCTGCATTAACAGGGAGCGACATAACTGCATCCGCGCCCAGGCCAACTCGGCGGCAAGGCCGCTGGCCGCGCGCCGCTCCCATCGATCGTCGGTGCGGACGTCCTCAATCGCACTTTCGAGCATCGCGAACTCGATGTGCTCGCTCATTCCGAAATAGGTCTGCGCTACCTGGAGTGGCTCCCTGGTCAGCGAAAACCCGAGCGTCAGCACATTGAGAACATGGTGCGAGAAATACAGCTGCGTAAGATCGAGGGCAAGCTGCTCATGGTGTACCGCTTTGCGCAGATCACGGTAGGTGTCTTCGAAACGGGTCAGTTCGCCCCCCTTGAGCAGGATATCGAGGTGTGGCACGAGCTGGTCAAAAGCGGGTTTGAAATGGCGCACGATCTCGCCGAGCGTGGATCCTAGAGTGTTGGTCAGCACCCATGAACACGCCCTGCGCAATGCCCGCTCGAGTCCAAGGAACGCTCCGACCTCCGCCTCGGCCGCCAGATCCTGGGCGCCGGCTTTAAGACTCTCTGCCCGTGCTCGGATATCGAGCACGCCTTCAGCAATGAGAACAGCCCGGATCGCGTCTTCTTCCACCACGTCGTAATCGCGCATCAAGTCGAACAAAAACACCGAACCTGCCAGGTCGATCAGTTCATTCACTATGGATGTGGCCAATAATTCGTGGCGCAGCCCATGATGGCCAATCTCGCTGGAAAAACTGGATGAGATCTGTGGCGGGAAATAAGGCGTCAGGAAGCGCTCGATGAGGTACGGATCGTCGGCCAGTGCCATTCTCCCTAGCCGCGAAGCCAAATCAATTTTGGTATAGGCGGTCAGCACAGCCAGTTCCGGACGTGTCAGCGCCGCGTTTAGGGCGCGTGGTTCATGCAGCTGCTCCGCGTTCGGTAGCACATTGTCCCGGCGCGGGAATATGCCGCGCTGTTGCATCACGCTCAGATGCTCGCGAAAAGTGAGAGGTGAATCCTGGCTGCGATGCTGCTCCAGGCTCAGTGACAGTGCCTGGTCACGATTGTCGTGTAGAACACTTTGGGCCACATCTTCGGCCACCGCCGCGAGTTCGCGGTTACGTTCCTGGAAGCTCAATTCACCGCGAGCAAGCACGGGTTGCAGCAAAATCTTGAGATTTACCTCATGGTCCGACATATCGACGCCGGCAGAATTGTCGATAGCGTCAGTGTTGATACGCCCTCCCTGCAGCGCGTATTCGATACGGGCCTGCTGGGTCAAGCCGAGATTACCGCCCTCAACCACGATCCGGCAGCGGAGTTGGTTGGCCGTGATGCGGCAAGCGTCGTTGGCATGATCACCAACCTCCGCGTCGGTCTCATTGCTGGCGCGGACAAAGGTCCCGATACCGCCGTTGTAAAGCATGTCAACCGGCGCCCGCAGAATCAGTTGTGTAAGCGTGTCCGCGTCGACTTCGCTGATATCGCAACTCAAGGCGGCGCGTGCTTCCTGGCTAAGCAGAATCCGTTTTTGCGCGCGCCGAAAGATCCCGCCACCCTTGCTGATTAAGCCTGCGGTATAATCGGACCATTGCGAGTTCGGCAGCCGGTAGAGACGTTTTCGTTCGGCGAAGCTCGTCCGTGGATCAGGGTCAGGATCGATGAAAATATGACGGTGGTCAAAAGCGGCGATGAGTTTGAGATTATCGGACTGCAGCAAACCATTACCGAACACATCACCTGACATGTCGCCAATACCTACCATCGTCACCGGTGCCCCGCGCAGATCGCGTCCCATTTCGCGCAGATGGCGCCGGGCCGATTCCCACGCGCCGCGTGCCGTAATGCCCATCTTCTTGTGGTCGTAGCCGTATTCGCCGCCCGAGGCGAATGCGTCGCCGAGCCAGAAGTTCCGCCGTTGGGCGATCCCGTTGGCGACATCCGAAAAACTGGCCGTACCCTTGTCGGCCGCGACCACCAGGTAAGGGCCATCGTCGTCGTAGACTTTGACCCGGGGCGGCTGGATCCGTCGCTGACTGACGACATTGTCGGTGATGTCGAGCATCGCATTGATTAGCATCTGGTAGGCTTCAATCGCCGTTTCCGGACCGGCCACGCGGCTTGGATGAGCTTTTACGACGAAGCCGCCTTTGGCCCCAACCGGGACGATGATCGCGTTCTTGACCGTCTGTGTCTTCATCAACTCCAGAATCTCAGTGCGATAATCGTCAGGGCGGTCGCTATGGCGAATGCCGCCGCGGGCGACTTTACCGGCGCGCAGGTGGCAGCCCTCCATTATTGGGCTGTTGACGTGCAGCTCGTAAAGCGGGGCCGCGTCGGGCAGATTGGCAATACGCGTGCTTTCGAATTTGAGTGCGATATAAGGAACAGGCGCGGGCATGGCTTGGAAGAAATTGGTGCGCACCGTCGCCTCGAGCATCGCCAGCAAGGTGCGCGCCATCCGATCATCAACGATATTATCAATGGCGCCCAGTTGCTCCAGATAGGCCGAGCGCAACAATTCGACCTTGCGCGAGAGCGAATCGCGACCTGGATCGAAGCGCTCCTGGAAAAGCTCAATAAACCGGCGCGCCAATTGCGGGCACAATAAAAACGGGCGCTGCGCCGCAGCACGTGCCGCGGTCAGTCGCATTTGGAATGCCGCGGCAAGATAGGCGCGCAACAGGCCGACTTCATGCCAGCTCAGACCGGCGCTCAACGTCAGCACATTAAGCCGATCGTCTTCAGCCTGACCGGTCCGTACCGCCACCAACGCCGGACCAATCAAGGCTGCGCCTGGCTCCTGCTCCAACGGGCCGCCGGCCACGCTGCGCACCCGGAATGCCTGAACGTTCGTCAGGTGTGGTTTTCCCTCCACCTCCAGCCGGAATTCGTGTGCGTCTTCGGAGATTACCGAGATTCCGAAATTTTGCAGGAGCGGAATCAGCTCGGAGAGGAGCGGCGCCTCGCCAATCTCGTAGAGGCGAAGTTCGCTGAAGTCTTGTCCCGCTTCGGCGCCGGCTGCGCCAATCAGCACACTGAAACGGCCCTCACGCAGCAAACGTTCGATTTGCTCTATATCACCGAGCGCCATCGCGACCGGCGTAGTATTTTTGTACCTGGCTGTGAACGCAGGGATCCATCGAGCAGCCAGGCCATGGCCGTGTTCATGGCCGTAACGGGCAGTTAATCCTTCACGGAGCAGGCTGTCCCACGAACGGGCCAAATTTGCTATTTCGGCGTGCATGAGCGGTAGAGCTTCGGGGTTGGGCGGCGGGGCGGCGAAGCAGAAATGCAGGCGGGCCGTATACCCCAAACCCAGCGCGAGATAGTAGTAAACCAGCGATCCGCCAAGCTGCTCTCGAAGCGCCTCCTGGATGCGCATGCGGACTTCGGCCGAGAATTGTTGGCGCGGCATAATTACCAGCGCGATGACATTGCCCCGTACCGGGTCACTCTGAAGACTCAGACGGATTTCGTCCTCGTTCTCGAGATCGAGCACCAGGCGGATTTGTGCCCGCAATTCTGCTAACCGGGCGCGGAATAACTCCTCTTTCGGAAAACTGTTGAAGGCGGCGACCGTGGCCTTGTAATCGTGCATGTTCGGCTGCAGGCCTTCGGCCCGTAACAGCTCGTTGAGCTTGCCGCGCAACACCGGAATGTGTTCTGCCTCTTCCGCATAGGCTTTCGAGGTGAACAAGCCGATGAAGCGATCGAAGCCTTTCACCTGCCCATTTTCATCCAGCCGGCGGAGGGTAATATCGTCCATCGCGGCCCGGCGATGAACCGGGGATTCCGCACGTGTTTTGGCGACCACCAGGGGAGAGCCCTCGAACAGCAATCTTCGATGGGCTTCGTCGAGCGCGCTGAGCGGAACGGGCCGCTCGTAGCGCGAAGATGTCGGGGCGGCACGCATTATACCCAGGCTGCGGTTACTATCGAGGACGATCACCTGTTGCCCCTGATCGCGTTCCACGAGGTAATGACGGTAACCGAGAAAAACAAAGCCACCCTGTATGAGCCAGCGGAGGAAATCGCGGATTTCGACCAACTCGCGGTTACGGGCGGTTTCATGGCAAATCTGCTGGGCGCGTGCGGTCATGGCGGGAAAATCCGCGTTTGCTGCGGCTACCTGGGCGAGGATTTGCCTCAAGTCCCGTTCGATTTTTTGCAGGCGCGCTGGCTCAGGCAGGATTTCGAGCGCGCTGTGGGTGAAAGACTCGCGTTTTCCGTCCGCGCTGGCTAACTCGAACGAAACAATCGCTCCGCCGGGGTCGCGCGCCACGTGGTAAATCGGATGGAGCAATATGCGCACAGCAAATTCGTTGGCGCGGAAGTATTCATGTATGCTGTCCACGATGAACGCACAATCGGCCATTAGCGTTTCGACGATCACGCCGGTATCGCCGTCGCTCACGCATCTGACTTTTATCGGTTCGGCGCGCGTATAAAAGAAATCAAAGGCGCGCTCGGCGACAGCAAACCGTCTGTCGGTCGGAAACAGGCCGGCCGAGTCCGGCGGCAGGCGTGAGAAGAGACGCTCAGAAAATATTTGCAGGCGCCGCGACGTTTCGTCGGAAGCCGCAAGGCTGCCTTCTTGCTGCAGGCTATCTGTACTCAAGACCACAATTACCGTCGATAACTGGCGACGGCCCTTTGCTAGTAGGATGAAGGAGAGTGCCGGTTATGCTCACGTTGGGGAATGCGCCGGGGTCGGCGGGATTCTCATTGCCCGGCATTGTCCGCCGAGCGCAGCCGGACCGAAGGCGCTATAATAAGATTTTTCTGGCAACAAAGTGCTTTCAATTGATCCTACAATCGAAATCCAACAGGTCCAAGTGTCGGGTATGACATTCGGACCATGTGCCCTCGCCCGCCTTGACGGAAAGACCATCATGATTCCGGGGGCGGTTCCAGGCGATGTAGTGGAGATCACGACCAGCTCGGAGAAGCGCGATTATGCCTTGGGCGCAATCGTGCGAATTGTGCAAGCAGCGCTGCCACGGCGTGAGGCGCCGTGCCCTTACGCCTCCAGCTGTGGTGGATGTGACTGGCAGCACATTCAATACGACGCCCAAACCAGGCTCAAAGCTCAAGTGATCGCCGACGAGTTCCGGCACTTGCTGGGAATCGAACTCGATCCTGATGGGCTGGTTGAGCCGGCTCCGGTGGAATTCGGCTACCGCTCACGTGTGCGTGTAAAAACCGGCGCCGGTGGCACGATCGGCTTCCGCCATCCTGGCAGTAATTCATTCGTGCCGGTTGAAGCTTGCCTCGTTGCCGCTCCGCCACTAGCGGCAGCGGCCAAGTTGGCCGCTGCGCTCGGGCGCAGGTGCGCGGAGATAGAAGTGGTCGCGGCGCAACGCGGCGAGGTGCTGATCGCCAGTCTGGCCAGCGCGCCTGGCTCGTTCGAACGCAAAGTCGCACGCCAGATGACCGCGGATGGTTTCATCGCGGGCTTGGTCCTGCGCTGCGGCGCCGTTCGTGAGTCATTCGGCGATGTACGCACCGCATGCGAGGCGGAACCCGGATGCGTGATAGAAGCTGACGCCGACCTGTTCAGTCAGGTTAATCGGGCGCAGAATTTAAAACTGGTAGCCGCGGTCATGCAGTTAGCCGATCTTTCCGCGGATATTCGGGTACTGGATCTGTTCTGCGGCACTGGCAATTTCAGCTTGCCGGCGGCAAGGCGTAGCGCCCGTGTTCTCGGCCTTGACCATGATGCGCTCGCGATCGAATCGGCGCGCAACAACGCCCGGCGACTGGGTCTGCCGCACGCGGATTTCATCGCAATGCGCGCGCTCGACGGCCTGCATTTCTTACGGCGGTCAGGTTTTCGTCCACAGGTGTTGATGCTGGATCCGCCACGTGCGGGCGCTCGCGATTTGATCGAGCCGATAGTGAAGCTCGGGGCAGACAAGCTGATTTACATCTCCTGTAATCCCTCAACCCTGGTGCGCGATTTGCGCCAGTTCATGCGCAGCGGATATAAAATTCAGACTGTGCGCGGATTCGATTTTTTTCCCAATACTCACCACATCGAAATCCTTGCCAGCATGGTATTGACATAGGCTTAAAGGCGTCCGTAATCTAGGCGAGATGGTTCCGCCTTCCCGCCAGAGGTGTTAACCGAAGCGATGCCTAAGCAGGAAAAATTAGCGCGTCCCAAAATCACCATAATCCCAGGCCGCGGCGTGGCCCAAACTATCAATTATTTGTTGGAAGACCGGGACGACCTTGAATGGATTATAGCTGTCGGCCGTACCAAAAATGGCGAACTGTTTTTCTATGACACCGGCGGCGATATCGTTGAGGACTTGGGCACCCTCGAATACCTGAAGGCGCGGATAGTGCGCGCCCATTTCGGCGACGAATACGAATAACCGTGCCCGCACCGTGTGATGCACAAGATGGTGGGCTTGCGCACACGGCAGATCCTCCAAATAATCGTTCTCCTGATTCTTAGTGCGATGGCCGGGGCGGCCGCGCCGGCACAACTGGAAACCCTGCCTTCTCAGCAGATTCCCGCGACCCACGCGACGCCAGCACCGATAGTCCGCCAACCTTTCGGCACTCCGGATTCGCCTGCTCGACTACCAGCACCCCAGGCGAATACACGCGAAATCCCCTTGCCCCAAGTCTTTCGAGGATGCTGGTCGGGTTCGGTCGATAGCATCGATTCGATGGAGCCGCTGAGCCCGGACGTGGGTCGCCTCATTTGGCTGACCAAGCACTACACGCTTTGCTACAAACAGGCCGGCTACAATGGAAAATGGCAACTTACCTTCGCCGAAGGTGCCGTTGCAGATCGCCGCGAGGTAAGCGATCAGCGGCAATCCATCAAGGTCAGATCAGTAAATGGCCGCGATCATGCTGAGCTCACCGCCTATCTGCATTTTCGCACTCATGGTTTCGCCTGGTTCGGCGGCGTAGCACGGCCTAGTACACTCGACGAACTGGCGCATTTGCATTGTGACGTTCAGCAAGCAGGGGACCAGATGTTGGTCAGCGCCGCGGTGTTCGTCGAAACCAACGGCGAACCGTACGCGGAAGTTACCTGGCACACGAATTTTTTCCGGTCAGGAGGAGAGACGCGCCGGACCGATTGAGTACGGCGGCCTGCGTGCCTGCCATTTCTGCTTATCCGTCGTCAAATTGCTCATCAGGCGGCGTCGCATAGATAACGCCATCGACCAGTTCGAGCGGCACTCGATAAAGAAATTTGCCGCACGTGCCAGGTGGTCCGGCAATGCATTCACCGCTATCGGGTTGATAATAGGCGTTGTGGGTCTGGCACATGAGATAGCGGTCCTCTTCTGCGAAGAATTGGTTGTCAACCCAGTCCATTGCCATCGGTACGTGCCGGCAGCGATTCACGTAGGCGTGAAACTGACCTTGATAGTTGATGAGAAAACATTCCTCGTCAGTACCACGAATTGGCAGCAGGAATTTTTTCGATTCGCCTGGCTGCAGTTCGCCGGCAAGCGCGACTTTGTAACGAAGTGTCACCGCAGTGCGCTTCGGATGCGGTTCGCGGTGGCGCCGAGCACTCGGCCGCATCCCGTGCCTGTATTGACGTTTCATCGAGCGAACTCTTGACCACCGTCGCAATGATTACCCAGCGTGATCTACGGGGCAGGTTTGTTCAACCTCTTGCTGTATTTTCATTCAGCCCTTAGCATTTGAGCTGTGTCAATTGGCTCACTCGCAGTTTGACGGCTAAGCCGGGAGCGGTAGGCGATGATTGAGAAGCCAAAAGTCAGAGCGGTCGAGGCGTTTCCGGTTGAGCAACAGGGTCAAACCTACATATTGCTGCGTGATCCAAGCGGTATCGCTCCCGAGCCAATTCTGATCGGGATGGGTGCCTACTTCCTGGTGGCTCAAATGGATGGCACCAACGAACGATTGGATCTGCAGGCTGCATTCACACGACGCTTTGGCGAGATCATCCCCTCGGAGCAGATCCAACAGCTCATCGAGGCGCTCGATCAGGCGTACTTCCTCGAGTCGGCTCGGTATCTGGAACGCGTGCGCGCGGTGGCCGAGGAGTTCGCGCGCAATCCGGAACGGCCTCCGGCGCTGGCCGGCTTGGCCTATGAAAAAGAGCCCGCTCAGCTTCGCGAGCAAATTGCCGCATTCTTCAGCCACCCTGGAGGCCCTGGTCAGATCCCTACTCCACGGAGCGACGGTGCTGCCTTAAGCGGTTTGATCGCGCCCCATATCGATCCGCGCCGCGGAGGCGCAGCATACGCGCATGCTTATGCAGAGCTGCTGACCCGCGAGCGCCCGGAGTTGGTGGTGATTCTTGGCACTTCGCATTACGGGGCTGGGCCCCAGTTATTCACCGCGACCCGCAAAGACTATGCGACACCGCTTGGCGTCGTGCGCACCGACCGTGAATTCGTTGAACGGCTGGCGGCCCGCTACAATGCGGGTGCTTTGTTTGAACAGGAATTGCTGCACCGTAATGAGCATTCGATCGAATTCCAGGCGCTGTTTCTGGCCTGGGCGCTAGGCACCATTGGCTACCAGGTCATCCCGATCCTGGTCGGCTCATTTCATGAAATGGTGCTAAGCGGCGAGACTCCGGCCTACGACCCGCGCGTCGGTGGCTTTCTTGAGTCGTTGCGAGCTGAACTCGAAGCTGAATCGCGCCGCACCCTTGTAATTGCCGGGGTGGATTTCGCCCACGTCGGAAAGAAATTCGGCGACTCCTACAGTGCCGACGAGAAGGTCGCTGAGTGGGTGAAACAAGAAGATCTGGCACTGATCGAAAATATCAAACGCGGCGACCCGGACGGTTTTTTTGCCGATATTGCCAAGGACCGCGATGCGCGCAAAATCTGCGGCCTCTCACCCATGTATACGCTGCTGGAACTGTTGCGCGACCATCCGGCCCGCCTGTTGATGCACGACATCGCGATGGAGCCGCAGACAGAGTCAGCTGTCTCATTCGCCAGCCTGGCCATCGAATAGGGTCAGGTGCCGCCCTGTTTGAGTGTGCGGGAATTACCCGCTGTACCTTTTCAAGAAGGTACGAATACGTTCGACCGCCTGCTTCGCTGCGTCAGGAGTTTTCCAGTCAGTAATTACTTCGATTCGCGGATT
>JAMXLL010000230.1 GCA_024281015.1 Candidatus Binataceae bacterium
GCTCTTCATCGGGCAACGCCTGCATTTCACGCTGCAGTTCCTCCGGCGATTCGGGGATCTTGCCTCGAATGAGCGGGATAAAGACGATTTGTCCACTGGAGGTGCTTTGCAGGCCAAAGCCGCGCTCGCGGGCGCGCGTTTCGAACGTGCCGAACAGCTCCTGTGCGCGGCGGTTGTACTTATCGCGCAGTGCCGCCCGCTCCTGCTCGAAATCGTCGCGGCGAAATGCTTTGGGCAGCTGTTCGAGTACGTAGTTAACCAGCTCCCGCATACGCGTGCGCAGCTCGCTGCCCTGGCCCGGCTTCAAGTACAGAGCGACCGGCGACTCAGGGCTGCGAAAGTTATTGACGTAGACCCAGTCGCCGGGCGTCGGGGCCCGCGAGGCCTGCTCTTCCAGCAGCCGGAGCACGGTGCCGCGTTCCTGGCGTGTGCGCAGGCCTGTGACGAACACGTTGTAGCCAGGTGCGTCGATTCCGATGGCCAACCGAATCGCATCCAGTGCGCGTCCCTGTCCGAGCAATTCGTCTCCGTCGCTCCCGGTGGAGGCCAGCTGCACCAGTTCGTCTGGTGCCAGTGGACAGGTGCCGCGGAGTTCGCTGGCAGCCAGCTCGGCATGTGAGGGGGCCGGAGAAAATTCGGCGGGCGAAGCCTGGGAGCCGTCGTGCCTATCCTGATGGTGATCGTGTTGGTCAGCCATTTACAGACCTGCTGAAGAAAATGAAGTGGAGCCCTCGCGCCGCGGCAGCTTTACCGCACTTCAATTTTGCGCGCGCGAGCCTTTGGGAGCATTACTTCGAGTATGCCCCCTTCGAAGCGGGCAGTCACATGTTCGGTATCGATGCAGTGTGCAAAATCGATAGTGTTCTTTTCTCGTCCCTCCGCCGTTGGGACCAGCACCGTCAGCCGCCATTCGCTGACCTCGACCACGACCTTTTCAGGATCCACCTCCGGCACGGCCACCTTGACGCGATAATTTTCTTCATTCTCGGCCACCACCGCCCTGCCGAAAGTGCGCGCACCCGCTGGTCCACGCCAGCGCTTGATCAGAAGGTCCTCGAAGAGCTCGTTGAAAGCTCGATCGAACTCCCGTTCGATCATCGAAGCGGAACGCCATTTGGAAGCCACGCTAGATTCTAACTTCTCCAGCCGCCATCGGCATAGTGTAAGGCTGGTCGACGCAAAGCTGGACCGCTTCCGCGGCGATTCCCGGCGCAGTGGAGGAGCGGCTTGCCCTTGAGGGTAAAGGGCGATATGGTGCGCTGGTGCCCACTTTCAATAAAATTCTTGCTCCAACGGATTTCTCGGAAGATTCAAAGTTGGCGCTCAGCTATGCGGTGACATTGGCGCAGAAGTTTTCGTCTGAAATCGTTGTGGTTCACGTCGACCAGCCGCTGGCACCAGTGATGGTTAGTGAGCTCAATCCCGGTCTCGATGTCAGTACAATGAATCGGATTGCCGAAGAGGGGCGGCTGCTGGCGTTGAAGGAACTCGACGGCACGACCGCGCGCTTGCGCGAAAGCGGAGTCAAAGCGCGCGGACTGATGCGGGTCGGTGCTCCCTTTCTCGAAATCATCAACGCCGCGCAAAGCGAAGTTGTCGACCTTATCGTGATGGGCACTCATGGTCGAACCGGGCTCGCCCACGTGCTGATGGGCAGCGTGGCCGAGCGGGTAGTCAATAAGGCGCCATGCCCGGTGCTGACGGTTCGTCATCCGGACCGCAAGTTCAAGCATCCCCTCGACAAGTAATCAGTTACTTAGATCGGCTGAGAAGCCCGGCCAGTTGATTCACGTTTTCTTCTGGGCGCATCGGATCTCCATCTTCCTCAGGGTGACACCGGAATCATCTTCGATTATTTCGGGCCTCGATTAATTTAGGCGTACTTATAATCGCGAGCTAATTGCTGGTGATTGTCTAATCCCGGTGCTAACATCCGTGCTAAGCGAACTCGCTACTGCAAAGGCGCACCTTACGCTTGGGTCGCCAGCATAGGGGAGCACACCGCGTGACCTCAGATTCGCCAGCTAATAACAATGTCGCCAGCCGCGCACTCGTGGAATGGGTAGCGGAGAGCGCGCGTCTCACTCAACCCGCTAACATCGTCTGGTGCAACGGCTCATCGGCTGAACGCGAAAGGCTGTTGGGAGAGGCGGTCAAATCAGGTGTGCTGATTCGGCTCAACCAGCGCAAACGGCCAGGTTGCTATTTGCATCGCTCGAATCCCAACGATGTGGCGCGAACCGAACAAGTGACCTTTGTCTGCACGCCATCGGCGCACGAGGCCGGGGTCACCAACAATTGGATGGCGCCTGACGAGGCCTACCGCAAACTGCAAAAGATGCTGGAAGGCTCGATGCGCGGGCGGACGATGTATGTGATCCCGTACGTGATGGGGCCGGTGGGCTCACCGTACGCCAAAATCGGAGTCGAGATTACCGATAGCATTTACGTCGCGCTCAGCATGGGCATTATGACACGCATGGGCGATAGTGCGCTCAGCATGCTGGGCGATTCCGATCATTTCAACCGCGGTTTGCATTGTACCCTGGATCTGAACCCTGAGCGGCGCTTTATCTGCCATTTCCCGCAGGACAATACGATTTGGTCGGTCGGGAGCGGCTATGGAGGCAATGCTTTGCTTAGCAAAAAATGCTTTGCCTTGCGCATCGCCAGTTGGCTCGGGCGCAACGAAGGATGGTTGGCAGAGCACATGCTGATCGTTGGCGTGCGCAACCCCGAAGGTCATACCAGGTACATCGCCGCGGCCTTTCCGAGCGCCTGTGGCAAGACCAACCTGGCGATGCTGCTGCCACCGCCCGCCTTGAGGGGCTGGAAAGTTTTTACCGTAGGCGATGATATTGCCTGGCTCAGGGTTGGGCCCGATGGGCGACTGTGGGCGATAAACCCCGAAAACGGATACTTCGGCGTCGCGCCCGGTACCAGTGCGCGGTCAAATCCGAACGCGATGCGAATGCTCGGACATGATTCGATCTTTACCAATGTCGGGATGACGCCTGACGGCGACGTCTGGTGGGAGGGTATGGATGTTGAGCCGCCGTCCGACCTGTTAGATTGGCACGGACGCAAATGGCAGGCTGGTGGCGGCGAGAGAGCGGCCCATCCGAACAGCCGGTTCACGACTCCAATTACGAATAATCCCGTTCTCTCGCCTCATGTGGAAGACCCCTGCGGAGTACCAATTTCCGCAATCGTCTTTGGGGGGCGCAGGGCAACTACCGCCCCGCTCGTGCTCGAGGCCAAGGACTGGCTGCATGGCGTTTTCATCGGCGCAACTATGGGCTCGGAAACGACTGCGGCAGCTGCGGGGAAGGTCGGCGTAGTGCGGCGGGATCCGATGGCGATGCTGCCGTTCGCCGGTTACAACATGGGCGATTATTGGCGCCATTGGCTGGCTATGGAATCCCGCATAACCGAACCGCCGCGCATCTTCATGGTGAACTGGTTTCGCAAAGCTGATAACGGCGCCTTCCTGTGGCCTGGCTATGGCGAAAACCTGCGAGTGCTGAAATGGATGCTGGACCGAATCGACGGCCAGGTCGCTGGGCGGCCAACGTTTCTCGGTACGGTTCCTGAACCTGCGGAAATCGACCTTTCAGGACTCGAAATAGCGCCGGAGCAATTGTCGCACGCGCTGGCGGTCAAAACGGGCGAATGGAAGGCTGAAATGGCCTCGGCGGGCGAATTGTTCGATCGCATCGGACCATCGGTCCCCGAAGAACTGCGCCGGCTCCACCGTGAATTGTCGAGCAGCTTGGAAAGTGGCGCTACATAATCGCGTGGTCTCTTCGCTCCAACGGCACGCAATACCATCTATTCTTTAGAACTCAATAGTTGGCGAATAATGATATTCCACTATTGAGGCAATAGCACCGCTGACTATTCGATCCACGATAGGGATAGCTGCGAGTTGGCCTTTGACGGGAGCGCGCTCTCCGAGAGAGACTCCACCCTTAATTGTTATGGCTAACCGCCGTTCTCGCATAACCACCCAGGGATTTTTCGTGAGCCCGTCAACGGTCTGGATGCGGGCGCCTTGTTCAGCGGTAAGGGTGCCAATGGTAGGATTTACGTTTACAAATGGTTAGCGCCAATTAGAAAGCGATCTGCGACGAGGCGGCCGCTTAACCTCCAGTATAGCGCCTTTCCCGGGAATAGACCTGCCAATGAGAGAGAGACTCGTCTGAAGCGCCTGCCACATCATTCTTAGCAGCGTTCGTCCAGCACCTGCCGACCAAATGTTCGGCTTCCACAGAACGCGTCCTTGTTTGGTTCTGGCTGAGCTCCTCAAGCCCATAACACATCTGCCGTAAGCTCTTGGGCCAGGTTCTTCCGGAAAGTGACAATGTCATCCCTTTCGGAGCGCTGCCGACCTAACTTAGGCTATACTGCAGCGGCCTGGACTGCTGGGCCTGCAGCAAACGCGTGTGAGTGATCGACCTATCCAACCAGAAGAACTGCCACCACAGCAACGTAGGACGGTCGAACACCGTCGCCGCAAACCCGGGTCTAAGAGCACGACCGAGCGGTTACTTCTGGCGCACGGATTGGCGCCTGAGGTTCCGCCCACGGCCTCGGCTGCGACTGCGGAAGAACCGGCTGCGACTTCGGAAGACCTGATTGAGTTGACCCGGAAGAAGTTGTGCTCGGCGCTGACGGCGATGCAACAACATAACCACGGCGATGTGTCGCGGCTGGCTCACGCCGTTGCTCACCTCACTCAAGCGGCGGTCTCCCTCCAACGGTGGAATGAGAGAGTCAGTCAGCGCGATAGTGAGCACAAGCGCGTTGTGCCTGAAGCAAAGTCGAAAGTGCGCGGAGGACTCTCACCCGAAACATCCCTGGCGTTGCGCAAGGCCCTGCTCGGCATTGCGCCGTTCAACCCCCAACCGGCCGCTCTCAAGGGGCCGAATGCCAATGAAACCCATGCTCCGCCTGGCGAGCCAGTATCGCAGGTGCCACAAGAATCTGAGACCAGCACTCCTGATCCGGCTGCTGTTTCTGAGACGCGTGGCCGTGGCCGTTACTAGGCGGACGAATAATTCACCTATTATGATTCGGCCGGTTCCATATGCCAGCCCGTCAATGTGGAAGCCAACTGGGACTCGTACCGAACAGTTGGTCGACTATCGCAATCTGGTAGGCAAGGAAAACCCCAAAGCCCAGGCTAAGCCAGCCAGCGGCCACCGATATGCGGCGGTGGACCGTGGTCAGCCGCCTGGCAGCGAAGACTAGCGGGGCGGCCATCGCCCCAGTTACAAGCACCATCCCGATCACCACGCCCGCACAGAAAACCGCCAGGTAAAGTGCCGCCCACGATGGCGACGGAATCGCTGCCATTACCACCAAGGCAATCGCGGCGCTTCCGGCGAGCCCATGTATCAACCCGACCATAAACGACTTCGCGGTCGATCGCCCGCCAAAGTGTTCGGCAGTAGCACGCGAGATAAGATGATCATGCGCCAGAAAATCGTCAGCGGGCGCCGAATGGACGTGCAAGTGGCGATGGGTATGAAATCGACCCTCCTGTTTGTGCGAGTGCCGATGCGAATGGACAAGGAGCATCCGGTCCTGCCGTGAAGTGAGGCGGAGCTTTTCCGCAATTGAGCCAAGCGTCTGCTTGGCTGCCCGCACCCCGAGCAAAATCAAAGCGATTGCGACGAGAAACTCCAGGGTCAATCCAAGCCGACTCGGCACCTTCAATTTGAATGCGATTATCGCCATTCCCACCGAGAGCACCGTCGTCGAATGGCCGAGACCCCAGACCAGTCCGATTCGCATTGCACTGAAGAAACGCCGCTCCCCCGTCAGAATCGCGGCCACTGCAATCACGTGGTCAGGATCAGTCGCGTGTCTGACTCCGAGGGCGAGGCCTAAAAGAATCAGGCCAAACGGCGCTGCATCAAACTGCACTCAAGGATGATATTTGCACTATCAGGTAAAAAGCCACTCATTATGCGCGGATAGGTTATTGGATTGACGCTCGCGGCAATGCTGTGAAACACTGCCCTGTCAGGTCAACCATGCTGTTGTCGTTATTTTTGGCGATTTCCGATACGGAGATGTGGTCATGGCTGAGCAGCAAACGCCGCAGGTGGAAACTGGTCCGCGCCCGATCCTGCCGATCCTGAAACTTCAACCGAAGCCTCACCTGGTCGGTTCGAAATGCCCCGGTTGCGGAGCCATCTTTCTTGATGTCAAACGCACGGCATGTTCAAAGTGTGGCGCGGCGGGTAATTTGCAGCAGGTGCAGCTTTCCGACAAAGGCAAAGTGTGGGTCTTTTCTGTAATCCATCAGTCTTTTCCTGGCATTAAGACGCCTTATGTGACCGCAGTCGTGGATTTGCCGGAGGGCGTCAGCGTAAAGTCAAACCTGGTCGACGTTGACCCCGAGGACCTCGAAAAAAACCCGCAGAAGGGATTTGGGATGGCTGTTGAGCTCGTGGTGAACCAGGTGGCCACGGACCGGCAGGGTAATCCGGTAATGGCTTTTCAGTTTCGGCCGAGTAAGAATTGAGAGAAGAGCCCAGAATAGCGATTCTTTTTCGACAAATACCTATTTTCTTGGCCTAGGGCCGAGCTTCAGGAGGATCTTCAGATGCGGAACGTTTACGTGCTTGGCACGGGAATGATTAAGTTCGGACGCTACCCGGAGAAGACCGTACCGGAGCTTGGCGCCGACGCGGCTCTGATCGCGCTGAAGGATGCAGGGATTAATATAAAAGATGTGGAACTGTTCGCGTCGGGCAATCTCTACCAAGCCAACGCGATGATTGGTCAGCGCATTCTGCAGCAGATAGGCCAGACTGGCGTGCCGGTCATTAATGTGTCCAACGCCTGCGCGACAGGTTCAACTGCCTTTCGTGAAGCCTTCATGGCGGTTGCATCCGGCATGTACGAGGTGGCGATGGCTGTTGGCGTCGAGCAAATGGGTAAGCAGGGCCTGCTTGGCGGCGGCGGGGGTGGTACTGACCCAGCTTATTCCACTGAAGGACGGATTGGCTCGGGCTTAATGCCAGCTGTGTTCGGCCAGGCGGGCATGGAGCATATGCGCAAATACGGCACCAAGCTCGAACATTTCGCTAAAATCTCGGTCAAATCGCATAAGCACGCCACGCGCAACCCGTTCTCGCAGTACCGAAACGAAGTTTCGCTCGAAGATGTGATGAATGCGCGGATGGTCGCCTATCCGAACACCCTTTATATGTGTTGCCCCACTGGTGATGGCGCGGCAGCTGCCATCCTGGTCTCAGAAGACAAACTCAAGCAGTTGGCAGCCGGACGTAAGCGGGCGCGCGTGGCCGCCTCCGTCCTGACCTCGGACCCCTATACTGATCGCGACCTGACGTTGCCCGATGTCAATACTCTGACGCGGCGCGCTGCCCAAAAGGCGTTCGACATGGCGGGTGTCCAGCCCAAGGATGTATCATTAACCGAATTGCATGATTGCTTTGCAACAGCCGAATTGATCCATTACGAGAATTTGGGGCTCTGTGGCGAAGGTGAGGCGGCAAAGTTCATTGATGAGGGAGGCGGCAAGCATCCCGAGTTGGGTGGCAAGTCGCCAGTGAACGTCTCCGGCGGACTACTCTCGAAGGGTCATCCCCTCGGCGCAACCGGGGTCGCCAACATCTGCGAGGTAGTCTGGCATTTAACGGAGGACGAACGGGCCAAGCAGCGCCAGGTCCCGAATGCGAAGGTTGGGATGGCGCATGTCATTGGTCTCGGCTCGGCATGCACCGTGCACATCCTCACCGTATAATCTTCGGGATTAAGCCCGGGAGTGAACAGGGGCCGCTTACGGGCGGCCCTTTTTGTTAATGGTCCGCAGTTATTCCAGACTGCCGCGGGATAGAGAACCAGCCTGCCACCGGAGAGATTAAGCGACCTTGGGAATTACCCGCCTTCGTGGCTTTCAGGACATCATTGGATTGGACGCTGACATAGTCAGCACCGTCGAGCACGCCGCGCGGAGAGTAGCTGAACTTCACAACTTCAGGGAAATTCGTATCCCGGCGCTTGAGCGAATTGAACTCTATCAGCGCTCCAGCGGGGAAACCTCCGACGTTGTTGAGAAGCAGATGTATGCGTTCGGTGACCGCGATGAAGCCGAAACCGTCATCGCGCTGCGGCCCGAGGGCACTCCGGGAGTGGTACGCGCCTATATCGAGGCAGGACTCGACCGCAGCGAGCCCGAGCAGCGTTTTTATTACCTGGGTCCCATGTTCCGGCGCGAGCGACCCCAGAAGGGGCGCTTCCGGCAGTTCAACCAATTCGGCGTCGAGGTGTTCGGCCGGCCCGATGCGGCTTGCGATGCCGAGCTGCTGATCATGATCGACGAACTGCGCCGCGAGCTCGGCTTGGAACTGGAATTTCAGATTAACTCGCTTGGCGATTCATCTTGCCGGCCGGGGTTTCGCAGTGCCTTGCTGAACTGGGGCAGAGAGAATCTTAATAGGCTTTGCCGCGATTGCCATGAGCGGCTCGAAAAAAACCCCCTGCGGCTGCTCGATTGTAAGGTCGACGTGGCTGTCACTGCTTCGGCTCCCAACACCCGCGACTATCTTTGCGATCCTTGCCGCAAGCATTTCGCCATAGTCGAACAGGCGCTGACCGCGTCCGGTGTGCGATACATCGTCAATCCTCGGCTTGTTCGTGGCCTGGATTATTACACGCGAACCGCCTTCGAGGTTGTTTCAGGAGCGGTCGGCTCGCAGAGTGCGGTCGTCGCCGGCGGTCGCTATGACGGGCTGGTGGAGGCTCTGGGTGGAGCGTCAGTTGCCGGCACCGGCTTCGCCATCGGAGTGGAGCGCCTGGCGCTCGCGCTGAACGCCACGCAGTCCCGCGCTGAGCGCGCGCCGGACGTAGTAATTCTCGCGATGGACAATGCGGTATTGGCTCAGGCCAACAGCGTTGGAAGTGACTTGCGCCTCAGAGGCATCCGAACTGATTTGCTTTCCCCTGAGCGGGGCCTGAAAGCGCTCATGAGGCGAGCCGACAAGCTCAAGGCTCGCTACGCGTTGATAATTGGGCCAGACGAAGTCGCCCATGGCACAGTTCAAGTACGCGACTTGAAGCAAAGCAGCCAACAGGAAGCGCCGTTGCATGAAGTCGCCGAACACATTGCCGCGAAGCTTGAATAGCCTGACAGCCCTGAGAGCTTGCCCTGGAGTCGATAAACCACTTACGAAATAGCGAAAGAAGCGCTATTTCGCATCGCGGTTAGCACAGGTATTCTGGTGGCCCTACCGGACTGAGCGCCAATGAGTAGAAACCCTGCATATTCACCGTTGCCACCCTGGCCGCGTACCGATTACTGCGGCAAGATGCGCGCCGACGACGCCGGGCGTGAGGTTGCGTTATGGGGATGGGTCGCTTCGCGCCGTGACCATGGCGGACTGATTTTTATTGATCTGCGGGACCGTGAGGGGGTGGTTCAACTGGTGTTCAATCCTGCGCACGATTCGGCCGCCCATCAAGTAGCTGATGCTGCCCGTTCAGAATACTATATCGCCGCCAAAGGCAAGGTCGTTCGCCGCACCGAGGGCACCGTCAACCGCGAGTTACCGACCGGCGAAATTGAAATCCTGGTTACGCAAGCCGAGATTCTCGGCGCCTCGCAGCCGCCGCCATTCCCCATCAGCAGCGGCTTTGACAGTGCCGCGGAGGAAATCCGCCTCAAGTACCGCTATCTCGACCTGCGCCGGCCGGAAATGCAGCGCAACCTGATGAGGCGGCATCAAGCGCTGCGCGGGGTACGCGCCTGGTTGGATTCGCAGGGCTTTGTGGAGATCGAGACCCCGATTCTGTGGCGCGCAACACCGGAGGGTGCGCGCGATTATCTGGTGCCCAGTCGGGTAAATCAGGGCAAGTTCTATGCGTTGCCACAATCGCCTCAGTTGCTGAAGCAACTACTGATGGTCTCTGGTTTCGATCGCTACTACCAGATAGCACGCTGCTTTCGCGACGAAGACCTCCGCGCCAATCGCCAGCCGGAGTTCAGTCAAATCGATATCGAAATGACGGGTCCGCGCCCCGAAGACATCATCGCGATTGCCGAGGGCATGATGGCTTCTATCTACGAGTATGCTCTTGGCATTACGATCACACCGCCATTTCCACGAATGCCGTACGCGGAGGCAATGGAGCGCTTCGGCTCTGACAAGCCAGACCTCCGCTTTGGCCTGGAAATTAACAATCTCACGCCGGCGTTTACTGGTACTTCGTTCAAGGTGTTCGCCGAGGTGCTGGGGCGGGGCGAATCGATCTATGGCCTGGCTCTACCGGCTGAGCATCAATTGAGCCGCCGCGAACTCGATGAGATGGCCGAAGCGATACGTTCGGAAAAGGGCTTGGGATTGGCTTGGGCCAAGCTTGCCGATGGCAATTGGCAAGGCCCGATTGGCCGTCACGTCAGTGAGGCTGAACGAGGGCGAGCCGGTGCCATGGCCGGGCTGAATCAAGGTGACACGCTGCTTATGGTCGCAGGTCAGAAGGATAAGATCCGTCCCTTGATGGGCGACCTGCGGCTACAGCTCGCGAACAAGTTCCAGCTGCGGCGGACGGACCAACTGCGCTTTCTATGGGTGATCGATTTTCCGCTGTTTGAATACAGCGACGAGGAAAAGCGGCTGGTTTCGGTTAATCATCCATTTACCGCCCCTCATCCTGACGACCTTGATTTGCTCGACAGCAGTCCGCTCGCGGCACGCGCTCTAGCTTACGACATGGTACTCAACGGACAGGAGATGGGTGGTGGCTCAGTTCGTATTCATGACCCTCAGCTGCAACTCAAAGTGTTCGCCCTGCTCGGGATGGGCCGCGAGGAAGCGCTCGGTAAATTTGGGTTCCTGCTCGACGCGCTGAGTTACGGCGCCCCTCCTCACGGCGGAATCGCCTTTGGTGTAGACCGGATAGCAATGATGGTGTGCGGAACCGACTCCCTGCGCGATGTCATGGCGTTTCCCAAGACGCAAAAAGCGGTCGACCTCATGAGCGGAGCGCCCTCAGAAGTTGATGCGCGCCAGCTCCGGGAGCTTTCGATTAAGGTGGCGTTGTGACTTGCCGCATCGTCACCCTGGCACTCGCCGCTGCATTAATGTTCCTGGCTGGCTGTACCGAAGTAACGCATGGCGTAGGTAACTCGCCGGCGTTCAACGCCATGAGCGACACGGTACATGCGCTGCCCGGCCTGCACGGTACCAGCGGGCTCGAAGTCCACGCGGTACGATCGATCAAAACGGTCATAGTCCACAAAATCGCCGTAATGCCGTTGGTCGATGAGCCTGACCAGGTTGACAAAAGCCTGCCGCCCGATGCGGCACAGTCAATTACCGCGGCTATCTACGCGCGCGCCAACGAACTCGGCGGGTGGGAAGTTGTGCCCCAGGACGATGTAGACGCGGCACTTCAGCAATTGCCGCCGCTCACGGTCGCCGATCTCGAGAAAAATGCGTTGGCATTGGGACGCAGGATCGCTGCCGATGGGGTGATATATGGCGTGGTGAACCGCTACCGCGAACGGGTTGGGTTCGATTATGCCGCGCAAAGCCCCGCCGCGGTGGCTTTTGTGCTCAACTTCGTCGACGAGAACACCAAGCAGGTGGTGTGGACCGCAAAATTTGCGCGCGAGCAAAAGGCTCTGTCCCAAAATATACTCGACCTCCCCAATTTCGTATCTCACGGCGCCCGTTGGGTGCGTGCTCACGATATCGCCGTTGAGGGTATCAACGGCGCCCTCGATAACCTGCAATCAAAGCTGACCATCGAACCAATCGTACAAGGGAAGTAAGGCCTGGCGGTTGCACCATTGGCGGTAAAGCGCCTTGGTGGTCCTAAGCTAAGCTAAAAGCCAAAGATGTCCTGTCGGACTATGTTCCGTGATTCTCCTTAAGTCAGGGACAGCAGGCTTTACACTGGTATCGTCAAACTCCCAGTTGAAAATCGGCCTGGCCGTTGCTGCCTGGTGTCGGCGCGCGCCTGCCAGCAGCCTGGGATGATTTGAAGTGCTTAATGATCTGCTGGAGCTTGATCCGAGAATCCGCGGTCCGCGCTGGCGCCATAAGCGTCAAGGTCAATTCCTGATTATCCATCACCGAGAAACTGACATGTTGAAGCTGCAACCGGCCGACCAGAGGATGGTTGTAGCGTTTCAATCCCTCGCTCACCGGCAACACGTCATGACGCGGCCACCATTCTGCAAATTCGACGCTGACTGTTTTCAGCCGCTCCACCAGTTGCACAAACTGCCTGTCTCCCGCGTGCCGTCCGTAATTAACGCGGAATCTGGCTAGAATATCACGTGCTCGCGCCGGCCAATCTACGATCAGAGAGCGCAGTGTCGAATCGGTGAAGAACAGCCAGACCATATTCCTTTCGGCCGCGGCGATATTCGAAAACCCAAAGAACGCACCGGCTGCCAGATTCCATCCCAGGACATCCCAACGGGAATTAATGATGAAAGCCGGTAGCTGTTCCATCTCGTCAAGCATCTGCCTGAGCAACGGGCTTATCCGTTGCCGCCTGGGTTTCGAATCCAGCACGGCATCACGCGACGCAAGCTGAAAAAGCTGTACCCGCTCGATTCCGTCTAGCCGCAGCACCCGGGCCAGACCATCAAGCATTTCAGCCGACACGCTGATTGGCCGGGCCTGTTCGAGCCAGGTGTACCAGGTTACGCTCATCCCGGCTAACTGAGCCACTTCTTCACGCCGTAAGCCTGGCGTCCGGCGGCGCGCAGTCGCGGGCAGGCCAACATCGGTGGCGGAAACGCGTGCCCGCCTCGTGCGCAGAAAATTGCTCAGTTCCTGTCGTCGGATCTCATCCCGTGTCATAGGGCTATTTGGGGTACGCCTTATACCAGTGTAAAACCGGCTGCTGATACTCGGATCAACGCTATAATCTACTTGATCGGTGAAGCGCCGAAAAGCCGAGGGTTCGGACCTAGGCCGGCCGGAGGAAGCCGGCTGGGCTGAGAAATACCCGCCGAATCATTAGCAGCCTGCGTATCCTCGAGAGCATAGCCATAACTTACTAGTTACTGCCACGTGGCCATATACCGGATGCGTTCTGAATGAATACATATTAGGCCGAGCACTATGAGTACAAACTGACCAGGCTCGGCAATGGACTGAGGATAAGGGGAAAGCCGAGCAATCCTCGGTAACGAGGCGCTTCGACCGCATGGAACTGCAAGCTGTGTCAAGTTTGTCGTCGTTTGACTGCGAAAAGAGATAGATTGGACGACGCCATTAACCCGGCTAAAGCTACAGACGATGCAGGAGGAGATGCGACTACCGTAGGCTACCCTGAAGGTAGGCATCCCCTCTCCGCTTTTCATACGGCCGTCCCGGACTCCCTTCGCCGGGTTGGGCGCGGCTCAGCCGCCGTGGCGCAGCAGACGGCCGGGCGTCGCCTCGGTGCAGCGTCCGTCCTCAAAGGTGACTTCGCCGTTGACTGTGATCGCGTGGTAGCCCTCTGGCCGCTGTACCCGGCGCCATTCGCCGCCTGGGAAGTCATGCACGATCTCCATCGGTTTTATGGCAAGCCGATCGAGATCGTAGACCACGATATCTGCCCAAGCACCCTCGACCAACGTGCCGCGGTTCTTGAACCCAGCGCACAGGGCCGGATGTGCACTGAGGCGCCAATGCAGTTCCTCGAGGCTCATCAGGTTGTTGTCACGCCCAATCTTGATCAGTGCCTCAGTCGAGTAGCGGCCACCAGTGAAGAACTTCGTGTGGGCACCGCCATCTGAAACGCCGAAGATCGGTACCGCGCTGGAGGAAATCATTTCCTTGAGATAGTCGACGCGAACGTTGATCGGGGGCGAGTAGAATTCGGTGTTGAGCCCGTCAGCGCACGCTATATCGAGCATCGCGTCAATGGGATGTTTGTTCTCTCGCTTGGCGATTTCGCCGATGGTCAGATTCTCGTACTTTTTCAGGCTGGGCTCCTGGCACTCGAGCACGAAAATATCTTCGTAGTTGTTGGTGATCAGTCCGACATTGCGCTCATTGCGCAGCGCCGGGCGGCGCTGCGGGTCGGACAACTTCATGAGGCGATCTTCGATCGGGCCAGTGGTGGCTTCGTTCCAGGCCGGCATATCGTCGTAGAGGTTCCAATCCTTGAAGGTAAATGCGAATCCAACCTCCAACGTAGCTCCCTGCGCCAGCACACGGATACCGCGCTTGACGCAGCTCTCCAACCATTTCAGTTGATGGCGGAAGCGCTCAGGATAGGCATCGTTGACCGCGACGGCGTTATAGAGGATTGGACGCCCGGCGGCCAATGCCAGCTCCTCATAATGCCGCTCCGCGTGAGCTTCGGGGTCGCCTTCGAAATCACCCGGCTCGGGCACATACGTCATCTGGATAAAGCCTTCATTTCGCTCACCCAGGATGCGCGCCATCGCCAGAGCGGTTTCATCATGCATGATATCAGTCACCATCGGCGTGCCGTCGTAGTCGGCTTGCACGCTCTTGCGGCCCAGCCGCTGTGCTGACCATCCACAGGCACCGTGATCCATCGCCTCGTTGATGATGCGACGCATCTCATTGGTCTCTGCGTCGGTGGGCAGGCGTCCCGATTTCGCGGCTTCAAGCCCCATCGCCCAGGTCATTACGGGAGCCAAAGGCACGAACGGCAGCAGATTGACGCCCTTGGGATGGCGATCAACGCTGTCGAGGAATTCGGGATAGGTAACCCAATCCCACGGCAGGCCTGCTTTCATCGAGGCGTACGGGATTGCCTCGGTGCGAGTCATCGTCAGCATTGAACGATCACGCAGCTCAGGTTTGACCGGCGCGAAGCCGAAGCCGCAGTTGCCGATAACGAGCGAGGTAATGCCATGCCAGCTCGACATCGTGCAGTAAGGATCCCAAAAGAGCTGGGCATCGTAATGAGTGTGGAGATCGACAAAACCAGGTGCGACATTAAGGCCGCTGGCGTCAATCAGCTTTTTGGCCTGATGCGATTTCAGATTGCCAAGCTTGGCGATCTTACCGTCTTTGACGCCGACATCGGCGCGATAACGCGGCATCCCAGTGCCGTCAATTACCGTGCCGCCTTTAATGATAAGGTCAAACTCTGCCATTTGGTCCCTCCAAGTGGGATGATTGCTGCTCCCCAAGCCGCTCAGAATTGATCGAGCCAAGCTGTTGTTAATCGGTCCGATCGGCGTAAACTGTTAGCCTGGTTAACGGTTTTGCCTCGACAGCATTAACTTGTTGACAGGTCTATTGTCAAGCCGCACGCTTATGCGTGTGTAATGAAATGACAGGTCTGGCATGCGATGTTGCCGGGCAACGCTGCCGGCAGTAGATGTGAAAATGACAGAACAAGAAGACAAAACGGTGGAGCGGTTAGCCGCCGAACTGCTCGAACTCTTTTATCCCATTCATTACCGCGGCAACATGGCGGTCGAAGATGCGATGCGCGGCAAACTGACCCGCAAGGAAGCGGCGATCATTTGGCTTATTCACTCGGCCGGCGAAGATGGTAGCGAAATGCCGCGCAAGGAAATCGTGGCAAGACTCCAGGACTGGTTCGATGTCAGCAGTCCGGCCGTCACCAAAGCCTTGCGCCATATGGCGCGCCCGCCGCTTAGCCTGGTGCGGTTGGTGGAGGATGCTGCCTCTGGTCGCGAAAAACGGGTACGGCTTACATCTCAAGGCCACCGATTCGTGCTAGGCATGCTCTCGCGCGGTCAAGAATTTATCGGCAAAGTCGTCGAGCAACTTCCGGATCAACAGGTTCGCGATGGAATCGAATTCCTGCGAGCGAGTGTGGCAGCGTACGAGCGTGTCCATGCCCAGGCAGCCAACGCCGATGCCAAAGGACCGACCCGCGCGATGGGCAAGTTGCCTTCCAACCTGCGAAATGAATCACCTGCTGCGACCGATGGAGTTCAGCTCATGATCGAAGACGAGCCCGTGTAGAATCGGCGACGTTCGTCACAGGTCGCGTTATTCGCGCGAACTGATTTTCCTTAGTATCCCGCTTGGAGACGGTTATGGGCCGACGGCACGCTGTGGTTATCGGAGGCAGCTTTTCCGGCCTGGCGGCGGGCCGTGTGCTAAGCGAGTTCTTTGACCATGTCACGGTGCTTGATCGCGACACATTCCCTGAAGGGAGCCAGGACCGGGCTGGCGTGCCACAAGCGCGCCATGTGCACGGTTTGTTGGTGCGAGGCCTGATTGAATACGAAAAGCTCTTTCCAGGATTCGAACGCCTGGCAATCGGAAAAGGGGCGACCTTTCATGACCACACGCTGGATTTCGCCGTCCTGCGGCCCCAGGGATGGCAGCCCCGCTATCGTTCTGATCTGAAATTTCTCAGTGCCAGCCGCGAACTGATTGAGTCCTGTGTGCGCGAGGTCTTCCGGCAAATTCCTAATGTCGAGGTGCGCCAACGGACCACAGTAACAGGGCTGCGGGTGGGTCCTGGCGGACCCCGATGCGTCGGCGTGTTGATCCCGGCTGGAAGCAGTGGCGGTAGGGAAGACATAGAAGCGGACCTGGTAGTTGACGCCAGCGGCTCCGTGTCGCGAGCGCCACTCTGGCTGCAACAGGCGGGCATAACGCCGCCCCGCGAAACGATAGTCGACCCGCTGGCCGGTTACGCCTCACGCTGGTTCCAGGGACCGGCCCAATGGCCTGCGGACTGGTGGTGGTGGGCAGGAGCATATATCCGCCGCCGCCCCGATGACTTGGTTGAAGCGAATTTCCAGCTCAAGGAGCACAACCGCTGGCATTTAACCCTCTCCGGTTTTAATCGCCAATACCCTCCTACACGCGAGAGAGATTTTATGGGGTTGCTCAGCCGGCTGCGCTCCCCGGTGATTGCCGAGATGGTACGTCTGATGGAGCCGATATCGCCGGTCTATTCGAACCGCGCGATTCGCAATCGATGGCGCCATTATGAACGCTGGAATCCCGGTTGCAGCGGCTTCATAGCGATTGGCGACGCGTACGTCACCTACAACCCGGTATACGCCCAGGGAATGACCGCTGCGGCGCTTTCCGCGCAGTTGCTGCGCACCTGCCTGAACCGTTACGACACATCGAACCCCGAGCTTCCGCGGGCATTTCATCTCGCGCAGGCAGCAATTCAGCACGACCCATGGATGTTGTCGGCGGGCGTTGACCTAAGGTTTCCCTTCACGGCGGGGGAGAAACCCTTGGCAATCCGGTTATTTAATTTGTACCTGGAAGGCATTGGCATAGCGGCGCGCGGCGATTCCTCGGTACGGCGAACTCTGGTGGAAGTGGCGCAGCTGGTCCGCCCTCTATCGGATCTGTTTCAGACAGGGATTGCCGCGCGTGTGGCCGTGGGTGCACTCAAGGAGGGGTTACGTCGATTGAGCGCAAGACTCCGCAACGAAAGTCCAGCTCGCATACCCGCGATGCCGCCACCAGTTGTGTCAGCCCGGACGGACCCCGGCGAATTCACCCGGGCAGCCCTCAGTTGAAGCAGGGGTTCCGGATGATTCACCGCTCAGTGTCTTGGGATGCCCCCTGCCCTTCGATGGGGTAATGCCGGCAAGGACCAGGCACTACTGTTGACGCGAATGGGCTGCTAGCGCGGTTCCTCACTCTCCTCGATTCGCATTCGAACAATTCGAAGTGTGTCGAGGTTGTATGGTAAGCCGCAATGGGTGGAATCGACCTCGAACACGCTCACGTTCGGTCCCTCCTCGATACAGCTAGCCCAGTCGACGATCCCATCACTCTTGGAGTAAATCAGAGCTTCCGGGAGGTGGGGCGCCTCGCTGGCGTGCACGCCGCAGATGGTTGCCAACTCGCCGGTGCAACCGTGCCCGGTCTGCTGAATGCGCCGAGTCAAGAGTGCCAGCATTTTCACGTAGGGATTTGAATGTAGGTGCGGGTCCTTGATGGGCGAGCCCAGCAGGATTACCTGCTCGATTGATTCCGGGAGGCGGCGTCCCAACTCGCGCGCATAAATACCACCAAGGCTGTGGCCGATCACGACCAGCTTTTCTCCTGCTCGGGCATAGCGCTGAGCGACGATGTTTGCCAAGCGTTCTATTACGCGCCGTGGGCAATCGGCGTTGGCTAAAATCCCCGAGAAGAACACCTGGTGGCCGCGCGAACGTAACCAGTTCGCAAACGGGTAAAGCGTAGCGTCGCCCGCCAGAAAGCCGGGAATCAGCAGAATCGACCGGCTTCGCGCCGCGCGCCCATTCCACCGCCAAGTCCAGGCATTACCAGCAAACTTTGCAAATTCTCCAACCGCGCGAAATTCCTGCAGCAGATTGAGGAAGGTGAGGTCGGTCGTTTCAGGCTCGCGCATCCATAGCCTCCAAATCTCTCCGCGAGCAAGGCGCGAAACGATGCCTTACTAACGGTATTTTAACCCGATCGTAACTTTTGCGGAACAAACCAGCGAGGTTCGTGCCGAGCTAGGGATTAAAACACGTAGCGGCGAATTTAGTAGCGTTGCCCCTTAGAAGCAACCAGAAAGCTAGCCTGAGGCTCTTAGCTGAAGGTCACGCACCTGCAAACGCAAGGGCTCCGGAAGGGAAATCTCGTGCGCATCCGTCCAGGTTCTTTCCAGACGGTAGAATTCACGCGTCGGTTCGAAAAATATATGCACTACGACATCGTCGTAATCCAGCACCACCCAATGCGCCCGGTTGAAGCCTTCGATCGCGGTTGGACGAGCATCTTCCCGGTCCATCCGTTCTTCGATGCCGCGGGCAATTGCCTGGACCTGCACATCCGAGCGGCCCGTTGCGATCAGGAAGTAGTCGGCAATGGAACTCAAATGCTCAACTTCGACAACGATCAGATCGTAGGCTTTTTTTTCGAGCGCCGCTTCTACAGCAGCAAGCATCTTGTTGAGTGAATCCACGACGGGACCTGCTGCGCAATCTCTTCGCTTGACCTAAGTAATGACGACTTCGACAACAAACCGCAGGGTGCCAAACTAAAACTGATATGGTGCATGTCGCTCGATGTAATCGGCAACATCATTTGGCACGAGATACCGAATCGACCCACCTGCGGCGAGCTTGTGCCGGATGAGGGAGGCAGAAACAGGAAAGAAGGTCGTATTGATAAGGTTAAGGGTATGACCGCTGGGATGCACGTAAGCGTTATTACTCGCAATGTAACCAAAGCGGTTCAACATCGCAACCGGAACCTGATAGCCCGCCTTCTCGCGCAGGCGCGTGTGAACGACAATATTGCACAATCGTACTATTTCCCCGGCTTCCTTCCAGGTGTCCAGTTCTGCAAACTGATCGCCGCCCATGATGAGAAACAGCTCGGGTTGCGATCGCATGTTGGCCCTGAAGTGGCGTACCGTGTCGATGGTGTACGAACTGCCACTGCGCCTCACCTCGACGTCCGAGACCATGAAATAGCGGTTATTTTGGGTCGCCAGTCTGACCATCTGCAAACGATGTTCGGCCGGGGCTAAGCCGGTGGCCGGTTTATGAGGCGGCGAAGCCGCCGGGATAAAATAGATTAAATCCAACCGCATCGCCTCACGGTCCTCTTCAGCAGCTCGCAAATGGCCTAAATGGATGGGATTAAAACTGCCTCCAAACAAGCCTATTCGCATAGCTCTTTCCCGTCCGCATCGGAGAGCAATGCCGCACCAGAGGCGATTCGCATTTCGCTTGTGTCGTCAGACACCATTATCGGCTCACATCACTGGCAAGTAGGCCCTTGCCGGGAATGTAATTGACTTCCAGACGAACACCATCGGGATCTTCGAACAATGTCGAGTAGTAGCCCGGCGCCCATTTCCCCTGCTCCGGTGCATGCACGATTATGGCGCCAAGTTCTGACGCCAATCGCCAGACTGCATCGACATCCTCACGTGCTCGGGCCCGGAAGCATACGTGATGGAGACCTGGGCGTCTCTGGTCGCAATGTTCGTGGCGGAACTGCTCGGCTGCGCGCGCGATGCCGAAACCCGTGCGTCCGCCGATGCAATAGAAGTAATCTTCCTGGTCATGAACGACACCGAGACCCAGGAATGGGAGCAGCCGGCGATAAAAGGCGACGCATTCTTCGAAGCGGCTCACAGTTATAATAATGTGCGCGATCCCATTAATCTCCATGAGGGCCTCCAGAGTGATTTTCATCCTCAAGCCCGATTATCGGAAGAGCAACTGGTATCTGATTGCTGGCTGATAAATGAACCGTGAACGAGTTATTATTGTTTTCTTCTTCGCCTTCCTGGCGCTGATTACTTACGAACTCTATGCGCTCTTCCAACCTTTTCTGACCCCGATTGCCTGGGCGATCCTGCTGGCCTTTCTGGTCCATCCGGCCTTGAGCATTCTCAACGGCGTCATCAGAAATCGCACGGCGTCTGCAGCGATCCTTACCATCGTAATTGCACTCGGCGTCATCCTGCCAGCTATCTGGCTGTCCGCCCGCTTGTTGCACGAAGTACAGAATCTCTACAACGAGATTTCGGTGGTCTCTACCAACGGCGGTCTTCGGGGTGTAAGCGACTGGGTTCGACGTACCCATCTCGGGGCGAATGCGGCCAGGGTGCTTGAACGTCACGGCGTCAGGCTGGAGGACGAAATTCGGGCCGTTGCAGTGCGCGCAACCAAGGTGATGAGCGATTTTGTGGTCCTCCATGGCAGCACGGTCGCCACTAATATCGCTGGTTTTGTTTTTCACTTTGCTATCGCCCTGCTCACCCTCTTCTATCTGTTGCGGGACGGCGAAACCTACTACGAGGGCCTGCGTGATTTGACCCCGCTCCATGAAGAAGACAAGAGTGCGATTTTCGACACGCTGCGCCTCACGTTATCTTCGGTAATGCGCGGGTTGATGCTGACCGCGCTGCTTGACGGAGTCGTGCTGGGCATCGGTTACCTCGTCCTGGGAGTGCCTTATTGGGCCCTGCTTGCGTTGGCTACCGCAGCGGCAGGGCTGTTGCCCTTGGGTGGCACGATGCTTATTTGGCTGCCGGTGAGCATATACCTGGCGGCTGAGGCGGGATGGAGTAGTGCCTTGGCGATGATTATCTTTGCCGCCGTGACGCTGGTAATTATGGATAATTTCGTCAAACCGGTTGCAATGCGTCATGGCACCAATTTGCCAACGCTGGTGCTGTTTTTCGGGCTGGCGGGGGGAATCGAAGCTTACGGACCGATCGGGATTTTTGCCGGCCCGGCACTGCTCGCAGTGTTCGCAGCGCTGCTGCGCGTTTATCGCAGAACCTACATCACTGAACCTGCCCTGCAGTCGAAGGCAACGCCCTCGCAACTTGAAGCGGGTAGCCGGCGTCATCGTGTCATGTCAGGCGATGAGGCAGCGCCTTCAGCCAAGCGCGGTCCATAATGACCTGGCGGTGTCGGCGAATAACCAGCGGCGGTCTGACTCGGACACGAACGGCAGCTCGCTGAGAGCGAGCAATAATTGCTTCTTGAGGATGCGGTCGTAGGTATTGGGAAAATTCCACCCCCGCATTCTTCGCTGCGCACCAAGGGCATCGAGCAGGCGGTCAAAGAATCCGCGCGTCGTACTTTGACCCCTGGCCGCGGCGTAGAGATTTATACTCGAGAATTTCAGATAAACGTTCAGAATTTTTGCGAGTTCGAACAGCGGCGTTGCTTTATCATACGGTGGACGAAGTGTTCCGGATCCATTCTGCACATCGGCGACGTAGCTGTTGTCGTACTCGTAGGCACTATGCGCCTGCACCAGCATTGCCCGACCTATCCCGGCGTCGGTCAAAAGTGAGCATTTTCTCGCCGGACATATGCATTACCCAGCTGCTGTTGTCAGGCGCCAGCTTGCGAGGATAGCGATGCTGGTCCGGCGCAACCATGTGTACATGCGTATCGATGATCATGTCCGGCGTGCTCGCCCCCGATCACCGGTTGTAGTTTCCGAGCCACGAACGACGGTCCTTTACAATCGGACGGCGTCGCTTGATCAAGGCATACGCCTCGTCAAGCGTCATTCCACGGCGAGCCTTGAGGAACCAAGCCACGACTAGCGGTGCCCTTTCACATCCCTCCTCGCAGTGGACCAGCACCGGCATGCCTAACCTCAGACTGGCCGCGATAAGCGCAGACGTGGTGTCGAGTGTGGCTCGTCCGTTGGCCAGAAAGGGAAGGCGGATCGTACGCCTGGGCTCGGCCGCCATAACATCCGGCAAAACGCTGATGATCATGCCGTCAAAGCGTTGCGCATCCTGCAGATCGCCAAGAAAGAGATTGGCAATTATCTCGCTCTCGCCCCATCGCTCGCCGCTCAGCTGCTCGGGTTTGTCCGGCGCCGGCAAGGCGTCGATAGCCGCGGGCGGCAAGACAGGGGGGCAAGCGCGCGTGAGCAGTCCATTTCGCGTGTGCAGCCCATCTAAGGTGTAAAAGCTCGGAATTACCATGATGCTTGTTTTGCAACCGGTTATGGCGCAATCTGAGCAGAAGAGCCCGTTCAGCGTCAACGGAGCCCTAAACGCGATGTCCGACCGCGAAGCGTTAATCGAAGCTAATCAGGCCTTTTACAAGGCGTTCGAAAGCCTCGACCTCGAAAAAATGGAGCCGATTTGGCTGCGGGACCCCAAAATCGTCTGTATTCATCCAGGCTGGCGAAAGCTTACCGGCTGGGGTCCGATCATGAACAGTTGGGAACGGATTTTCGACGGCGTCTTTGAGATGAAGTTCGAATTGAGCGACCTCCATCTACTGGTAAGCGGTGACATGGCGGTGGTGGTAACTGAGGAGAATCTCACCCAACGAGGTTATGAGGGTACGATGCGCACCCAGGTGCTCGCCACTAACATCTATGAGCGCGTCGGCAACCGCTGGATGATGGTGTTGCACCACGGTTCGCCGGTGATGCAGGCGGCCGACGACGAACCACCCCTGCAGTAGCCTTCGTTTCTTCGAGTGCGAAGTTCTACTCCCGCTTGATCCCTAATCGAAGCCTGCGGGCCGCGAACGCAGTGCTTGCTTTGCTCAAGCCGGTTATCAATCCGAACCTGCGATACAGGTTGACGGCCTCGAAATAGATGCGGGCCGGCATCAGCATCGCAGCCGCAATCTCACTGGCCGCGGTTTGATACGCGTGACTTTTTTCCTGATTGAGCCGTTTAATGCCCGGAAAATCCGGGGGGACTGGAAGACCCAATTGCCGCGCTTTGTGCCGAATTGCCCTCACGATTTGTTTATCAAGCGCAACCTCCAGCCACTTGGCGACTCGGCGCAAATCGTAATGGCGCCTCTCGTCAACTGCCGTGCTCGGCCGGGATCAGGGTTCACGCGAAGAACGTGATTGCCAAATGCCAAAATGACCCTAGCGTAAGTCATTCTCTGTCCAAGTATACGGTTCGGACCAGCGGGTGGGATGTGCCGCCGTCAACCACGAGAACCGCCCCGGTGGTGAAGCTGGCGGCCTGACTCGCGAAATACATCGCGGCACCCACCACTTCCTCTGGTTCTCCGGCGCGCTGCAGAGGGAAAGTCTCCTTGGCGCGTTGGGTGTAATCTGCTGTGCGCGACCATCCTTTGCTAATGTCAGTATGGAACGGGCCGCACATAATACAGTTGACGCGGACCTTCGGACCAAACTCCTTGGCGCTGGCGATAGTCAGGATATTCAGGCCGGCCTTGGCGCAGGCGTACGGTGCGGTTTCTGGATTAGGACGAATCGAGGAGGTCGAGGAAACGTTGATTATCGAGCCGCCCTCGCCCTGAGCCATTCTCGTCGCAAACAGGGCAGTGAGCCGGAATGGACCCTTCAGATTAACTGCAATGACCTTGTCGAAGAGGTCCTCGCTCGTGGCCAGCGAAGACGGCGCCAGTGGCGAGAGGCCGGCATTGTTGATCAGCACATCGGCGCGACCCCAGCGCGCATAGACTTCGTCGGCCAGCCGATTGCAATCATCCCATTTGCCGACGTGAGTAGCGTGGGCTGAACCGTCGCTGCCCAGAGCACGGATTTCTTCGACCGTGGCTGCGCAAGATTCGATCTTGCGGCTCGCGACTGCCACCCGGGCTCCAGCTTGGGCAAATCCAAGTGCCATCGCGTGGCCGATGCCGCGGCTTCCCCCGGTGATGACCACTATCTTGCCGGTAAAATCATTGGTTATACCCACGTGGCAAACTCCTTTGCTCGTCTTCACCATCCAGTCGTTCAGGTAAGATGCGCATGGTTTTTCTCGCTAGGTTATTATTGGGATGAAAACGGGTGAAGTCTCGCAGCGGTCAAGGGCCAAGATTCTGCGCCGGCCAACTTCCGCGCGGCACCAGCCTCAGCGAGCCACAGAACCCCGTGAGGGTAGGAGAGCCCATGCGTGCTACTGTGGAAGGAAGGTGACCACGCATGACGACCAACGCAGACGAGACCATTACCCAACTAAATCGTCTGGTGCGCGCGAAAACCGGCGATGCTGCGGCGCGGGCACACTCGCTTGAAACGCTCCCCGGGCATGCCGGCTTCAGTTACAGCTTCGTGCTTGAACGTGGTGACGGCGGCACTCCGGCTGGCAAACTGGTGCTGCGGGTCGCGCCTCCCAACGTCAAGATTTCCGGCCCCGCAGACATCATCCGCCAGGCCCGGATTATGGGCTCGATGGCGGGTACCGCGGTGCCGGTTCCGCCGGTTTATTGGTACGGCGACGAACCGGAATTTTTCGGCCGGCCATATTTTGTTGTTGGTTTTCTCGACGGCGTCAAACTGGCCGACGAACCCTTCCCACCCGATCACATGGCCCGCCTCGCGCAGAAGGGGATCGAGACCCTGGTTGCTCTCCACAGCTTGCCATGGGAGCCGCGGCGCGATTCCTTTGGTGAGCCATTAACGCTCGGCGAGGAGATGAAACGGCTCGATTTTCTGTTGGATCGGCCAACACTCGATCCCGCAGTTGTCGCACGGGCGCCGGAGTTGCGCGAACGACTAAGAGTGACCTTGCCCCAGGATACCCGCTTAGGATGTGTTCATGGCGACTTTCAATGGTCAAATGTGCTGTTCGATGCTGAGCGGCCCATAGCACTAATCGACTGGGAGATCGCCTCAATTGGCCCAACGCTGCTCGATCTCGGCTGGGTGTGTTTCTTCGCCGACGCAGACAGTTGGGTCGAAACGGCGGAAAAGAGAGTCCGCCCGCTATCACCACAACAGATCATTGCGAGTTACACCAACGCCGCACCGTTCACCATCGTCGAGGATCAGGTGCGATGGTTCCGCGCCTTCGCCGGGTACCGGTTCGGTGTAATCACCTGCTTTAACCTGATGTTGCATCGACGAGGCAAACGCGACGATCCGCATTGGGAAGATATCGCGCTCTCCGCGCCCAGGATGTTCGAGCGGGGCCTCCAATTGCTTGGGGTCTGAAGGTGACACGCCTCCAGACTATTCGCCCATCTATATCCGCCCGAGCAGAAGCAAAATTAAGATGATTATCAAGATTAGTCCCAGTCCACCGCTGGGGTAGTAACCCCAGCCGGCACTATAAGGCCAGGTCGGAAGAGCGCCGATGACGAGTATAATGAGGATAATAAGCAGGATTAGATTCATGACGACAATCGTCTCATCAGAACGATGGGATTTCAACAAAATGTTAAACGGGATCAACAATCGAAATGCCGGGGTTCAAGCTGCCTGACGCCGGTTCCGCGCTTTATGCACTTATGCTCCGCTTTGCCGGTTGTTCTGCTTGGGTGAGACCAGTTATATTTGTGCGAATGGCAATCCGGAACCTTGTCAATGACAAATAATGGTCGGATAGCTATCATCGACCTGGGCGGCCAGTATTGCCATCTCATCGCGCGGCGCCTCCGGGATCTGGCAACCGATTCGACGATATTCCCTCCCTCCGTACGGTCTGAAGTCTTGTCGCATTACGCTGGTCTGATTCTTTCCGGAGGACCGCAGAGCGTCTACGACCCTGATGCGGTATCGATCGACGAGCGCATACCAGCGCTGGACATGCCTATTCTCGGTATCTGTTATGGCCATCAATTATTGGCGAAACTACTTGGTGGCGAGGTTGGCAGGCGCGATGGTGAATACGGCCTGGCACAGTTAAGGACCAGCACCCTCAATTCGTTTTTGCCGCCCCACGGCGAGACATCCGGCGCCGGCCCCCTATTTCATGGGACGCCGCCGGCACAGCGCGTGTGGATGAGCCATTCCGACGCGGTCTGCGAACTTCCCCGTGAGCTTATAACGCTGGCCGGGACTGACAGATGCTCGTGCGCAGCGTTCGCTCATTGCTCGAAACCGCTATTTGGGTTGCAGTTCCACCCTGAAGTCGCGCATACGGAGTTCGGTGAAAAGATCCTGGAGAATTTCGTTCGATCCATCTGCGGTATCGGCGAAGCTGAACCGGCCGCCGGCAGAGTGCCGGCGTTATGCGAGCGAATTCGACGAGCCGCAGCCGGCAAATCGGTGTTTTTCCTGGTCAGTGGCGGCGTGGACTCGACTGTCGCATTCGTCCTTTGCGCCATCGCGCTGCCGAAAGAACGAGTGCTGGGCCTCTATGTCGACACCGGCCTGATGCGCCAGGGCGAAACCGATGAGCTTCGTGCTAATCTGGGTCGGCTCGGGCTAACGGATCGGGTCAGGATCTGGGACGCATCTGAAGTTTTTCTAAAGGCGCTCGAAACGCAAATCGACCCGGAAGATAAGCGGCGGGTTATCGGTCGTCTGTTCGTTGAAATCCAATCACAGGCGCTGCATCAATTCGGCATCGATCCTGACCACTGGTTATTGGGCCAGGGCACTATCTATCCAGACACCATCGAGTCAGGAGGAGACAGTGGACGTGCCGCGGTCATCAAGACACACCATAACCGCTGCGACGAAATCCGGGAGTTGATCCGGCAGGGAAAGGTCATCGAGCCACTGACGGAGCTTTATAAGGATGAAGTACGCGAACTGGGCCGCGAACTGGGCTTATCGGCGCACCTAACCAATCGCTGGCCGTTCCCCGGGCCCGGACTGGCGATCCGATGCCTATGCACGCTGACCCCAGGCGGAGCATCAGCAGTATCGCCGGAAATAGCTGCCACTATCGCGCACGATGGTTTCGATGGAGTGGTGTTACCTCTGCGCAGCGTCGGAGTTCAGGGAGATGCGCGCACTTATCGAAGGGTCTTTGCCCTGGCTCAGAAGGATCGCGAGCTTGATTACCAGAAACTCGGTAAACTGAGTAGTGCATTGTGTAATGACAATATCGCGGTGAATCGAGTGGCATTGCTAATCGGCGGAAATCGGCCGCTTACCGATGCCCGCATCGTACCCGCAACTATTACACCGGAACGCGTGGAGCTGTTGCGGCAAGCCGATTTTATCGCCCGTTCGGAAATCGAAAGGGCGAATCTCGCAGATACCGTATGGCAGTTTCCGGTGGTGCTCGCGCCAATTACTTTCCAGGATGGTGAAAGTATCGTCCTGCGACCGGTAAATTCGGTCGATGGGATGACGGCTAGTTTCGCCTGTCTGCCTTCGGACTTATTGCTTACGATCAGCAACAATATTCTGGCTTTGCCCGGGGTGGATGCAGTTTTTCTCGATGTGACCAACAAACCCCCGGCGACTATCGAATGGGAATAGCTGCATTGAGCGACCCATATAGGCCGAAAACTCCCGATCGGCCCTACCCAGTCGACGATTTAGCCCGCCGCTACCGTATAACCCAATAGGGTGACCGCGTCATTCTGCTGACCTTCACCCCACGCCGTTGCGCCATCGGGTGACAGCTCGTGGCGAGGAGCTTCAGGACCCGTTCACGCAGACCGGGCCAAAAAAAGCGCAACGAATAATGCCGCCGATCATACCACGCACGGCAGTAACCAAGATTCTTGGGCGTTATTCGGCCGCTCTTGCGCGAGTGGTCGGGGATCGGAATGAGGGTGCGCGGGCACTCAACTATGGCCCCCAGGGCGAGAAGTCCTTGAGTACGTCGTCGAGCACGGGCATGGGCGGAACTTTGTCGCCGTGCCGGATGGCGTAGAGAACTTGGACTATCTCGATTCGGATAGCGTCGGCGCGTTGTTTTACCTGCGGCGCGGGGTCGTCCTCTAACCCAGCGAGCATGGCTACCATAATGGATTGCTTCTCGGTCAGAAGATATCCGTCGCCACCCGCCCGTCTTATTAGTCTCTCACCTGCGAAATATTCTTTTCCCGTTTCGCCGTTGTCAGTCATCGACTTACCTCGGTGCTCAGCCCAGCGACTGTTCTACTGGATTTGTCTTTTGCCTCGCGCCGCGGAACAAGGTGTCTATGCATGGATCCGGTTAATTCGATTGCACTACTGGAGGTTCCGGGAAAGCCACGGACTTCTAGAACCATCCATTTAATCGAGGCCCTAACGACAGCAACGAAGATGACCGATGGTCATACGAGCCTCACATACCATTGGTCAATGTGCCATTGACGAAATGGCAACACAAATATAACCGCAAGCACAGCAAAAGTCTAAACCCGCACGGATTGCGAAAGTGGGATGCCGAATTGCCGAATTGAATGTGCGCCCGTTACAGCAGTTTGAGCGGCAACTTGCAGGAGCGCCAGCATCGTCCGTGGTATCTGCCCGGCTCAGCGTGTAGCCATCCGCCGCGACCCAGCCAGGCGAGAGAATTGATCTGACACGCAGATCAGCAATACTGGTCGATCAGCGCGAGTAGC
Organism: Candidatus Binataceae bacterium; assembly: GCA_024281015.1. GTDB lineage: Bacteria > Desulfobacterota > Binatia > Binatales > Binataceae > JAMXLL01. The sequence goes on from JAMXLL010000230.1 coordinate 28,652, forward strand.
CTCTCAATATCCACCGGCTTAGCCAATAAGTTCATCGCTCCCGCCGGAACCTCACTAGATGAGCCAGACAGAACGATCGTTGGAATTCCTGCAATCGCCGGATCCGCAGTCTTATGCTGCAGGAATTCCCATCCATTCATCCTAGGCATCGAGAGATCGAGCAGAATTAAAGACGGGGGTGGAATCCGCCTCGCGCACTCGAGTCCATGCCGACCGTCACCGGCGGTAACTACAGCACGTCCTTCTTTTTCCACCAGGGTCTTCAAAACGTCTCGTGACCTGCAATGGTCCTCGACAATCAACACAGTTCTCACGGCGGATCACCTCCGAGAAAGAGATTCGGTGCCATGTTGAGGAAGCATTTATCAGCTCACACTTGCTTTAGAGTCGGACAGAATGCCGTCAATAGTGGCACTCGTGGATTTGACCCAGCAACGCGCAGAACCAGCACGAAAAGGGCCAGTTGACGCATAGTCAACATCTGCGTCGGTATCTGACACAACCGCGATGAAAATTATTCTCCTATCTTTAAGCCGCGATGTGACGCGTAGCAGCTGCCCTTAAGGTGGAAAGGCGCTAATAAGGGCGGTTCTATGGGTCCGAATCGGCAAATCAGGTTGACTGCCAGCGTAGTGCTTTCTGCTTGGGAAATATTCGAGCCCGCGCAAGAGACTGCTGACCCTGCTCCAAATCGTCAGTCTACAAGTCTACGAATCTCGCTCCATTCAACGACTATCGAGCGATCGGTAGAGGTTGTGCAGTTCTTAACTAAACGCTGTATGCCCGTCTGTGTATCAGCGCAAGACCTACGCTCGGGGATAGATATGATCACCGATTTGGGTTGTATGCTAACCGATTAGGTAAACGATCTCACACACGGGTAGTCTGACCCGATTGGAGCGCGGTTCGGGGTTTCCTGCTCTTTCCGCCCATCCGTTTATACGGCTGATGACGAACTTTGAACCTGCCCGAATTCCGGGAATCTCGCGTTAGATAAATCCTAGATGTTGAGATTTTATGAAAGCTTCGGTGGCAGAACGTGTGGGCAACAATCCACGTACAACGACGCGCACTGCCTAATAGTCTTCGACGTTGTCATATCCATCGGTCATGCGAGGTACACCCCGCGTGCTGAGTAGAGTACACATAATATTTGCGATCGAGAGGCACCTTTTGCCGTCAATGATAGGCACCCAACACCCTTCGGTCCGGTGCCTATCGGGCACGTGAGTAGCTATCTTGGCAACCGCGGTCGCCTGGAACAGTTAAAAATACGGGTGACGCTCGGGGAGGTAAGCCGATGAATTCAGTATCGTGTAAAATAGGAGGGATGGTGCTGTTGCTGGCCCTGACCTGGGGAGGAAGTGCCATGGCCGGAGTCGTGATGGCTGAGACCTCGTTTTCCACGGGTGCTAGAGGGAGCATAGCCCAAAACAAAACGCTTTACCTACAGGGAAATAAACAAAAGATCGACGAAGAAGGCATCGCTCAGATAACGGATTTAGATAAAGGCCTGGTCTACATTATTGACAAGAACCGCAGGGTTTTCGCTGAAATATCTCTGCAGACGTTCAGTTCGGAGCAACCCGAAAATCTAAGCGCTCAGCCAACCCTCACCAAAACCGGAAAAATCCGGGTTGTCGCTGACCATCCCTGTCATGAATATCGCACCAGTGACGGCAATAGATTAGTGCACGCGATGGCCAGCGCGTGCGTATCTACCAATGTCCCGGAAGCTAAAGAAATAGCCGAATTCGATCGCAATATGATCGCGCGGCTCGGCAGCCATAGGTCTGAGAAAGAAGCGATTCGAACTGACGGTGCCGGTCTAATTCTGGAGAAAAGGTCGGCGTTGAGTTTGCGGCTGCCCGACCGCTCCTCGCACAATAGCTACCAGACGACCTCGTTGATAGTGGAAACCAGGGTCAACAAGATCCAGTCAATCACCCTTCCAGCTGAAACCTTCAAACCCCCGACCGGTTACAAAAAGTTAGAGAGCCAGCCAAATGTTACGGGTTCCGCAGGTCTTACTGAATCCAATCCAGCATTGGACGTAATTGTACTCCCTCCACCAACCTCACCGAGGACAAGTAGTTGACAAGCATGCGCAGTTGCAATCTGAGATGGAGTCTGGTCGTTGCAACGATAATCGGACTTGCTGGGTGTTCTCTATTACGGCCGGCAAACCCATCTGCCTACTATTTCTGGGATTCGAATCCTGACACTAAGAAGGTTCATGCGGCCGTTGCCTGCACAACAGTCCATGCTCTTCTGACCTTTAACCAGCTATATGCCAGCGGCGCCGCCAAGGACAAACTGGAAGAAAAGACGCTGCTTGGCGAATCTCCACTTTATCGGTCCGATGCGCCGCCCGATCCTCCCTGTCAAAGAGCCGGACATCCAACAGGACCAGTCACCACCCCAGGCTCCGTTGATCGTGTGGAGAATGTAAAATTCTCGACGGATGGTACCGTATCCTTCCAATCGAAGTACGCGTTTGCTGCTTCTGCACCGCCACATCAAACGCAAACATACTTTACCTATCCGGAGTACCTCGTTTCTTTAGCACGGCCCACCCGCTAGCGAGCAGGTCTCCCATCGTCTGGGCCGATCAAGGCCAGCCGTGAAAAAGAGCGGCAGGAAACCGAGCCTTGTCTGGCAAGCATGGCTTGTTACGCATTGCTCATAGGCCGCAGAAACGCCACTGTTCAATTTGCTGGAAAGTTGGTGCAACTTACTAACTATGACCGAACATTATGCGCCTGGTTCTGGATCATAGATTGCTTCGATGGCGAAACGAACGTGTATTTCAGTGGAAGGTTGTTGTCGGAGGAGGTTACACGTCGATGCTCGGCGATCCATGCAAATCGAATAGAGGCGATTCACGGGCGAGAGCGGTAGTATCTCGGACCTGTTGGGTGGTAAGCATCCTTTTGGTCGACGCATTACTCGCAAGTGCAGTCATTGCTCGCGCCTATTCTGGTGACGAATCTGCCGAACCCTGGCGGGAGCACGTCTCTGCTAATACCCAGAGAAAGCTGATCGTGGGTCGAGCTTCGTGGTACGGTCAAGCTGTTGCAGGGCGTAAGACTGCAACCGGAGAAAGGCTGGATCCGAACAAGCTAACCGCAGCGACTATGCAATTGCCGCTGCACTCTAGCGTTCTGGTGACGAACTTGAAGAATGGTCGTTCGGTGCCTGTGCGCATCAACGATTGCGGCCCCTATGCCAAGGGGCGGGACATCGATGTATCCAAGCGCGCCGCAGAGAAACTTGCGATGGCTCATACCGGGACCATACCAGTTACTATCAAATTGATAACGACACCACCTGATGTAACTTACTGTGCGCGACTGAAGCAGCGACGGCGGAAAGTTCACGGATATGTCAGGCCCAGACGCTTGTAGTACTCGAGAACAAGTGCAGCTGATCGGCTGCCGCAACTACTGACCCCAGATCTTTCATTTGCGTTGTGGCCCAACCTGTCGGCCGAATGGAAGAAATTCTCCCCCCTCGGACGCCACGAACGCGCTCGAAGGCCTGCGCTTCCGCCCGGCCAAACGGGACTTCGTCAACTTCATGAGAACACTTCTCACCTCGGCGAGAAGCTGACGCTTTACTCTGTATCTTGCTCGGCTCGCAGCCGCTCAATTTCACGTCGTTGATGCCGAAGCTGGCGCCTTTGCCGCCAGACCTGGCGCTGACTCCGATGCTGCGCAATTTCAATATTCTGCAATTCATTGCCGATCAGCATTCCAGTGCCGGCCCCCAACGCTCCGCCAATTGCGGCGCCAGCACCCGGATGACCAACGGCTGAACCGATTATCGCGCCTGTACCCGCACCCAGTACACCGCCGCCCAGCGTTCCTTTCTCACGCGTTGAAAGTGGCTGACCGTAGCAGCTCGATAATAACAATGCTGCGGCCAGCGCAATCGTAATCTTATGGATCAAATGGTTACGCATCAGCTTCAATAGATACCTATCTCGACTTTATGACGCGCCGTAAAAAAGCAGAACACGTACCAGCAAAACTTGTCGCTTAATTCAATTAGTTCTCGATAGCCTGAAGTCAATTCGTGTAAGACATACACGCAAGCGTGTATCTTCTACGTACCTGCTCGCGAATCACCTGGGTCTCGCTCAGAACTGTCTCGAATTGAACCATCCCATGGCGGAAACATAGAACATCGCGCTGGGCCAATATTATTAAAACTGATTGGCTTGAATCGTCTCGGCACGGAGCTTGCCCAAACGCGCTGTTGTTGGTGCTATTCGCCGTTGAACGAACTCTCTATGCACCAGCACCTGAGAACCGCCTCGGCAAGGGGACGAACGGTGGCCCTAATCAATAACCGTTGACGTTATCTCGCGCGGTCTCTCGTCAATATGTGGGGATTAATATCGTTCAGAAGCGCTCGCCCTGCCATCAAGCCCAGCGTCACGGCCAAGCCTCCGCAGAAGGAGTCAACCACCCGGCGATGCCGCTGAGGTTGCCAAAATGCGGGCAATATGCGGTAACAGCCGCCGCTTCCCACCCGCCCACTTCAAAGGGTGGTCTAACCGCCGAAGTCGCCTGCTCCAACTCTGCCCTTCCCGCCCCACTCCATCTCGACACCATTTACCCCTTCTTGCACAGACGGCCGAGTTCGTCTTTCGAGATCAGCGCGCTGTCAACGCTGAAATAACCGGACCAAGAACCGATCTGGATGCCTGATGGACGGAGCAGAACTCGGGCCGGTCACTGCGACGTCGAGCTGGAAGAAACAGGTGCAGCGAGCCCTGCCCCGGCATCTGTGCGGTCGAGCGGCATCTGGCTGGCGAACTGGGCATGATACCAGCCTAATCCCACATCCAGGCAGGTCATACCTGGGTGTATTGCAACCTGTTGCGAACATGTGGGGCTGGTTCCTGAGGAGCACCCTCCTACAGCAGCAATAAGAAACAGCACGGCCGATAATTTGAAAACCCGAGCAACCATAAAGAATTCCTTACTGACGTTGGCGGCATTCTTTCTGGAAGCGCGAGGATCTGCAAGATTGGCAATGTGCATCAGAGGAATGAACCCAGGGCACGAATAAAGGTGTTTGAATATAAAGCGGTTATCGCCGGCAATGCCGGGTTTAGCCGAAGCTGGTAATTGGGATCGCATCCGCGTTTTTGGCTCATCGACCCGACATCTAGGCGGCGCATTAGTGCCGCACCCGATCAAGATTCGGATGGATCCTGAAACAACCGCCCTTATTATCGTCGAGCAAGGACGCAAAGATCGTCGGGGAATCGAATCGTGGGAAGCACATAAAGTCAATCGATGCGTTTTCCGCTATCAATGCAACAGTGTGCAAATCGCCGACGATTCCGTAATTCTCAATTGGATGATACGCCACGAGCGTCTCCAAACCGATGAACTGAAATTGTGCTAACTCATAGTGGTAGGAAATGGGTTAACAAAGCTCAGAGACTCCCATTTCTATTCCCGGCCCATGTGGTCGCTCATGCATTCAAGATCGTGATGACACCTCGGCTACTTTGTCGAGCTGTATTATCAACATTAAGCATAAAAGGGACGTGCCATGGTCAAAGCCTCAGTCTCCACTCGCGTCCCTCGCGCTCCAGCAAATCGTCTGCGGCTTTCGGGCCCCAGCTACCTGCCGCATAGTTAGGGAAATCACGGGGCGGAACGCCATTCCAGACATCGAGCACTGGTTGCACTACGCGCCAACCCGCTTCAACCATGTCGGCGCGTTGGAACAGAGTCGGGTCTCCGATCATGCAGTCGAGCAGGAGGGTTTCATAACCGATCCAGGGCACAACCCCAAAGTACTCTTCGTATTTCATGTTCATGTTGACGGCGCCGAGGTTCATTACCGCGCCAGGAATCTTTGCACTGAATCGCAGCGAGATGCCCTCGTCCGGCTGAATATGCATTACCAACTGATTGGCGCTGAGGCTTTCCACCTCCGTACCGCGGAAGAGAAGTTGTGGCGCGCGTTTGAACTGAATCGCGATCTCGGTGGCGCGCTGCGCGAGCCGTTTTCCCGTCCGAAGATAGAAAGGAACTCCAGCCCATCGCCAGCTATCGATGCGCAGCTCCATCGCAACGAACGTCTCGGTGGCGGATTGCGGATTTACCTGCGGTTCGCTTCGATACCCGGGGACTGGTTTATGATCGAGTGTGCCCGGCCCATACTGCCCGCGTACGGCTTTGGTGAGTACATCTTCCGGGCTGAGTGGCTGAACAGCATGGAGGACCTTGGCTTTCTCATCGCGAACTGCCTCGGAGTCGAACGAGATAGGTGGTTCCATCGCGGTCATGGCGACGAGTTGCAGGGTGTGATTTGGTACCATGTCGCGCAAAGCCCCTGCAGTATCGTAGTAGCCGCCGCGCTGTTCTACCCCGACCGTCTCACCGACGGTGATCTGAATGTGATCGATGTAGCGGCGGTTCCAAACCGGCTCGAAGATGCCGTTGCCGAAGCGGAACACCATCATGTTCTGCACGGTCTCCTTACCGAGGTAGTGATCGATACGGTAGATCTGACGCTCGTCGAGCACCGACTTGATTTCTTTGTTCAGTGCGCGCGCGGAATCGAGGTCACGGCCGAACGGCTTTTCGACAATGACGCGGCGCCATACTCCGTTCTCTTCGTTTATGAGGCGGGCCGCCCCGAGCTGCCTGATGATTTCCCCGAAAAACTGAGGCGCGGTCGCCAGATAGAATAGATAACTTCCCGGCGTACCCTGCTGCTTGTTGACTACTGCCAGCTTGTCCTTGAGCTGTTGGTAGAGCGTGGGATCACGAAAGTCGCCCGATTGATAATAGATTTTGGGCTTGAACCAATCCCACAGCTCTTCTTGAACAGGCGAGCGGCTGAATTTCCGGATGTCTCTGGTCAGCTTGTCGCGAAACTCCTCGTCGCTAAACTTGGCTGCGGTCACTCCAACCACAGCAAAATTCTTGGGCAGTAGCTCACTGGAGCGGAGGTTATAGAGTGACGGCACGAGCAATCGCTTGGTCAAGTCCCCCGCCGCCCCGAAAATAACGAGTGCGCAAGGATCGCCCGGTCGGGCACCCGTTCGCTGAGTTTCATTCTTATTGGCGATAGCCATTGCCTGTTCCTTTGGAAGCGCCTGTCGATCGCTGAATCAATCTGATTCTTGATGCCACTCGCTGCCCCCGACTATTTCTTCTCGAGGTGCCCGCCGAATTCATAGCGCATCGCCGACAGCAGTTTATCTGCGAAATCAGCCTCGCCGCGTGAGCTGAAACGCTCATACAAGGCAGCCGTCAAGATATGAGCCGGAACACCTTCGTCGATGGCGGCCTTGATTGTCCACCGTCCCTCTCCCGAGTCTGAAACTCGCCCTGCGAATTTCGAGAGTTCCGGATCCTTGACCAGCGCGCTAGCAGTTAAATCCAGCAACCATGACGCGATCACGCTCCCGCGGCGCCACACTTCGGCAATGTCAGGCAAATTGAGGTCGTATTGGTAGTATTCGGGGTCTCGCAAGGGCGTGGTCTCGGCATCAACCGCGTGTTTTGATTTTCCGACATTAGCGGCACGCAGAACGCCCAGCCCCTCTGCATATGCGGCCATGATGCCGTATTCGATACCGTTATGAACCATTTTGACGAAGTGGCCGGCCCCGTTTGGCCCACAGTGCAAGTAACCCCGGTCAGCGGTGCCAGTGGCTTTTTCACGACCTGGCGTGCGCGGTATATCGCCTATGCCCGGGGCGAGGCTCGCGAAAATTGGATCCAAATCTTTCACCACTTGCTGCTCGCCACCGATCATCATGCAATAACCCCGTTCAAGTCCCCAGATGCCGCCGCTCGTTCCGACATCCACATAATGGATACCCTTCGACGCAAGTTCCTTAGCGCGCCGGATATCATCGATGTAGTACGAGTTGCCACCATCAATGAGGATGTCTTGCGGTTCGAGATGCGGCAGCAGATCCGCGATGGTTTTATCGACCACCGCCGCCGGGACCATCAGCCAGACTGCCCGGGGCCTCGTCACCTTTCTCGCGAGATCGGCTAGCGAGGTAGAGCCGATTGCCTTTTGTTCGGTCAACTCGCTCACCGCCGTTGGCGACATGTCGAAGACGACGCACTGGTGACCACCTTTGAGCAGACGGCGGACCATGTTCGCTCCCATCCGGCCTAAACCGATCATTGCTAACTGCATGACTTGCACTCCTGGTATTGAACTGTTGGATTTCGAGCTTGAGGCATTTTCGCAGGCTTTGAGGGCCGGCGGCGTCGGTAATCGGACACATTGAAGCCGATCTATCAATCCGGTGCCAGAGTTCCCTTTATAATGGGTGCCAGGTCGCCGCGCCCGCTTCGCACGCGGAAGCGACAAGGTGGGTCGGATTCTCGTCAATTCCCATCCGTGGCAGATGGCTGGAGTGAGCAGAGTTTAGGATTGCTGCAATTCCAAACAGGAAAAATGTCACCAGGCTGAACCCACATTTCGCTACCGGAAGATGAGGATGTGTAGGCTAGGGAGAGATCGCCAGGGGTAGGTTCTATGTTTGAAGCTCGATTCGAGAAGATACGGCTCTTGGCAGCTGTGTCCGTCGCAATGCTGGTCACTTTGCTGCTGCAGGGTTGTGCGGTCATCGGCGATCGTCCTGAACTTTATCCCGGCAGGTGGGCGCCACAACATGAAGACCGGGAATGGAGTCCTCCAGACGAAGCGATGCGGCGTGATATAGGACAGGTATCGGTGCCATCCGGGCCGGCAGTGATTCAGACTGGGCGCGAATACGACCTGCCGGCTGTGGTGGATATAGCGCTTGCGAGTAATCCTGCTACGCAAAGATCATGGAGCCAGGCGCGCGCCTTTGCCGCACAATTCGGAGCAGCGCAGGCGCCGTATTATCCGCAACTCCGATTCTCGTCAGACAGCGGCTATACCCGAAGTATAGAGGAATTGCCGGGCAGTTATGGTGTGCTGAAGCAATGGCAGGCAGATCCCGTTGTCTCGATGACTTGGATCCTGCTCGATTTCGGGCGTCGGGAGTCTTTGTCGGAGCAGGCGCGCCAACAGTTATTGGCTGGCAAGCTGATGTTCAATCGTTCGATCCAGGACGTCGTGTTCAACACAGAATCTGCCTTTTATGCGCTCGATGCCGCCCAGGGCGGGGTAGTAGCCGCTGAGCAAAACCTGAAGCTCGCTGAGACCGACTTTGATGCGGTACATCAGCGGGTCGATTTGGGACTCGCGACCCAGCCCGAGTTTTTACTCGCGAAAGAAAGAGTTGCGCAGTCGCGATTCGACTTGGCCAATGCCCGCTTGATGGTCCATGATGCCGAGGCCCAAATGTCGGTGGCGCTTGGGGTCGCCGCCGACCCTCCCATCAGGATCGTGGGCCTGGAAAATCAAGCCATTCCCCAGGAATTGAATCGATCAGTCGAGGATCTAATAGCCGAGGCGCGGCGCCAGCGGCCCGATCTTGCTGCGCATGTTGCCACCCTGCGCGCCAGCGAAGCTGATATCCGGCAGGCCCGCGCCCAATTCTTTCCGGTTGTGGGATTATCCGCGAGCTATGGTGAAAACCTCTGGAATTTCACTTTCGCGCGTCCACCTACGGTTCAGATCGGGCAGCCGCAGTATTCCGCGCTGCTCACGCTTAGATGGGACGTGTTTACCGGGTTCCAACGCCTCAATAATTTGCGCGCCGCACAGGACGAGCGCGATATGGCGCAAGCTGACCTCAAATCAGCCCAAATTGATGTTGTCTCTGAGATGTGGCGTGCTTACTTCGAGCTTGACTCGGCACGGAGCAAGTACGAATTCGCACAGAACCTGCTGCAGGCATCACAGGAATCGTACGATGCGAACCTTGAGACCTACCGTCAAGGCCTCAGTACCATAGTCGAATTACTGACGGCAGAGCGCGATCTGGCAAATGCCCGTTACACGCTCATAGCGAGCAAGGCTCAGCTGCTCACTTCGTACGCGGCGGTAATTCACGCGGCTGGAGCTGCGCGAGCGAGATGACCATGGGCTGCGTCTCGATTCGAGGATCAGGCTGCGCAACCATGGCGCTTGCAGTTGCAGGATGCGATCCGGTGGTGAATATTGCAGGCGCAAATTTTCCCGCCTGGCTGCTCTGTGCGATTCTGGGCATGGTAATAGCGGGAATCCTGCGATCGGTATTCGCTCGCACGGGACTCGAACCGTATCTTGGACCCTTGCTGGTTATTTATCCGGCTCTTGCGGTGCTGTTGTCCTGCATTGTCTATCTGGTCTTTTTTAATCGCGTTTGAGGAGCGGCATGCCCAAGCAGCAAAAAGCCCCGGACGAGACACCAGCAGAATATCCGGCTCCGGCTCCTGTTCGGCGCGAAGTTGTACCGCCCGCGACTACTCAGCCCTTCGACCTCCAAAAAGCAGAGGAATCGCGGCACGACACGATGGTGCTTAGAGTCACGGGCCGCGTGATAGGCGCGCTGATTGTCGTTGCAGCAATCGCACTCAGCATATATGTCACGCGGCTGTACTACGTCTTTCCGCGTACTGATGATGCCTACGTGCGGGCGAACGTCGTGGGCATCGCGGCGCATGTCAGTGGCCCGATCGTCCAGATGCCGATTGAAGACAACCAGCACGTCAAACCGGGTCAGCTGCTGTTTGTGGTGGATCCGCGTCCCTACCAGTCGGCAGTAGACCGGGCGGAGGCCAGCCTCGCGCTTACCAATCTGCAAATCAAGGCATTAAAAGACGCAATACGTGCAGCGACTTCGCGCAAAGCTCAACTCGAGGCGGAACTCGCCTATGACAAGCAGTATCTCGATCGAATCGAGCCGCTGCTGAAGCGCCACTTCGTGACCGCGAATGATGTCTTCAACGCTCGCAGCCGGATGGAAGCCGACCAGGCTGCCGTTGCAGCTGCGCAGAGTGATGTTTCTAAAGCCGAGAACGATCTTGGCCAATACGGGGACATCAATGCTCGCCGCAAGGGTGCTGAGGCAGCGCTCTACGATGCAAAATTGAACCTCGAGTATTGCTATGTTCGGACACCGTTCGACGCATACGTAACCAATCTGAACATCGCGGTTGGCCAGTACGCGAATGAGGGACGCGAGGTCTTGAGCCTGGTCGATAATCGAAAGTGGTACGTTCTGGCCAACTTCCGTGAGAACTTTCTGGGTCACATTCGCCCCGGCATGAGCGCTGAAGTCTACCTTCTAAGCTATCCGAACAGACGATTTCGCGGACGCGTGCAAGGCGTTGGATGGGCGCTTTACCAGAATAACGGAGCAACCATCCAGGGCCTGCCGCAGATCGAAGAGACACTCAATTGGGTGCGCCTTTCGCAACGCTTTCCGGTGCGGGTGATTCTTGAAGAGAGCGATCCCGCGTTCCCGTTCCGGATGGGTGCCACTGCAGTGGTCACTATCCACGGCGACCAGTGACTGGCACGACCACAACCTTGGTTGGAACGCCAGAGCTTCGGCCAGCTCAAACGTATCGTTGGGTTGAGCGCCTGGGAAGCTTGGTGGTGCGGGAGCTTGCGCCGAGCCCGCGAAAGTTCCGTATAGCGCTTCGCATGACGACTATTGGGACAGTCGGTGCGGCCCTGATTGCGGCCTGCCACGTGAACAACGAGTTAGGCACCTATCTCGTTTGGCTGCTGGTGGGCGCCGGACCAATGATGTCCGTTCGCAGAGCAGCCATGCTGTTGGCATTGCTCGGGATCGCGGCGGCAGGCTCGGTGGTCATGGCCCGGGTGTTAGCCGAGACGCCGTGGCTGATGCTCCCCTACGTCTTCATCATGCTCGCGTGGTCAACCTACTTGGGCAATATCGTGAAACTGGGTGCGGGCCTGCTGCTCGTCCAGGTCGTCGCTCTCAATATTTACTACCTGGTCGAATTCACGCCCGGGGGAATTGGGTGGTTTGCATCAGGGGCGTTCAGCGGCAGCACTATTGCACTGGGAGTAGTGGTTGTATTCGACAATTGGCTGTGGCCCGAGCGCGGAGAGATGCTGCTCATGGAGTCGCTAGGTGAGAGCGTCGGGCGAGTTCGCCGGCGTCTGCGGGGTGCCTCAGCTTATTACCTGGGGTTCGGGGGCGCTGCGCCACCATCACTGCCGCCGCCGACTACCGATCTGCCGCGGCATATGGCGCTGCTCGATCAAGCCGTCGTAGAAGGCTTGGACGCCTATCGCCATGCCATTCTGGTGGCGATGATCACGCGTGCCGCGCGCATATCGCTTGAAGTCGATCGCTTGATGATTGCGGCGCGCGAGCGTCTCCCCAGTCACATCCGTGACCTGCTGCAAGTTGAAATTCAGGCGGCGGTTGACGCGGTTGCGGACGTATTGGATGAAATCGCCAGTGAGCTGCCCAAGCAAATATCGGTGGGTGTCGACAGTCCGCCTCCCCCGTCGCGGATTCGGGCGCGCCGGGCGATGGACGAGCTGAGCGCGCGCATTATCGAGGTCCGGTCGAAGTACATCGGGCATGTGAAGGCGGCAGAAATCGCGAATCTCGCCGCCTTTACGGACTCGCTCGCCACAGTTACCGGCTATATCGAACGCTTGCTTGACGGGCCACCCAGCGCGGGGACCCGCGCAAACCCGAACGTAGTTTCGCGGAACCAGGCTCGCGGAATCGATCAAAAGCTTCTGCTCTATTCGCTGAAGGTCGGTCTCTGCGGTGTTATCGGCTATGTGATTGGGCTGCTGAGCCAGCACGTGGAGCTGAGCACGATTCTGACTACGGTGCTGATCACCGCGCTTCCAAGTTATGGTGCGGCATTCCGCAAGATGGTTCTGCGGATAGTCGGTTCAGCCCTTGGAGGAGTGGTCTGCTTGCTCACGATTATCATAGTGTCGCCTAATTTCGAGACCCTCCCGGCTTACTTGATCGCAATCTTCCTGATCTTTTATCTCTCTGCATATTCATCGCTCAGCAGCGGCCGTATAGCGTATGCGGGTAAGCAAATCGGCACAACGTTCGCGCTGGTGTTTGCCGGCTTGAGTCCATCGCTCGACATCTATGCGCCGCTGTGGCGGATATGGGCGATCCTGCTGGGCAGTCTGGTAGTCGCGGTGATCGCCTTGATCTTGTGGCCGCAATACGCGGGGGATTCGCTGCTGCCGCGGCTCCGTCAGGTGATTGCCGATACTCTGGCGCTTGCGCCGGGCGGCGCGGCCTCAACGAGCGAGGACACAATTAATCAGGTGAACTCCGAGACAATGCGCATTCTGGCACAAATGCTTGAGATAGCCGACGACGCGCAAATGGAGGGCCGGACCAGCAAGGTCAATCACAATGCTATCGTCGAGGCGGCGGGGACTCTGCGTCGTATCGCGAATCGACTTGCTTCGATCTCTAGCTCGCGCATCGTTGATCCTACGCCGCCGCTGGACGAAAAAACTGAAGCGGCGCGGGAGGCGGCGCTCGGGAACATCCAGCATCAGCTTAAGAGATGGCTCGATTTTTTCAGCGGCCCGGAAAGCCTGACAGCTGGCGCGGCGCAGGCGCTGGCACGTAAGCAGCTGTCAAGCCCTGTCGAAGATCCCCTGACTTTGTTCGGGTCACGGCTGGAGGAGAATGAGTTCGAGCGTATCAAGTTTTGGACACTTGACCAACGCCGCGGGGTTCTCGCAGAGCTTAACTCCTTACGCCGCATCGCGGTCTTGTTGTCCGATCTGAATGCGTCGTTGGCCAGAATTCCCGGAATGGCTTGAGACGCCGTTGCGGCCATGCCGTATCTCGGCACGCGTGCCTGAAACCATTCACACGTTTTCTGGCGTCGGCTTCAGTCTCATCACCTCCGGCAATGATTCGAGGCGCTGCTTACGGAACGGCGAACCAAAGCACGCCGAGCGGGGGCAGCTTCAGTGACAACGAGTAATCGAAGCCGTGACGCGCAATCGATTCGGCCTGTACCGAGCCGGAGTTACCGACGTTGCTGCCGCCGAACCATTCTGAATCGGTGTTGAGGATTTCGCGGTAGCTACCTGGCGCCGGTACTCCGACGCGATATTCATAGCGCACTACCGGGGAGAAATTGCAGACACAAATCAATCGCCGTGCGTCGCCGCGCGGAATCCGCATGAACGCAATTACATTATCGTCGGCATTGTCGGCATCGATAAAATGAAAGCCCGCCGGGTCGGTGTCCGCTTCCCACAGCGCCGGTTCGGCACGGTAGATTTGGTTCAAGGTCCGGACTAGTTCCTGAAGCCCGCGATGCTCGTCGTACTGGGCCAAGTGCCAGTCCAGGCTTTCATCATGATTCCACTCGTGCCATTGCCCGAACTCGCCTCCCATGAAGAGCATTTTCTTGCCCGGCCGCGCCCACATGTAGGCGTAGAGCGAGCGCAGGTTCGCGAACTGCTGCCAACGATCGCCCGGCATTTTGGATAATAGCGATGCCTTGCCATGCACGACCTCGTCGTGCGAGAGCGGCAGGATAAAGTTCTCGCTCCAGGCGTAAAGAAAGCCAAAGGTGAGTTCGCGATGATGGTAGCGGCGATGAATCGAATCACGCCCGAAATAATTGAGGGTGTCGTGCATCCAACCCATGTCCCACTTGAAGCCAAAACCGAGGCCCCCGACGTAGGTAGGCTTACTGACGGCGGCCCAACTGGTCGATTCTTCGGCGATCGTCATGGTTCCGGGAGCGCGGCCATAGGTAAGTTCGTTGAGCGCCTTGATGAAGGCGACCGCCTCAAGGTTCTCCCGTCCGCCGTACATATTGGGGATCCACTCGCCCTCCTTGCGCGCGTAGTCGAGATACAACATCGAGGCTACTGCGTCCACGCGCAGCGCGTCGGCATGATAATCCAGTAACCAGTGCAATGCGCTGGCAGTAAGAAAATTGCGCACTTCCTCCCGGCCATAGTTGAAGATGAAGGTATCCCAATCAGGATGGTGCCCCTTGCGCGGATCGAGATGCTCATAGAGGGCGGTGCCGTCGAAGCGGGCGAGCGCAAATGAATCAGTCGGAAAATGGGCGGGCACCCAGTCCAGGATGACGCCAATCCCACGCTGATGAAGATGATCGATGAAATAGCGGAAATCGTCCGGCGTGCCCCATCGTGCGGTGGGGGCGAAGTAGCCGGTCACCTGGTAACCCCATGAACCTGAGAACGGGTGCTCCATGATCGGTAGCAATTCGACATGAGTAAAGCCCATGTCATTGACATAATCCGCGAGCATCGGGGCGATTTCACGATAGGTCAGCCAGCGGTTTTCTTCTTCCGGAATCCGCCGCCAGGAGCCGAGGTGCACCTCGTATATCGATAATGGCGAACTAAGCATCTCCCGCCGTTCGCGCGCTTCCATCCATTGCATGTCAGCGAACTCATAGGAGGACTGAAAAATGCGCGAGGCAGTTGCCGGTGGCTTTTCAGTGGCAGCAGCGAATGGATCGGCCTTGAGTATCAGCCGGTTGTCTGACGTGCGCAGTTCGAATTTATAATTTACGCCAGCGCCGAGTTCGGGAATGAACAATTCCCAGATCCCCGACGACCCGAGCACGCGCATCATGTCGAGCCGGCCATCCCAACCGTTGAAATCGCCCACCACGCTCACCCGGCGCGCATTGGGCGCCCAGACGGCAAAAGCGACTCCATGAATGCCGTCGATTTCACGAACGTGCGCGCCCAGTTTTTCGTGGATACGCTCGTGACGTCCTTGATTCCACAGCAGCTGATCCAACTCGCCGACCGTGGGCAGAAAGCGGTACGGATCATGGACCGTTGCCACCGTACCGTCGGGATATTGCACGCGAAGCTTGTAAGGAAAGACTTCTTCGCGATCGCTAATCACCACCTCGAAGAGGCCATCCCCGTTCTGCTGCACCATCGGCCGAGGCGTTGCACCGTTCTCGACTACTGAGATCTCGTTCGCGCCTGGCCGCCATGCCCGAATTGTGACGCCATCCGGGCCTGGGTGGGCGCCCAGGATAGAATGCGGGTCGGAATGTTCAAGTCTCAGCAGGCGTTCAATTTCAGAAAAAGCGATCGCATCAGATGCCACGCCATCACCTCGTTGTAAATGGTTGGATTCAATCCGCCGGAATGAAATGCCGCTGCCCCAGCCTCATGCGCCGCTCTCACACCGCTTAGCCTTAGCCTAAACTGCTAAACGAGCACACTCAATTACGCAGGAGAGCACGAGCCTAGCGGAGGTGCCGATAGAAGGGCCGAACGGGAACTTAAGTTAAGAGGAATTATGAGACGCACAAATCAAGAAATGCGCAGGACCGCGGCACCCTGAAGCTCATCATGCTTAAGCTTCTGCAGGGCTAGATTGGCTTCGCCCAACGCCATCGCGGCGGTATGAGTCCGTACCGGTATTTCACCGGCCAGCTTCAGGAACTCCTCTCCATCCCGACGGCTGTTTGCGGTAACGCTGCGCAGTTCCTTTTCGTAGAAGAGGTGGCGTTCGTAGTCGAGCGGCGGAATGGTGCTCAAGTAGATTCCGGCCACCGCCAATATACCCCCGCGATCCAGCGCCTGGAGCGCCGCGGGGACCAGGTTGCCGGCCGGTGCAAACAAGATTGCCGCGTCGAGGGGAGCTGGCGGCGGTTCTTCGGCACTGCCGATCCATTCGGCGCCCATTTGCCTGGCTAATTCCAAATGCCGGCCGCCACGCGTCATGACGAACACGCGGCATTTCCAATATTGGAGGACTTGGAACGCGAGATGGGCTGAGCCGCCGAAGCCGTATAGGCCGACTGTCGCGCCCGGCCTTATCTCTGCTCGCTTGATCGCTCGATAGCCGATGATACCCGCACAGAGCAGCGGCGCCAGTTGCTCATCAGCAATCGTCGGCGGCAAAGGATATGCGAATTCCTCGCGTGCGACGGTCCATTGAGCATAGCCGCCGTTCTGATCCCAACCGGTGAAGCGCGCATTCGGGCAGAGATTTTCCCGGTCCCTCGTGCAGTAAGGGCATACCGCGCAAGTTTCGTGCAGCCAGGCCACTCCGACACGCTGGCCGAGCCTGAAACGGCGGCATCCTTGGCCGAGTTCAGCGACCTCGCCGACAATCTCGTGCCCGGGAATGATCGACTCGTGCTTCGGAGCTAGATCGCCCTCGGCGACGTGCAGGTCGGTGCGACAGACGCCGCAGGCCCGCACTCTGACCAGCACTTCTCCGGTTTGTGGCTCGGGCCGTCGTAACTCGACAGCTTGAAGGGGGTTGTTCTCGATGGGACCGGGCGTTCGTACCACCATCGCCCGCATCATCTCCGAACGAGCGGACATAGATTAGATGATAGCAGCAGAGCGCCGGCTATTTTAATGGGCTAAACCTATTGCCTCGCGCCGGCGCCAAGCGGCCCGCGTTCGCACGAGCCTAATTGCCGCCCCTCGCCGCGTCTTTTGCGCGGCGCCGTGACCAGTAATCGTAGGCGACCCTGAGGGCCGCGGCCGAGCGCTCGAAGCTATCGAACACCACCAGGCCGCGCTCACGGGCGAGCTGTTTCGCCCGGACTACTATCGTTTCCACATGTGCAGGATGCAGAATCACGCAGAACGGCTTGCTGGTCTGGCTGTTGAACTCCGCAATCTTGTCGAGCAATCCGG